>PHEV01000095.1 GCA_002843035.1 Actinobacteria bacterium HGW-Actinobacteria-5 | reverse complement strand
CCTCGCCTCCGACCCGGCGCTGGCCGCGGCCGACCTGGACGAACTCGAGAGCCACCTGCGCGACCAGATCGACGACCTCGAATCGGTCGGGCTCAGCGGCGACGAGGCCTTCCTGATCGCCGTCCGTCGGCTCGGCCGGACCGACGAGCTGTCGCGTGAGTTCGCCCGGGAGCACTCCGACCGGCTGTGGAAGCAACTCGTCCTCGGTGGCGAGCCGAGCGCGGAGAAGCCGGAGCGCAGCGGCGCGCTGGCGATCGGCTTCGCGGTACTGGCCGCGGCGCTGGTCAAGCTGCCCGCCCTCTGGAGCGCCACCGAGGACGTCACTCTCCGCAACGTCCCCATCTTCGTCCTCGGTGTGCTCGCGGCCTGGTTCCTCGTCCGCGCCCAGGCAGTCCGCTCCTCGGTGGCGATCGTCACGGTCGCCTTCGTGGGCGCCGCCGTCCTGGTCAACGCCTACCCGTTTGCCGCGGGCGCGGACACGCTCCTGCTCACCGTCCTGCACCTGAGCGTCGCCTTGTGGCTGGTCGTCGGCGTCGCCTATGCCGAGGGACGCTGGCGTTCCGACCGCGCCCGGATGGACTTCATCCGATTCACGGGCGAGTGGGTGATCTACCTCGCCCTGATCGCGCTCGGTGGGGCGGTTCTGACCGGCCTCACGCTCGGCGTCTTCACCGCGATCGGTGTGGACGCCGGGCGCTTCGTCGGCGAGTGGCTGCTGCCCTGCGGAGCGGCGGGTGATCGCGGCGTGGCTCGTGGAGGCGAAGAAGTCTGTGATCGAGAACATGGCGCCGGTGCTGACCGCCGTCTTCACCCCGCTGTTCACGGCAATGCTGCTCGCCTTCGTCATCGTCGCCTGCGTCCAGGGGGTCACCGGTGGTGGTTCGGTCCTCGGTGCCGACCGTGAGGTGCTGATCGTGTTCGACGCCGCCCTGGTCGTGGTGCTCGGGCTGTTGCTCTACACCCTCTCGGCGCGGGACGCGTCCACGCGCGCCCGGTGGTTCGACGCCCTCCAGTTGGTGATGATCATCGCCGCGCTGGTCGTCGACGTCGTGGTGCTCTCGGCGATGCTCGGACGGATCGGCGCCTTCGGCGCGAGCCCCAACAAGGTCGCCTCGCTGGGGCTGAACCTGATCCTGCTGGTGAATCTCGCCTGGGCTGCCTGGCTGCAGTTCGGCTTCCTGCGCGGCCGGCTCACCCACGGCGTCCTCGAGCGCTGGCAGACGGGTTACGTGCCGGTGTACCTCACCTGGTGCGTGCTCGCCGCGGTCGTCCTGCCACCGGTGTTCGGCTTCGCCTGATCGGGAACCGGGGACGGTTGCCGGCCCCGTCAGACGGTTGGGGGTGTGTTGCTGAAGCGGTTGTCTTCCGGCGTCACTGCCATGCGCGGACTCGGTGGAT
Source organism: Actinobacteria bacterium HGW-Actinobacteria-5 (assembly GCA_002843035.1). Classification (GTDB taxonomy): domain Bacteria; phylum Actinomycetota; class Actinomycetes; order Propionibacteriales; family Propionibacteriaceae; genus Propionicimonas. Next base: position 12,510 of record PHEV01000095.1, on the reverse strand, counting down.
GGTGGCGGTCTTGGGGTAGCTGCCGCCGCGCGGTCCGATCTCGAACAGGTCGATCATGAGAAACAGTGGGTAGTCAGGAGCCTGCGCGAGGCGCCTTACGGTGCGTCCTTCGCAGCCGACCACTGTCTCGCCCTCGCCCCAGATCGCCGTCCAGGTGTGAGGCGAGGACGCATCGAACGGGAGGATGACCTCGGCCATGTCGGTGGTGAGGTTCGGGTCGTGATGAGCTTTGACCCCGGCGCGGGCGACTGTGGTCTCGCCGATGGCGTCGGCGTCGATCTCGAACACGCAGATCTCGCCGGACTCCGCCGGGGATCGGTGCTCGGTTCCGACGAGCCATGCAGCGACCATGCAATTGACGTCCGGGCTCGCGGATACCGTGATATCCACTCGCCCTCGCGAGGGTGCGAACAGCAGCTGTTGCGGAATCCGCGTGCGGACCTTGAGGTCGGCGCGATGGCGGTGCGTTCCGAACGGAGAGCCGACTGGCCCCGAGTAGACACCCGTTTGCAGGTTTGAGACGCGCAGCGGTGCGTCCTCGGGACGCCAATCAGGCTGGTCGGACTCGATCCTCAACTGGACCCCGGCGGGAACGATCTCATAACGCGCCCGCGCCCGTTCCGGCGTAGTCCACTGCGGGAGATAGCTCGCAACCCATCGATGGGAGCTCAGCCCGCGAGCGAAGTCGTCGTCGAAATCCGGTTCACGGTTCGGCGGAACGGGAAGGTAGCTCACGGAGGACGGCATGAGAGCTAGAGGATGTTCGGGGAGATCCGGCGGCGGATCTGCGAGCGGTAGACCAGGTTCACCATCAGAAAGAACAGGGTCTGGCCCGGACGGCTGCGCATCCGGCGGTGCAGGACGGTTCGCTGCAGGATCGCGGGCAGCGTGTAGACCCGGTGGTAGATCTCCCAGAACAGCGCCTCCACCTCGGTGGCGGTCAGGTTCGGGGTGTCGATCACTGCCCGGGAAGGGGTGTAGCTGAGCACGTCCGGATCGGTGATCCGTCCGGTGTCCTTCAACTCCTCGTACAGGTCCGTCCCCGGGATCGGGGTGAGGCAGTAGAACTTCGGCGCCACGATGTCGCTGGACTTCACGAAGTCGATGGTCGCCAGCAGCGACTCGCGGGTGTCGGTGTCGATGCCGACGATCATCTCGCTGGCGATCTCGATGCCGGCGTCGGTCACGGTGCGCAGCACCCGCGCGTAGTCGTCGGGATCACACCACTTCTTGTTCATCGCCAGGAGCGAGTCCTTGTTGATGCTCTCCAGGCCGAAGCTCAGCACGCGGCAGCCGCTCTCTGCGACGAGCCGCAGCAAGTCCGGCTTGTCGGCGATCCGGATCGAGCACTGCGACATCCAGGTCATGCCGAGCGGCCTGATCTGTTCGCACAGCTCCTTCAGGTAGGCCGGATGGGCGACGATGTTGTCGTCGATCAGCAGGAACTTGTCGAACCCGAGCTCCTTGATCGCGGTGATGTCGCGAATCACCTCCAGCACCGGACGCCGCACGTAGTGTCCCCGGTAGAGGCAGTAGATCGAGCAGAACTTGCAGGTGTGCGGGCAGCCACGACCCGCCTGGACGGGCAGGAAGTCACCGATCCGCTTGTCCACCACCAGGTCGTAGCGCGGCAGCGGCGTGTTCAGCTCGCCCTTCAGCTTCTCCGCGTAGCGCGGCTGCAGCGTGCCGCGCTCGAGGTCGTGGCACAGCTCGGCCATCAGGCCCTCGGCGTCCCCGACGACCACGGCGTCGCAGTAGCCGGCGGCGAGGTCGGGGACGAGGCTGACCATCGGGCCGCCCATGACCACGATCTTGCCGCGGCTGCGGAACTCGGCGGCGATGTCCTTCGCCCGGTTCGCCGCATGCCCCATGCCGCCCAGCCCGACCACATCCGCGTCGGTGTCCCAGGGGATGTCCTCGATCGTCTCGATGCAGATCTCCGCTTCCCAGTCCGGCGGCAGCAGGGCGGCCAGCAGCGGCATGCCGAGACCCACGAAGTACAGCTTCGACTTCTTCACCGGCTCGCCGCGCTCGTCGTAGATCGTCGGCTGGATGAACAGGAACTTCTTGTTCATGCCTCGTCTCCGCTGCGGGCCGGCATCCCGGCGCTGGCCGGGATGATGCTGAGCCGCCGGGCCGGAGCGGGCTCGACGGGGGTGTGTGGTGCCGCCGGGCTGCCGGGCGCGATGATCAGCTTCAGGTACTGCCAGGTGATCCCGACCGCGCCCCGGCGAACCCTGCGGTAGACCCGCGTGCCGTACCGCTCGCGCAGGTGGCGGCGCTGCGGGGCGCTCGCGGACGTCGACCAGTAGGTGCGCAGCAGGTGCCAGTAGTAGGCCCGGGGCGACAGCGCGGACGGGGCGAACGCGAGGTGGGCCATGTCCCAGCGTTCGGCCTGCTCTCGTGGCAACGTCAGGTTCGGTAGTTCATCGTCGTACAGTGGTGTCCCCGGCATCGGCGTGATCGGCTGGATGTTCACCATCGGGTGCTCGAAGGTGTTCAGGAAGCCGATCAGCTCGTCGAAGTCGTGCCGGTTCCAGTCCGGACCGGTGATGAGTCCGCTGTAGCACTGCACGCCGGCCGCCTCGAGCACCCGGACCGCCGCGACGTTCTGTTCCACCGACGTCCGCTTGTCGTAGTCGTCCAGCTCACCGGCCCGGAACGACTCCAGGCCGACGAAGAACGCCTCGAAGCCGTGTGCGGCCAGCAGCCGCACCTCCTCGGGGTGCCGGACGATGAAGTCGGCGCGGCCGAAGGCGATGAACTTCCTGGTGATCCCGCGCTCGTCGAGCGCGCGGCAGAACGCCCGCACGCGGGAGGGCCGGGACAGGAAGTCGTCGTCGACGATGAACACATTCGGCTCTGGGATGGCGGCCAACTCGTCCATCACCTCCTCGAGATCGCGTTCGGCGTAGTCGCACACCTGTGTGCAGAAGCAGAAGCGGCAGGTGAACGGGCAGCCGAACGACGTCTTCAGCGTCGCGCAGTGGTCGTGGTAGATGTAGTTGTACCGGTCCCGGTAGCGCGCGGTGATCGCCCGGTCGGGCAGCATCCCGGAGGGGTGCTTGGCAGCCGGACGCGGCTTCCCGTGCCCCCACACCCCCGGCAGCGCGGACGCCTCGTCGCTGCCCAGCCCGGACGCGATCTCGCCCAGCGTCGCCGCCCCGTTCGCCCACAGCACGTGGTCGATCGCCGGATCGTCGAAGTCGGACGGCACCACCTCCGCGTGCACCCCGCCGACGACCACCCGCGCGTCCGGCTGTTCGGCGCGCACGGTGCGGGCCAGCTGCCGGATCACCTGCACGTGGTTGATGTAGCCGGTGAACCCCACCACGTCGTAGCGCTTGCGGCGCAGGAACCAGGCCAGCGGCCGGCGTTCCAGGATCAGGTCGACCAGGTCCACGGCATGGCCCAGCCGCTGCAGGTGCCCGGCGACGACCTCCAGTTCCAGCGGCTCGCAGATCATGAACCGCTGCAGGTTGATCGAGCGCGGGTCGGGCCGCGGCCGCACCAGCAGGACGTTCACGACGCCAGCTCCCCGTCCCCGCGGTCCAGGGGCAGTTCGATCGGCTCGGCCAGCACCGCGCCGGAGTCCTTGAACACCTGGAACCGGGTGGCCAGCGGACGGTACTCCAGCCGCGGCGCGAGCTTCCGCGCGATCGCCATCACCACCGGGTTGGAGTGGTGCAGGGCCGCGTACAGCTCGGGGTAGTCGCAGCCCAGCTTGAGCTTGGTGTCGTCCGCGGTCTGCCCGAAGTCGATCGTCGAGAAGCCGTTCTCGATGCCGTAGCGGACAATCTCGAGAAGCATCCGCAGGTACGTGTCGTAGGTGTGGTTGGTGGCGTAGTTCACCCCGACGAACTCGAAGATCAACTCGTCGCCGTTGGCCAGGAGCTGGACGAAGCCCTGCGGGCCGGCATCGTCCTCCAGCACGAGGATCCGGAAGAACTCACCCCGGAAGAACTCCAGCGACAGCGTCTCGATCACCAGCCGGGAGCTGCCCACCACCTGCAGGTAGAGCCCGTACAGCTCCTCGTCGAACTCCTCGGGGCGTTCCAGCCAGCGCAGCCGGAGCCCCGACGAAGCCTTCAGTGCCTTGCGGTAGCGGTGCCGGTAGTGGCTGCGCAACGCGGCGAGGTAGTCCTCGAAGCTCGGCCAGCGCACCTCCAGCACGCACTGGGAGCAGGTCAGTCCGGTGGCGAAGCCCGGGTAATCGCCCTCGGGCAGGTTCAGGATCAGGGTGTAGCCGCGCAGCCCGCGGATGTACGCCAGCGCCTCGTCCCGGCAGCTCCCCCAGGCGATCCCGGGCCGGGTGACCGACAGCGGTACGTAGACGAAGGTCATGGTCACCCGGTAGTCGAGCGGGGTGAACATGGACAGGTTGTACCCGCGCCGCAGGTAGGTCATGAACACGGTGTCGAGCCGGCCGGCGGCGTCCCGGACCAGGTGGTAGCGCTGGCCGCAGTCATCGCAGCGCTCCATGAAGGCGAGGAAGTCCCGGCGCAGGTAGATGTTGTCGCCGACGACGTCGTCCCACTCGGGCGGCAGGTCGGCCGCCCTCTGTTCGACCGTGATCACGGGGCGACCTCGTCGAACCACACCGCGAACCGGCGGACCACGTTGTTGCCGAGGTAGCGGTTGATGCCCAGCGAGGCGACGTTGTCGTCCCACACGAAACAGGTCTCGTAGTCGTCGTAGCGGCCGTCCACCGCCTCGCCCACGCGGGCCAGGAGGGCGTGGGTGGCGCTGCCGCGCACCTCGGGAAGCACCCCGATCGCGTTCAGGATCACGGTGCGGACGCGGTCGCGGCGCAGCGCGAACCGCCACGCGATGGACGCGACGCCGAGCCGTCGTCCGTAGGGGAGCATGCGGTTGTAGTCGGGGTGCCAGAAGCAGAACCCGACCGGGTGCCCGTCCTGCTCGGCGAAGAGCAGGTGCTCGGGGTGCAGGAACGGTCTCAGGCCGCCCATCAGCTCGGCGAAGTGGCCGGGCTGGGTGGGCGCGTACAGCGAGGTCGTGCCGAGGGTCGCGTCGCACAGGGTGCGGAAGGTCTCCAGTTCGGCGTCCCAGTCGCGCAGGTCGACCGGCCGCACGCGGATCCCCGCGTCCGGCGTCCCGAGCGAGCGGACGCGACCGAGCACCGCGGGCACCGTTCCGCCGAACGCGGTCAGGCCGGCGCGGGGCAGGCCGTCGAAGTAGTCGGCGTACCAGGGCTTGTTCCAGCTGGAGTCGAAGGACGCGGGCGCGAACCCCTCGGTGAGGATGCCGACGCCCAGGCTGAGGTGCCCGTTCAGCCCGACCACGATCCGGTCGAGGCGGCGTCGCCGGGCTTCGGCCCGTGCCTCCTCCAGCAGGGCGTCGACGTGGGACTGCCGCTCGGGCAGGGCGTCGAAGAACGCCACCTGGAGCAGTGGGAGGGCCGGGTCGTGCACGAGGACGCACTGTGCGACGACCTGGCCGTCCTCGAGCGCGAGCAGCGGGCGCACGAAGCAGGAGCGGGTGAACCGGGTGGTCTGCCCGAGCACGCTCTCCACAGCGAATTCCAGCGTGGTCGAATAGCCCGGGTCGCCGGCGTAGAGGCGGTGACGGAAATCGAGGAACCGCCGGACGCCGTCGCGTCCGATCGCCTGGACGACTTCGTCCCTGTGCGCTGTGGGGGTGCTCATCGCGCGTTCACCGCTTCAGGGTACGCGAGCGGATCCCGCGGCAAGCGAACCCGGGGAGAGCCACGCGTCGCGCCGAGAGCCCGAACGCAGGGTGGGGCTCTCGGCGCCAGGGCTGGCCTTCGGCGCGGAAGGGGCTCAGGCCTCGCGGGTCAGGGGTGGGTTGAGCGCGGTCGCGGGGCCCCTCCGGTAGAGCGTCGCCGGTCGGCCGGGCCCGTCGGACCGGGTGTGTCCGGTGTCGATCAGCAGGCCGGGCGTGCCGGTGACCTTGCGGTGGAAGTTGCGCGGGTCCAGCGAACGCCCCCAGACGGCCTCGTAGACCTGGCGAAGGTCGGAGACGGTGAACTCGGTCGGACAGAAGGCCGTGGCGAGCGAGGTGTACTCCAGCTTCGCGCGGGCGCGCTCGAGGCCGTCGGTGAGGATCTGGCCGTGGTCGAAGGCGAGCTCATCGCGAAGAGCCCGCTCGACAGGGGTCCAGCGGGCCTCGGCGACATCGCTGCCGGCTACTGGCTGCGGCAGGCCGGGGGCCAGGGCGAGGTAGGCGACCGACACGACGCGCGCGCGGGGGTCGCGTCCGGGATCCCCATAGGTGCGCAACTGCTCCAGATGGGCGTCCAGGTCGGTGAGCCCGGTCTCCTCGACGAGTTCCCGCATGGCGGCGGCGTCCAGACCTTCGGCGGGCAGCACGAATCCTCCGGGCAGCGCGGGGCGTCCCTCGAACGGCGGGATGCCGCGGCTGACCAGGAGGACGTGCAGGACTCCCTCGCGGAGGGTGAACACCACGAGATCCACCGCGACGGACGCCACCGGCGGCATCCACTGACCTTGCGCCTCTGCCATTCGCCCACTATATCGCGTCAACTTGACGATTATCGATGGGACCGGTTATCGTCATAGTGACGACATTGAAGGAGGAGTCATGGCAACCATCACCACCTACCCATTCCTGCGGCACCTGCGGGCGACGTCCACCTCGCACGTGATCCAGGTACGCGACGGCCGTCCGGTCCGCTCGGGCACCGGCCTCGCGTTCTGGTTCCGTCCGCTGGTCGCCGTGCTCTCCGAGGTGCCGGTGGACGATCGTGAGCTCCCGTTCGTGGCGCACGCCCGCACGGCCGATCTGCAGGAGGTTGCCGCGCAGGTCACGGTGAGCTTCCGGTTCGCGCAGCCCGAGCGGGCCGCCACGCGGCTCGACTTCGGCATCGACCCGCGAACCGGGAAGTGGTCCGGCACGCCGCTGGAGCAGACCGCCCAGCTGCTCGGCGAACTGGCTGCGGGCCACGTCATGGACGCCCTCGCCGGCTTCAGCCTCAGGGACGCGGTCGCCACGCCGACCGGCCCCCTGGGAGTGCAGATCGGCGCAGCGCTGCGCGCCGATGCCCGCGTGGCCGACATCGGGCTGGAGGTGCTCGGCGCCCGGGTCCGCTCGGTCCGGGCGGACGCCGACCTCGAGCGCGCCCTGCAGACGCCGGCCCGGGAGGCGGCGCAGACCGAGGCCGACCGGTCCACCTACGAGCGGCGCGCCACGGCCGTCGAGCGGGAACGCGCCATCGCGGAGAACGAACTCGCCACCCGCATCGAACTGGCCACGCGGGAGAAGCAGCTCGTCGCGCAGGAGGGAGCGAACGCCCGGACCAGGGCCGAGGAGGCTGCCGCGGCGGCGCTGATCGAGGAGCGCGCGAGGGCAGAGCGGCAGCACGTGCTCGCGGAGGCGACCGCCGAGGCCACCCGGGTGCAGGGAGAGGCAGAGGGCGCGGCCGAGCGGGCCCGCCTGGCCGCTTTCGCCGAGGTGCCCGCCGAGGTGCTGCGGGCGCTGGCCCTGCGGGAGCTGTCCGGGCACCTGCCCGAGATCGGCCAGTTGACCATCACGCCTGACCTGCTCACCGGGGCGCTCACCACCCTGGGCGGCCGGAAGGACGCCTAGCCATGGGACTGCCGCCGAGAGGGGTCGTGGTGCACCGGGCCAGCGAACTGAGCGAGCTCGTCGACCGGCACGGCACGCGCGGCCAGGTCGAGTTCTTCCTGCGCACCCGCGGGCGCACCCTCGCCGAACTCCAGCTCCGGCAGGACGCCCTCGACGACGCGCTCAGGACCGTCTCCGCTGCGATTCCCGCGGACTGGCGTCGCGGCTGGGTCGAGCGTGGCGACCTGTCCCGGTTCGACTTCGAGCCCGGCGACGTCGTGCTCGTCGTCGGCCCGGACGGGCTGGTCGCCAACACTGCGAAGTACCTCCACGACCAGCCCCTGGTCGGCGTCGACCCCGAGCCGGGTCGCAATCCGGGAGTGCTGGTGCGACACCGGGCGGCCGGGGTGGCCAGCCTGCTGGCGGACCTGCTCGGTGGGCGGGCGGCCGTCCAGGCGCGGACGATGGTGCGCGCAACCGCGGACGACGGAGCGGTGCTGGACGCGCTCAACGACATCTACCTCGGCGACGCCGGGCACCAGTCGGCGCGGTACCGGCTGCAGCTGGCCGATGGGCGGGTCGAGGCCCAGTCGTCGTCGGGACTGATCGTGGCCACCGGGACCGGCGCCACCGGGTGGGCCGCGTCGATCGCCCGCGAGCGCGGGGCGAGGAGCGGCCTTCCCGGGGAGGCTTCGGCGCACCTGGCCTGGTTCGTCCGCGAAGCCTGGCCGTCCCCGCTCACCGGCACGGACCTGACGGTGGGCCTGCTCGCGGAGGGGGAGGGCGTCGAAGTGCTGGTCCAGTCCGACGCGCTGGTGGCGTTCGGCGACGGCCTGGAGGCGGATCGGCTGCAGGCGAACTGGGGTCAGACGGTGCGGCTGCATGCCTCACCCCGCCGACTGCAGCTGGTCGTCTGACGTCGGGACTCCTGTTGACACCTATGGTTACGTAACCGTAAGTTAGTGCATGCCGGAGCCCCGCTGACCAGGAGAACCCTTGACGCAGTCCGCAGGCAACAACCGCGAACCTTCGGTGGCCGACGTACCGATCCAGCTCCTCGACCCGAGCGGACGGCGCCTCGACCACCCCGACTTCCATTACGACGGCACCGACGCCGACCTCGCTGCGAGCCTGCGTGACATGGTGCTCGCCCGCCGGATCGACGCCGAGGCCACGGCCCTGCAGCGAAAGGGCGAACTCGGCCTGTGGCCGCCGCTGCTGGGCCAGGAGGCCGCCCAGATCGGTTCCGCCCGGGCGGTGCGCGATCCCGACCTGGTCGTGCCGTCCTACCGCGAGCACGGCGTGGCCTGGTGCCGGGGCGTCGACCCCGTCGACCTGCTCACCACGTTCCGCGGCACCGGCATGACCGACTGGCCGTCCCGTCCGGACACCTTCTACCCCTACGCCTTCGTGATCGGCAGCCAGACCCTGCACGCGGTCGGCATGGCCATGGCCCAGCAGCGGGACGGAGCGGTCGGCAACGACGATCCGGACGCCAACGGCGCGGTGATCGTCTACTTCGGCGACGGTGCCACCAGCCAGGGCGACGTGAACGAGGCCTTCGGCTTCGCCGCGGCCACCTCGGCGCCCGTGGTCTTCTTCTGCCAGAACAACCAATGGGCGATCAGCGAGCCGGCCATCGTGCAGTCGCGCGTACCGCTCTACCGGCGCGCGGCCGGGTTCGGCTTCCCGGGAGTCCGCGTGGACGGCAACGACGTGCTCGCCGTTCAGGCGGTCACCGAGTGGGCGCTCGACCTCGCCCGACGCGGCGGTGGTCCGGTGCTCGTCGAGGCCTTCACCTACCGGATGGGTGCCCACACCACCTCCGACGACCCGACCAAGTACCGCACGTCCGATGAGGTCGCCGAGTGGCGGGCCAAGGACCCGATCGACCGGCTGCGTGCCTACCTGACCGCGGCCGGCGCGATCGACGACGCGTGGGAGGCGGCTCTCGTCGCCGAGGCCGACGCCCTCGCCGCGCGGTTGCGCGACGGCTGCGTCAGCCTGCCCGAGCCCGACCTGGCCGACTTCTGGGACCTGGTCTACGCGAACACCCCCGACCTGCTCGTGCGGCAGCGCGAGGAGTTCCTCGCCTACGAGGCATCCTTCGAGGAGGCGAGATGAGCATGCACGAGACCGCGATCGGGACGGACCCGGCCGCCTCGGCGATCGAGGTGCCGGCGGCGTCCGCCACCGGCGTCCAGCGCCTCACCATGGCCAAGGCGCTCAACGCCGGCCTGCGGGAGGCGCTCTCCGGCGATGACAAGGTGCTGCTCTACGGCGAGGACATCGGCGCGCTCGGCGGCGTGTTCCGGATCACCGAGGGCCTGCAGGCCACCTTCGGCACCGACCGGGTGATCGACAGCCCGCTGGCCGAGTCCGGCATCGTCGGGACGGCGGTGGGTCTCGCGCTGCGCGGTTATCGTCCCGTCGTCGAGATCCAGTTCGACGGCTTCGTCTACCCGGCGTTCGACCAGATCGTCTCCCAGGTCTCCCGGCTGCGGTTCCGCACCCACGGCGCGCTCGGCGTGCCGATGGTGATCCGGATCCCCTACGGCGGCGGCATCGGCGCGATCGAACATCACAGCGAGTCACCGGAGGCCTACTTCGCGCACACGCCCGGCCTGAAGGTCGTCACCTGCTCGAACCCGTCCGACGCCTACTGGATGATCCAGCAGGCGATCGCGGACGACGACCCGGTGGTCTTCCTCGAGCCCAAGCGGCGCTACCAGGAGAAGGGCGAGGTCGACGTCTCGGCCCCGCCGCTGCCGCTGTACGCGTCGCGCACCGTGAAGCCCGGCACGGACGCCACCCTGCTCAGCTACGGGCCGATGGTGCGCACCTGCGTGCAGGCCGCCGTCGCCGCGGCGGACGAGGGCCGCAACCTCGAGGTGATCGACCTCCGCTCACTGTCGCCCCTGGACGACGCGGCGGTGTTCGCCTCGGTCCGGCGCACGGGCCGGGCGATCGTCGTGCACGAGGCCGTCGGCACGCTGGGGATCGGCGCCGAACTGGCTGCGCGGATCCAGGCGGAGTGCTTCTATGAGCTTCAGGCGCCGGTGCTGCGGGTCACCGGGTACGACCTGCCCTACCCGCCGAGCCGGGTCGAGGAGGGCTACCTGCCCGACCTGGACCGGGTTCTGGACGCCGTCGACCGGTCACTGGCCTACTGAGGAGCACAGATGCACGAGTTCAAGCTGCCCGACCCGGGCGAGGGCCTGCTCGAGGCCGACATCGTCTCCTGGAAGGTGGCCGTCGGTGACACGGTCGCGGTGAACGACATCCTTCTCGAGATCGAGACCGCGAAGTCGCTGGTCGAGCTGCCCTCGCCGTACGCCGGTGTCGTGGCCGAGATCCTGGTCGGCGAGGGTCAGACCGTCGACGTGGGGACGCCGATCATCCGGATCGCGGACACCCAGGGCGAGGCGGCCGCGCCCGCGGCGGACGCCCCCCGGGACGCCCCGAACGTTCCTCACGAGCCTGCCCAGGCAGCGCCGAAGGAGGCCACCGAGGCCCTGCTGGTGGGCTACGGCGCGAAGGCCGGTGCAGTGGCCCGGCGGGCGCGCAGGGGCGCACACGAAGCGGCGGTGCTCGCGGACCGGGCCGACCGGCCGGTCGAGCCTGCCGGGACGCCGGCGTCCACCAGCGCAACCGGCGGAGGCTCGGCCGGCGGCACCGCCGAACCGCCGCGCGCGAAGCCGCCCGTCCGCAGGGTGGCGCGTGACCTGGGGGTCGACCTCAGCACGGTCGCGCCCACCGGCCCGGGCGGCACGATCACCGCCGACGACGTGGTGGCTGCGGCCAACAACACCGGCGACAAGCGGATCCCGCTGCGCGGCGTCCGCAGGGAGATGTTCCGCACGATGACCGCTTCCCTCGCCGTCCCGCAGGCGACAGCGTTCGTGGAGGTCGACGTCACCGCCACGGTCGAACTGATCGAGACCCTCAAGCGACGCCGCGACTTCACCGGGCTGCGGATCTCTCCGCTGGTGGTGTTCGCGAAGGCTGCCTGCCTTGCGATCGAGCGGATCCCGGAGATCAACTCCAGTTACGACGCCGAGCGCGACGAGATCGTCCTGCACAACGACGTGAACCTCGGCATCGCCGCAGCCACGCCCCGGGGCCTGCTGGTACCCAACATCAAGGCGGCGAACCGGCTGAACCTGCTCGACCTGACCCGGGCCATCAACGAACTCGTGCCCCTGGCCAGGGAGGGCAAGGTGCCGCCCGATGCGATGGCGAACGGCACCTTCTCGATCACCAACGTCGGCGTGTTCGGAGTGGACGGAGGCACTCCGATCATGAACTACGGCGAGGCGGCGATCATGTGTCTGGGCACGATCCTGCGCAAGCCGTGGGTGGTCGGAACCGGGGAGAACGAGCGGATCGTGCCCCGCAGCGTCTGCACCGTCTCCCTGACCTTCGACCACCGCCTGGTGGACGGGGAGATGGGCTCGAAGTTCCTTGCCGACGTCTCCACGATCATGTCCGACCCGGCACTGGCGCTGCTCTTCTGAGCCGGTCGCCGCGCGGGTCAGGACCCGGTTCAGGCTCCGGAAATTCCCCGCACAACAAGGAGTAATCCGATCGCCACCAGCAGGGCGGCAACCAGCCCGGCCTGCCGGGGCAGCAGCCAGTCCCGCAAGCGGAACAGCTGATCCTGGGCGCGTCGGCCGACCGCGAGGAACACCAGGACCGGCACGAGCACCGTGCTGCCGGCCAGGAGGCAGAACGCGATCGCGATCACGGTGATCTGGTCCGGGGACAGGCCGGACCAGCCCAGCATCAGCCCTGCTGTCCCGCTCGCCACGAGGTTCTTCGGATTCACCGCTGACAACGCGCCGCCGGCGGCGAACGCGCGCGACGGCGGCAACTCGTCCAGGGCGGCGAGCCAGCCGGGAGGACCCGCATCGTCGGCCGGCCGCCGCACCCAGACCAGGACGC
>PHEV01000094.1 GCA_002843035.1 Actinobacteria bacterium HGW-Actinobacteria-5 | reverse complement strand
CTGCCAGCCCCGCCACCATCGCGATCACGGCCAGCACGGTGGCCACGCCGTTCTGCATGGCCGAGACCACGTCGGCCTGGTCGAAGTAGATCAGCGTCCGCAGGGCCGAGGCGCCGGGGATCGAGACCAGCACCGTCGGCACGGTCATGATGATCTTCTCCATGTCGAACAGTCGTGCGGCCAGCGCGCAGAGCAGGCCCATGATGAAGCAGCCGATGAACGTCGCGACGTGCACCTTCACCCCGTGCTGCAGCATCAGCAGCCGCGGCGTGTTCCCGATGATCGCGACCACGCCGGACGCCACGGCCGCCCGCCACGGCGAGTTGAACATCATCGCCCAGCCGAACACGGCGAAGAAGCTCGCCACCAGGAGTGCCGCCCAGACCGCGACCGGGGATCCCTCCAGGCCGGGCACCACGCCGGGAGAGACGCCGCTGAGTGTCGCGATCGTCCACACCCCGATCGTGATCGCCAGCAGCACCATCGCCGCGTAGGTGAGTCTCGGGACGCCGGCGAGCAGGTCGATCCGGGTCAGGTCCAGCCCGGCTGTGACCAGCGGGAAGCCAGGGATCAGGAAGATCGCCGCGCAGACCAGGCCGGCCGCCATCCGCGGGCTGGGCCCGCCGAGCGCCAGGTCGAGCAGCCGGGTGAAGGTCAGGTACAGGCCGGTGGCGGTGGCGGCGGAGATCAGCACGACGGCGAGGTGGTTCAGCTGCCAGCTGCTCAGGCTGCGGTTGAGCCAGAACGCGAGCGCCGAGGCCGGTAGCACCGCGAGCACCTCGCGCCAGCCGCCGTTGGTGAGCACCGTCACCGACGCACAGGCCAGTGCGACCAGCAGCACGAGCAGCCAGGTCGGGTACAGCCGCGGGGTCTGCTCGATCTCGTCGAGCATCGCGTCCACCTCGGCGACGGTGGCGCGCTCGGGCAGGTTGTGCGCGAAGTCCTTCACCATGGCGATCCGGTGCGCGTTCACGCCCGGGGCGGTGATCTCTGCCACCTGGGTACGGAAGATGCCGCGCCGCTGCACCGTGAGCACGATGTCGGTGAAGGTCACCTGGGCCTTGATCCTCTTGATCCCGACGGTGCGGGCTACGCCCTGCATCACCTCACGCACCCGAAGCCCGGACGTGCCCGCTCCGAGCATCAGGATGCCGGCCCGCAGCACCACGTCCGAGCGCCGGATCAGGTGCTTGGGCTCCAGTGCGTCCTCGTGTTCGTGCTCAGGGAAGTGCTCGGTCTCCACGGGGGTAACGCTAGACGACGAACGCGAGGAGTCTGGACGAGTGGTGAGCGACGAACCACGAGGGGCAGGGCAGCGGAAACACCACCCTTGCCTGGTCGAGCCTGCCGAGACCGCTGGCCCACTCATCGGGATTGACGATGAATCCTGCCGGCTCGACGATGAACCCGTGAGCGCAGCCGACGACTTCTGCGAGGCCTTCCCCGCCACGTTCCTCGCGTTCCACCGCAGGGACGGACGCCGCAGCGAGCTCACCAACGCCTCCCGCGCGGTGTTGCAGCACCTGGCCGTGACCGGGCCGGTCTCGATCGGCGAGGCGGCGCGGCACCTGGACCGGACGCAGTCGGTGGTGAGCGAGATTGTCACGCAACTGGAGGGCCACGGTCTGCTGGAGCGCGAACCGGACCCGGCCAACCGGCGCCGCACGCTGGTCTGGCTCACTCCGGCCGGGTTCGCCCGGCTGCGCGAGGACGCGGACGTGCTCGACCGCCGGCTGGTGGCCGAGGCGATGGAACATCTGGACGAGGCCACTCGGCGTGGCCTGATCGACGGGCTGGACGCCCTGTTACGGGCGTCGGGAAGGAACCGGACATGACCAACCAGAACAACTGCGAGAGCTGCGGCATGCCGATCGAGTCGGGCCACTACTGCCAGTACTGCACCGACGCGGAGGGCAACCTGCAGGACTTCGAGACCCGCTTCGCGACCATGGTCGACTGGCAGGCCCGGCGCAACCCGGACGCGTCGCGGGAGCAACTCGAGGCCGACACCCGGGCCTACCTGGCAACCATGCCGGCGTGGCGCAACCACCCGAAGCTGGTCGCGCCCCGCGGATGAACCGCGCCGAGTACGCGGACACCCTGTCCGCCCTGCCTGCGGAACGGATCGCGGCCTACCTGGTCGCGCACAGCGGCCTGCCCGGACCGCGAGCCAACCTGACCCTGTTGGACGCAGCCGGGGACGTCCTGCCCCGGGACCTCGCGCTGGGCCTGTGCGGCGAGGCGGAGGAGTACCTGGCCTGCTGCGGGACGGTCACCCTCGGCCGGCTCCTGCTCGAGGGAGACCGGAGCCTGATCGGGCGGCTCACCGCACTCGCCGCGGACGAGCGCTGGCGGGTGCGCGAGGCTGTGGCGATCGCTGCGCAGCGGGTCGGCGACAGCGATCCTGCGTTGCTGCGCGAGCTGGTCGCGGAGTGGACGGCCGACCCGGATCCGCTGGTCGTCCGCGCGGGCATCGCCGCGATCTGCGAGCCGCGCCTGCTCGGCGTCCCCGAGAGCGCGGCGGCAGCCATCGCCGCGTGTCAGGCGGCCACCGATCACCTGCTGAACACGCCGTCACAGCGGCGGCGGAGTCCCGCCGTCCGCACGCTACGACAGGGGCTCGGCTACTGCTGGTCGGTGGCCGTCGCGGGTGACCCGGACGCGGGCCTGCCCGCCTTCACTGCGCTCGACGTGGCCGATCCCGACATCGCGTGGGTGGTGCGGGAGAACCGGAGGAAGAAGCGGCTGGCCCGGCTCCTGGAGGCCTGAGGCTCAACCGTCGAGGTCGGGCCAGCGCTCTCGCAGCCAGCCCAGCGTGGCCACGGCCTGGTCGCGCTGGAACCGGCGCAGGGTGGGCAGCCCCGGTGGCGCCGGACGGGTGCTGGCCTCGGCGAAGAACCCGCCGAGTCCGGCCAGCGCGCGCAGTGCCGCGGCGGCGGTGAGGCCGGTGAAGGCGGGGTGCCGCGCCATCACGGCGTCCACGGCGGAGCCGGGATCGAAGTAGCGGACGTTCATCAGCAGCGTGAGGGCGTCGAACCACGGTGCGCCGACCGCTGCCCACGGCCAGTCGATGACCACGACGCTCCCGTCGGGACGAACCAGCAGGTTGTCGGCCCGGGCGTCGAGGTGGACGAGCCGATCGCCGACGACCACCTCCAACGCCTCGGACGCGAGCGTGCCCAGGCGGTCCAGGCGGTCCAGGTACCAGGCGTCGAGCCCGTCCGGCAGTCGGGGCGGGTGGTCCGGGTCCAGGCGCGCCCAGCCACCGAACAGCGGGGCAACGGCCGTCCCGAGCGGCGGCAACACCTCGGCCAGCCCTGCGCTGACCGGTTCGGCGGCGATTGCCGCCAGCGCGTCGAGCGCCCGGTCGAGTTCGGCCGGCAGCCACGGGGTCGCCGGGTGGCGTCCCTCGATGTCGGCGAGCACGAGCGCGATCCACTCGTCGGTCTCCACCACGCCGAGCAGCCGCGGCACCGGCAGGTGCCGGGGCAGAAGGGGCAGGATGCGGGACTCTGCGCGGTGGATCTGGTGCGCGTCGGGGTCCGCCGCCGCCGCCACGGCCTTGGCGAACGCCCGGCGGCCGTCCGCGGTGACCAGGCGGTCGGCGCTGCCGGGGGAGAAGCCGCCGGACTGCGAGCGGGCGTCCACCACAGGAGCGCCGAGCACCTCCTCGATCCCGGTGCGAACCGAGGCCGGCAGGTCGCTCCACGGCGTCCGGTTGCCGCCACCGAGCTGGCGGCCCTCACTCACCGCCCGGTTCCGTCGCGGAGGATCGCCAGCACCTTCGGATCGATCCAGGAGCCGTCGGCGGCCACCCGCATCTCGTAGTTCTCGCTGCCGACCCACGCGGCGAGGTCGGGATGACCCTCGCGCTCGACCAGTCGCTGGATCTCGGCGGCCAGTTCGGGGGTGACGGGCACCTTCTCGGCCTCGGTCGAGGCGGTCAGGTAGAGGTCGTTCAGGTTCAGCAGACGGGCCAGCTCGGTGATCGGCGCCGGGTGGTCGTCCACGCGCAGGTCGACGGCGACGTCGTCGCCCGCGCCGTAGCCGGCACCCTCGCGTACCACCAGCAGCGCCGCCGACTGCCGTCCGCGCTTGTCACCGCCCTGCGCGTCGCCGGCGGCGAGTGCAGCCAGCAGCCGGCGGGCCAGCGGGGACGCGGGGTCGCTGCCCAGCCAGGTGCTCTCGATCGCGGCCACCACCTGTTCGCCGAGGAGGATGTTGCCCTGGACGGCGTAGCCGTCGCCGACCCGGCCGCCGGCCCAGTCGAAGCAGCCCGGGCCTGTGTGGGACGCGGCGCCGCCGGCGGCGTCCACGACGCCGACCTGGCGGTGGTCACGGCCTTCATCCTCGGCCAGCAGGGCGGCGAGTGTCTCGCCGGCGGACAGTCCAGCTTCGAGCAGGGCGAGCCCGGCGGGCTTGTACGCGACGTTCGCGTCCGCCTGGGTGGCGACCGCGCCGATGCCGGCGATGGCAGCGGGAACGACGGAGCCCACCGCGAGGAACTTGGAGGCGACGGCCACGCCCCAGCTGGTGCCGTCCGTGGCCACGATCGAGAAGGTCATGACGGCAGGCTAGTCAGTGTTCCGGCGGACGCAGTGAACCCCAGTCGCCCAGCGCGCCCTCGAGCGCTCCGAGGGCGGCCTCGACCAAGGGGCCGCGGTCGGAGGCGGGGCATCCGTCGTCGACCCACTGCTGGGCGGCCGCGCCGAGATAGCCGAGGAAGCCGGTGATCGCGAGCTGCGCGCGACGGTAGTCGGGGTTGTCGAGGCGGTCGGCCAGGGCGGCGGAGAACTCGTGGCGGTACTGGCGGCGCAGCTCCTGCACCGGCTCGGGCTCAGAGGCTCCGGTGAAGAACGGGGACGCCCAGGCCGCACGAAGGGTCTTCACGTGGTCGAGCACGGCCTCGATGGTGAGCCGGACGACATCGCGCGCGGACGTGTTGGGGTGCAGCCGGGCCATCACGTCCGCCTGGCGGGCGGCCAGCCGTTCGAACTGGAGTCGCACCACCTCGGTGTAGAGCCCGGGCTTGCTCTCGAAGTACTTGTAGACCAGGGCTTCGGACGCGCCGGCTGCCGCGGCGACCGCACCGACGGACACCTGGTCGTAGGTCCCCGCGGTGAAGGCGGAGGTGGCGGCGGCGAGGATCGCTCCGGTCCTGGCCTCGGGGCTCAGCCGCTGCCGTGCCTGACGATCCTGCGTCCTCATGCTGGACAGCATAGCGCTTAGTGAGCTAGTCTCAATAACTGTATTGAGGATCACTCACTTAGGAGGCAGGGATGGGTTGGGCAGACACGGTGATCTGGTGGCACTGCTACCCGCTGCGGTTCGTTGACGCTGAGCCGGAGGCCGTCGAGGTTGTCGAGCACCGGCTCTGGCGGCTCACCAACTGGCTCGACTACGTGGTGGGGCTCGGCGCCAACGGGATGCTGCTCGCCCCGGTGTTCGCGTCCCGCAGCCACGGCTACGACACCCTCGACCACTACCGGATCGACCCGCGGCTGGGCGACGAGGCGGACTTCGGCGAGCTGGTCTGGAAGGCGAAGGAGCGCGGCGTCCGGCTGCTGCTGGACGGGGTGTTCAATCACGTCTCCGCCGAGCACGAGATCGTGGCCCGCGCCCTCGCTGGCGGGCCGGCGTCCGAGGCCGGCGGCTGGATCCGCTGGGTCGGGGAGTACCCGCGCGGCTTCGAGGGCAATCTCGACCTGGTCGAGCTGAACCTGGCCAACCCGGCCGTGCAGGACTACGTGGTCGGCGTGATGAACCACTGGCTCGACCGCGGCGTGGACGGCTGGCGGCTCGACGCCGCCTACGCCGCCGGGCCAGACGCGTGGCGTCCGATCCTGGAGCGCGTCCGGCAGGCCCACCCGGACGCCTGGATCCTGGCCGAGGTGATCCACGGCGACTACGTCGACTTCGCGGCCCGCTCCGGTGTCGACTCCGTGACCGAGTACGAGCTGTGGAAGTCCACCTGGAGCTCGCTGAACGACCACAACTTCCATGAGCTCGCCTGGACCCTGACCCGGCACGCGCAGTTCGCCAGCCGGTTCCGTCCGCTGAACTTCGTCGGGAACCACGACACCACCCGGATCGCGACGAAGCTCACCGATCCGAGGAACCTGCCGCTGGCCCACGCGCTGCTCATGCTGCTGCCGGGGGTTCCGGCGATCTATGCGGGCGACGAGCAGGGCTTCACCGGGGAGAAGACCGACGGGCCAGGCGGGGACGACGCGGTGCGTCCGCCGTTCCCGATCGATCCGGACGGCCTGTCCGACTTCGGCCGTCCGACCTTCGAGCTGCACCAGCGCCTGATCCACCTGCGCCGCACTCACCCGTGGTTGACCTGGGCCGGCGTGTCGGTGGGGAAAGTGGCCGACGAGACGATCGCGATCAACCTCGACGGCGGGGCGCTGCGGCTCACCCTCGGCCTGAACGCCGGCGACAGCCCGGTCGAACTGCCCGGCCTGAACGGCCCGCTGCGGGTGGGGGCACACGACTGGGCGCTGGGCTGAGCCCGACTGGCCGATAACGAGAACCGTCCCCTTTCCGGCCACGGCCGAAAAGGGGACGGTTCTCCTTTTCGGCCACCAGGTCAGCCGGCGCCGCGCACCATCCAGCGCGGAGAGCCGTCGAGGGGTTCGAAGCCGAACCTCGCGTACAGGCCGTGCGCGTCCCGGGTCGACAGGACGGTGCGGCGCAGGCCGAGCGCGTCCAGTTCAGTGATCACGCCGTCGATCAGGCCGACGCCCACACCGAGCCCACGGACGGACGGGTCGACGAACACGTCGCACAACCACGCGAAGGTCGCCCGGTCGCTGACCACGCGGGCGTAGGCGACCTGCCGCCCCGTCCCGCTGTCGACCACGGCGTAGTTCAGCGAGGCATCGATCGCCTGTTCCTGGGTCGCGCGCGGCCGGCCCTGCGCCCAGTACGACTGCTCGCTCAGCCAGCTGTGCACCAGGTCGTGATCGATGTCGGCAGGGTCCGAACTGAACCGGAAGCGGGTGTCCATGCACGAGATCCTCTCAGGACAGCAGGCTCTCCTCCGCCTCCAGCGTGGTGGGGTGTGCGGGCACGGTCGCCTGCATCACAGAGCCGTCCTCGCGCACGGCACCCACGATGTCGCGCACCGACGGCCGTCCCTGCAGCAGCGGCGGCGGGGCCAGCGGGACCACCAGCGGGCAGAGCTGGGTGACCTCGACCGTGCGTCCCTGCACGACCAGCGGCAGCGAGGTGGCCGTCCCGGTCTCCAGGGTGAACGTGATCTGCTCGTGCTCGACCTTCACCCGCAGCCGGTTGCCCCGCAACGTCAGCGGGAAGGTGAGGGACGTCCAGTCGGCCGGAAGTCGCGGGTCGAACGACCACACGCCGAGATAGTCGCGCATGCCGCCGAAACCGGCGACCAGCGCCTGCCACAGGCCCCCGAGGGACGCGACGTGCACCCCCGCGTCGGTGTTGTGGTGCAGGTCGGCGAGGTCGACCCACAGGGCAGTGTGGAAATACCGCTCGGCCAGGTCGGCGTAGCCCACCTCCGCGGCGATGATCGACTGCACCACTGCCGAAAGGGTGGAGTCTCCCGTGGTCAGCGGGTCGTAGTAGTCGAAGTCGGCCCGCTTCTGGTCCAGCGAGAACTCGTCGCCCTGCAGGTAGAGCGCCAGAACCACGTCCGCCTGCTTCAGAACCTGGTGACGGTAGATCACCAGCGGGTGGTAGTGCAGCAGCAGCGGCCGCTTGTCCGGGGGCGTATTGGGCAGGTCCCACAGCTCCTTGGACAGGAAGTCGGCGTCCTGCGGATGAATGCCGAGGCCCTCGTCGTAGGGGACGTGCAGGGCCTCCGCGACCCGGGAGAACTCCTCGATCTCCTCCTCGGTCAGCGAGAGCCGCGTGAGCACGCGGGCGTAGGAGTCCGCGTCATGGTCGGCGAGCCAGCGCAGGCTCCGGACGGCGGCGCGCAGGTTCGCGCGGGCCATCACGTTGGTGAACAGGTTGTCGTTGACCACCGCGGTGTACTCGTCGGGGCCGGTGACGCCGTGGATGTGGAAGAGGTTCGCGCTGCCCTCGCCGTCCGTCTTCCGCCAGAAGCCCAGGTCGGCCCACAACCGGGCGGTCTCGACCAGGACGTCGATGCCCTCCCTGGCCAGGAAGTCGCGGTCCTCGGACGCCGCCACGTACTGGGAGAGGGCGTGGGAGATGTCGGCGTCGATGTGGTACTGCGCGGTGCCCGCCGCGTAATAGGCGGACGCCTCCTCGCCGTTGATCGTGCGCCACGGGTACAGCGCGCCGCGCTGGTTCACCTCGCGGGCGCGCTGGCGCGCCGCCTCCAGCATCGTGTACCGGAACCGCAGGGCGTTCCGCGCGAAGCTGGGTGAGGTGTAGGTGAGGAACGGCAGCACGTAGGTCTCGGTGTCCCAGAAGTAGTGCCCGTCGTAGCCCGACCCGGTCATGCCCTTGGCCGGGATGCCGGTGCCCTCGGCCCGGGCCGCGGCCTGGATCAGCTGGAACAGGTTCCACCGGACGGCCTGCTGTAACGCCGGCTGGCCCTCGATGACCACGTCGCTGCGCTCCCAGAAGTCGTCGAGCCAGGCCCGTTGCGCCGCGAAGATCGCCGGAGCTCCGCCCTCCTTCGCCCGGTCGAGCGTGCGCCGGCACCGGTCGACCAGCTCCAGCGGCGGCACCACCCGCGACGTGTGGTAGCTGACCACCTTGGTGATCCGCGTGGTGGTGCCCATCGTCCCCTGGATCCGGAAGACGTGCTTGGCGACGTCATCCTCGACCTGGGTCCGGACCTCGTACTCGTCGGTGGTCTGGATGCTGTGGTCCGCCGCCACCGCAAGGGTCATCCGGGAAGCCGCCACGCGGTAGCCGAGGACCGAGCGTCCGTCTCCCTCCCACTTCGATACCGGCTCCAGCACACGGCCGGCAAGCTGGGCGGCCCGGCGGGGATCGAAGCCGGTGCCCATCGCCGCCGACTCCTCGTGGAACTCGTCCTGGCCGTCTTGCCGGTTGAGGATCTCGCAGCTGACCACGACGGGCGCGTTCGCGTCGAGCAGGGTGATCTCGTAGTCCATCACGGCGAGGTGCCGCTCGGGCATCGACACCATCCGGCGCGAGCGCAGCTGGACGTGCTTGCCGGACGGGGTGCGCCAGACCAGCTCGCGCACCAGCACGCCGTCGCGGAACGACAGGGTGCGCTCATAGCGCTGCAGGTCGGCGACGCTCAGCAGCAGCGGCTCGTCGTCGATGTAGAGCCGCATGATCTTCGCGTCCGGGGCGTTCACGATGGTCTGGCCGATCTTCGCGAAGCCGTAGGCGTCCTCGGCGTGGTGGATCCGCCAGATCTCGTGGAAGCCGTTGATGAACGTCCCGTGGGCGTAGGAGTCGCGGCCTTCCTCGACGTTGCCCCGCAGGCCGAGGTAGCCGTTCGCCACCGAGAACAGCGTCTCGGTCAGGCCGAGGTCGCTCGGGTCGTACCGGATCTCCCGCAGGGCCCACGGATCGATCGGGAACCGGGTGCGGTCGATCGGGTCGGAAATCACTTCACTGGTCACGTGCAGCCACCCCCCAGAAGCGCTCTCCGGCAGGTTACTGCGGAGCGCCTGCCGGGGGAACAGAACCGCCGCTGCCCGATTGCGGGTGGCCGCTACGGATCAGCCGGTCGTGTGGTGGACGTAGCACCAGCGCCAGTCCTCGCCGGGCTGGGCCGACTGCATCACCGGGTGGGTGGTCTCCCGGAAGTGCGCGGTGGCGTGGCGTCCCGGCGAGGAGTCGCAGCAGGCGATGTTGCCGCACTCCAGGCACTGCCGCAGCGCCACCCAGGTGAGGCCCTCCTCGAGGCATCGCCGGCAGACCCGGTCGCCCTCGATCGCCACCGCCGGGTAGCGGTCGAGGTCGGCGCAGCCCTCCCCGGTCCGGTGCCGGATGGGACCAGAGGACTCGATCCGTTCCGGCTGGGTGTCATCGATCATCGACTCCTCCAGGTCGAGCATCGCCAGCACCTCCGCGACGACCACGGAGGAGACCTGCCCACCGGCCCGCACCTGCAGGACGCGCTCGCGCTCGGCAGTGATCATGTCGGTGCGGATCCGGGCGTACAGGTCGCTGGGCGTCTCCTGGTCGTCGGTGGTGCCCAGGCGCTCCCAGGCGGCGAAGTTGCGCTGCTCGCTGCGCTGCCGGATCAGCTCGACGACACCGTGCGGATCCTCGAACTCCAGCGCGGCCAGCCGCTCCTCGGCAGCCCTCGTCGCCTGCTGCAGCAGGGTGGCGCGGGCCAGCGCGTCCTCCATCGGGTCGGGGGGACGCACCCGCAGCCGGCGGGCCAGCCGGGGCAGCGACAGCCCCTGGATGAACAATGTGCCGGCCACGACCGTGAACGCGGCCAGCAGCAGCACCTCGCGGTACGGCGTTCCCGGTGGGATGACGAAGGCCGCAGCCAGCGTCACGACCCCCCGCATGCCGGCCCACCCGAGGATGAAGGTGTTGGCGACCGGTGGCCGGTGGCCGGTCTCCGGGTCGGCGCCAGGACGGATCAGCAGGTAGCGCGCCGGGAACACCCAGGCCAGCCGGAGCACGATCACCGCGGCGAGCGTGGCCAGGCACACCGCGACCACCAGTTCCAGCGCGACGCCGGAGCGCATCACGTCCCGGACGATCCACTGGGCCTGCAGGCCGATCAGCAGGAACACGAGGTTCTCCAGCAGGAAGGCGATCGTCTTCCAGTTCGTCCGCTCGGTGATCCGCGACTTCGCCGTCTGCAGCAGCGGCGCCTTGTGCCCGAGCAGCAGCCCTGCGACGACCACCGCGAGCACGCCGGAGGCGTGGATCGCCTCCGCGCCGAGGTAGGCCACGAACGGGATCACGAACGAGACGGCGGTGTCGAGCACGGGGTCGTTGATCAGCGGACGGAACCAGGCCACCACCCGGAACACCACGAACCCGAGCAGTGCGCCCCCGCCCGCGGCGAGCAGGAAGTCGCCGGCGACCTGCCAGGCGCTCACCCCGGCGCCGATCGCAACGATCGCCGTCCGCAGCGAGACGAGGGCGGTCGCATCGTTGAGCAGCGATTCGCCCTCCAGGATCGTGACCAGCCGCCGTGGCAGCCCGATCCGGCGGGCCACCGCGGTCGCGGCCACGGCGTCCGGGGGTGCGACGACCGCGCCGATCGCGAACGCCACCGGCCAGCCGATGTCGGGCAGCAGCGCGTGCACGACCACTCCGACACCGAGCGTGGTGAAGACCACCAGGCCGACCGACAGCAGCAGGATCGTCCGCTTGTTCGCGGCGAAGTCCACCAGCGAGGTCTGCACTGCGGTGGCGTAGAGCAGCGGTGGCAGCAGGCCGAGGAGTACCACTTCGGGCTCGAGGTGTACCTCGGGCACGCCCGGGATGAAGCTGCCGGCAACGCCGGCGGCGATCAGCAGCAGCGGCGCAGGGAAGCCCAGCCGTCCGGCCAGCGCTGTGCCGGCGAGGATGGCGACCACCAGCACCACCAGGAAGAAGGCACTCTCCACCCGGGCATTGTGCAGTGCCGCGGGCGTGGTGGTGGGGTTCTCAGTGGGTACTTCTCGCGCGGTCAGATCAGCTTGCGGGCGTGCACGCGTTCGACGGCGCCGTAGGTGAGCCGGTCCCCGGCGACCACCTTCGCCCCCTGGGCGTCGAGGTGGACGCTGGGTCGGCGGGTGAAGTGCTCCCCGGAAACCCGGATGGTCACGGACTCGAGCACACGCTGGCCGGCCCGCACCAGCAGGTTGGTCGCGACGACGTGGTCGGCGAGCAGCAGGCTGCCGCCGGGTCGGAGCACCCGCAGCGCCTCGCCGATTGCGAATGCGTCGTCGGGCACCTCGCACAGGGCGAACGTGCACACCACGGAGTCGAAGGATTCGTCGGGGAAGGGCAGCGCCATCGCGTCCGCCTCGAAGAGCTCGATCTCCCTCCCGATCATGCTGGCGCGCCGGCGGGCGAACTCCAGGAGCTCAGGGTTGAGGTCGACGCCGGTGAGCCGGACGGCGTCCGGGTAGTGCGGCAGGTTCAGCCCGGTACCGACCGCGATCTCGAGCACGTCGCCGCTGGCGCGGCCGCAGATCCAGTTCCGCGTGCCCGCGAAGAAGCGGTGCTCCAGCCGCAGCATCATCGCGTCAAAACGCGCTGCCTGCGCGGCAGTGATACGGGGGGAGGCATTGGCCATGGCGACCATTATCGCCGAAGCCGCACCGCCACCCCGCCCGGACGCGGTCGGGCGGGGCCTCAGCTGGTGGGGCCCGGGCGGCGCTGGAGTGTGTCGATGATCAGGTCGGCCACGTCCGGATCCCAGGTGAGGGCGCGCTCCCAGGGCAGCCCGGTGAGGTCGCAGAGGAAGATCGAGTGCGCGTCGGGGTAGACGTGCTCGCTGCGGTGCGGAAGCACCTCGGTGGGGACGCCGGAGGCCAGGGCACTGGCCCGGGTGACCAGACCGTCGTGGGGCCAGATCGGGCCGGAGCCGTGGAAGGCATCACCCGCGATCAGGGTGACAGCGAAGTCGTCCAGAACCCCCGCCTGGCGCTCGTTCCAGCCGCCGGGCCCGGTCAGGTAGCGACCGGCGACCTGCTGGCCGGCGTTGGGGGTAGGCAGGGATCTCGTCTCCTTGGCGAACTCGAGCATGATCTGTTCGAACCGCTGGTCGCCGTCGGCTGCGGCCAGGGTGAGGTCTCCGGCGGTGAAATCGGCGGTGAACCCACCCGTCCAGGGAGTGCCGATGGTGGTCAGCGACAACACCGTGAACGCGGGATCGGCGGAGCGGAGCTGGCGTATCGCCGACCGGCTGAACAGGCCCCCCATCGAGTGGGCGACCAGGTCGAAGCCGTCATGCCCGAACCGCTCGGCGAGATGGCCGAGGAAGCGGGCCAGGTGTGCCCCTGCCTCGTCGATCGGTCCGACCGCGTTGACGGTCAGGTCGGCGTCGAGCACCTCGGGAGGATCGGTGAAGCCGGCGAAGCCGGTGTCCTCGATCGCCGGTCCGGGGCCGGCGTTGGCCGGCGAGGTGTAGACGGTGAAACCGGCGGCCAGCAGCCGTTCGCGCAGGTAGGTGTCGGTGCTCCCCGCGGCCATGCCCTCGCCGCAGGCGTGATCCGGTGTGGTGAAGGGACTGATTGCGGCGCCACCGGAGACGATGACCACCGCGCGAGCCGAGGACGCCATGGCGGGATTTCACCTAACTGCGGGATGGGAGAGGTGCGAT
>PHEV01000093.1 GCA_002843035.1 Actinobacteria bacterium HGW-Actinobacteria-5 | reverse complement strand
TCGTAGCTCAGACCGACCAGCACCCGCGCCGGCGCAGGAGCCTCGGGCTCGCTCCGACCGGTCGAGCTGGTGTGAATGAGGGCGATCAGCGCATCGGCGCGACGCTGCTCCGACGTGATCGTGGCCCCCAGCGGGTCGCGGCGCTCGAGCGCGGTGCGACGAGTGTGTTCGGCGTGCGCGTCCAGCTGGGCGATCCACTCCTCGGCCGCCAGTCTCGGCAGCGAGCCGTCGAAACGCACCGAGGCGCCCTCGAAGAAGAACCGCAACGACCGCTGCCGCTGCGCAGCTTCGGCCTCGCGCTGCAACTGCCGCTCACGGGTGTCGTGCGCATGCTCAGGCACGACCTGCTTCAGCACCCGCCCCGCGGACTTGGCGAGCTGGTCGGCGTCGAGGTGACCGGCCAGCGCCACGAGCACCTGCTCGGCCCGCTCCTGCTGCAACTCGTCGAGTTCGGGCGCGAGCCCGTCCAGCACACCGGTGATCGCCCGCGCCTGGCTCGTGCCGAGCCGCCCGGCCACTGCGGCCTCGCCCACCAGCGGGTGCTGACCGAGCGTTCTCGCCTGCCGCAACGCCCCCGCCGCCTCGCGCCGGGACACCGTCTCACCCATTCCCAGCCACGACGCAAGCGGGGTGCCCGCGGCCTGTTCGGAAGCGCGGGCGCGATCGGCCTCGGCGGTCACGACGCCGGTCAGCGCATCGATCCGGCCCCGCACCCGTCGGGCCAGCCGCACCAGCTCGAGCCGCTCACCAGGGTTCAACCGCGCCCGCCGGGGATCGACACGATCGAGCAGCGCGTCAACCTCGGCCAGCACCTCGCCGGCCGGAAGGAGCGCACCCTCTGTCATGAACCCATCCAAGCACCCGCCCCCGACACTTTTCGAACGGGTGTTCGACAGGTTCTAGAGCATCGGCACCAGGTCAGCGACCGAGTCGAGCACCATGTTGGGCCGGTACGGGAACGTGTCGATCTCCTCGCGCGAGGTGACCCCCGAGAGCACCAGCACGGTGAGCAGACCGGCCTCCATACCCGCAACGATGTCGGTGTCCATCCGGTCCCCGATCATCGCCGTGGTCTCCGAGTGCGCCTCGATCCGGTTCATCGCCGAGCGGAACATCATCGGGTTGGGCTTGCCCACCACGTACGGCTGGCGGTTGGTCGCCGCCGTGATCATCGCCGCCACCGAGCCCGTCGCCGGCAACACCCCGGTCGGGGACGGCCCGGTCGTGTCCGGGTTGGTCACGATGAACCGCGCCCCGGCGTTGATCAGCCGGATCGCGGTGGTGATCGCCTCGAACGAGTAGTTGCGGGTCTCGCCGAGCACGACGTACGCCGGGTTGGTGTCGGTGAGCACGAAGCCCGCGCCGTGCAGCGCCGTGGTGATCCCGGCCTCCCCGATCACGTACGCGGTCCGCTCCCCGGACTGGGACTTCAGGAAGGTCGCGGTCGCCATCGCCGAGGTCCAGAGGTTCTCCTCGGGCACCTCCAGGCCCGAGCGCGCCAGGCGCGCGGCCAGGTCACGCGGGGTGTAGGTGGAGTTGTTGGTCAGGATCAGGAACCGGCGTGAGGTATCCACCCACCGCTGCAGCAATTCGGCTGCTCCGGGAACCGGCTGCTCGTCATGGACCAGCACTCCGTCCATGTCGGTCAGGAAACACTCGATGTCGCGCACGCTCCGCTTGGGCATGGCACCAGTCTTCCATCCCGGGGCGCGCTCCCCCACCACCTGTTCTGTGAAGGTCACCCCCTGCCGGATGAGCAAGAATGGGGACGATCCGAAGGAGCAGAGCATGATTCCACCCGTCCGGCGTCCCCGACGACTGCGTACCAACCCGGCGATCCGGCGGCTCGTCGCCGAGACCCGGGTGCATCCGGCCCAGCTCCTGCTGCCCGTCTTCGTCGCGGACGGTCTGGACGAGCCCCGTCCGATCTCCTCGATGCCCGGCGTCGTGCAGCACACCCTCGACTCCGTCCGCGCCGAGGCCAGCCGTGCCGTCGAGGCCGGGATCGGTGGCCTCGTCCTGTTCGGCGTCCCCGAGCCCGACGACAAGGACGCGGCAGGCTCGGCCGGCTACGCCGACGACGGCATCCTGAACCGTGCCCTGGCCGCAGTCCGCGCCGAGGTCGGCGACGACCTCGTGATCGTCGCCGACACCTGCCTGGACGAGTTCACCGACCACGGCCACTGCGGCGTCCTCGCCGATGACGGCTCGGTCGCCAACGATCCGACCGTCGAGCTGTACGTGCGCCAGGCCGTCACCCAGGCCGAGGCCGGCGCCCATTTCGTCTCCCCCTCGGGGATGATGGACGGCCAGGTCGCCGCCATCCGTTCCGGCCTCGACCTCGCCGGCCACACCGACACCGGCATCCTCGCCTACTCCGCCAAGTACGCCTCCGCGTTCTTCGGGCCGTTCCGCGAGGCCGTCGGCTCCTCGCTGGTCGGCGACCGCCGCGCCTACCAGCAGGATCCGGCGAACCGGCGCGAGGGACGCCTCGAGGCATCACTCGACGAACTCGAGGGCGCCGACATCCTGATGGTGAAGCCCGCCGGCCCCTACCTCGATGTGCTCGCCGACGTGGCCGCCTGGTCACGCATCCCCGTCGCCGCCTACCAGGTCTCCGGCGAGTACGCGATGATCGCCGCGGCCGCCGAGCGCGGCTGGATCGACCGTCAGGCCGCGCTGCTGGAGTCCACCACCGCCATCGTCCGCGCCGGTGCCGACATCGTGCTCACCTACGCCGCCCTCGAACTGGCCGGGTGGCTGCGGTGACCAGCAACGCTGAAGCGTTCGACCGCGCCCGCGCCGTCATCCCGGGCGGGGTCTCCTCGCCCGTGCGGGCGTACGGCTCCGTCGGCGGGACGCCCGTCTTCGTCGCCCGCGCCGAGGGTGCCCTGGTCTGGGACGTGGCCGGGCGCGAGTACGTCGACCTCGTCGGATCCTGGGGCCCGGCGATCCTGGGACACGCCCACCCGGAGGTCGTCGGGGCCGTCCAGGCGGCCGCCGCACGGGGACTCTCCTTCGGCGCTCCCACCGTGGCCGAGGCCGAGCTCGCCGAACTGGTCCGCGCCCGGGTCCCGCTCGCTGTGAAGGTCCGGTTCGTCTCGACCGGCACCGAGGCGTGCATGACCGCTGTCCGGCTGGCTCGGGGCGCCACCGGGCGTGACCTGGTCGTGAAGTTCGCCGGCTGTTACCACGGCCACTCCGACGCCCTGCTCGCCGCCGCCGGCTCCGGGGTGCTGACCGCTGGACTCCCCGGCTCAGCGGGCGTGCCGTCGGCCGCCACCGCGCAGACCCTGGTGGTCCCGTACAACGACCCGGACGCGATCCGCGAAGTCTTCGCGGCCCGCGGCGACCAGATCGCCGCCGTGATCACCGAGCCGGCCGCAGCGAACATGGGCGTCATCCCGCCCGAGCCGGGCTTCAACGCCCTGCTCCGCGAACTCACCACCGCCCACGGCGCCCTGCTGATCTACGACGAGGTGCTCACCGGTTTCCGGGTCTCGGACGCCGGCTGGTGGGGGTTGGAAGGACGCACGATCACCCCCGACCTGTTCACCTTCGGCAAGGTCGTCGGCGGCGGGATGCCGCTGGCCGCGCTCGGCGGACGCCCCGAATTGCTCGACCTGCTCGCCCCGCTCGGTCCGGTCTACCAGGCGGGCACCCTGTCCGGGAACCCGCTCGCGACCGCGGCCGGTATCGCCACCCTGCAGCTCGCCGACGCCGACGTGTACGCACGGGTGGACGCCGCGTCCCACGCCCTCGCTACAGCTGTGACCGCTGCGCTGGACGCGGCGGGCGTGCCGCACCGCCTGCAGCGCGCGGGCTCGCTGTTCTCGGTGTTCTGGGGCGTCACCGGTCCGGTCAGCGACTACGCGTCCGCCCAGGGCCAGAACGCCGGCGCCTACCGCGCGTTCTTCCACGCCATGCTGGACGCGGGGATCGCGCTGCCGCCGTCCGCCTACGAGGCGTGGTTCCTGTCGGCCACGCACGACGACGCGGCGATCGAGCGGATCGCCGCAGCCCTCCCGGGTGCCGCGCGGGCGGCGGCCGCCTCGCTCTAGCTCGCTGCCGACGAGCTGACCGGCCGGCCCACCTCGAGCCAGGACCGCACGGCCACCTCGAACGTCGCCGGGTCGTCGTGCCTGGTGACGGCCGCCACCGCGGCGCCGTCACCGAGGCGTGCCAGCACCTCCTGCAGTGCCCCCACCTGGTCGCCGGGCTCGGTGATGCACAGCAGCACGACGATCTCGACGGCCAACTGCTCCCCTGCGCCACCCATCTGGGCGAACACCACCGGTTTCGCAAGGGTGGCCACGGCGAGCCCCGCATGGAGGACGTGGACGGGGTCGGTGTGTGGGATGGCGGACGGCACCGGGGTCGGCAGTCCGGTCGGGAACTTCTGCTCACGCGCGCGAACGGCGTCGATCAGCGACGGCCTGCCGTGGCCGTTCTCGACCACGGCGGCCGCCATCTTCGTGAGCAGTTCGTCGCTGTCCCGGGCTGTGACCCTGTGCAGGGCACAGCCCGAGAGCAGCTCCAGTGCGACTTCAGCGGACATCAGGGTGTGATCCTCAGCAGACGCTCATCGGGAGGCGGACAGGTCAGGCATTCCCCGACTCCCCTGCGGGCACCGGGACCTCGGCCGCGGCGGCCTGCAGGCGCATCCGACGGTCCAGCCAGAACTTCGTCGCGATGACGAAAGCGAGGCCGATCACCGACAGCCCGATCACGCCACCAGTGCCCATGCCGGACGCCCACATGAACAGGCCGGTCATGGGATTGGCGCCGTCAACGAGAGAGGAGATCACCGTCTGTCCCTCGCCCAGCTTGAAGCCGGAGTCGACCGCCACCTTGGTGAAGGTCGGCGCGACCCAGGTCGCGATGAACAGCCCGAAGCCGATCAGGATGCCGCCACCGATCACCGAACGGACGATGTTGCCACGGAAGACGGCCACCATGATCGCGACGATGAACGGAATCGTGGCGAGGTCGACCAGGGGCAGCACCTGGTTGCCGAGCGGAGCCAGCACGACCGCGAGCAGCAGGGTGACGGGCACCAGGATCAGCGAGGTCGCGATCACCGCCGGCTGGCCGACGGCCACCGCGGAGTCGAGGCCGATGTAGAACTGGCGTCCCGGGAACCGCTTCTGGACGAACTTGCGGGCCGCTTCCGAGATCGGCATCAGGCCCTCCATCAGGATCGCCACCATGCGCGGGAGCAGGAACATCGCCGCCGCGAGCGACATCGCCAGCGTGAGGATCGAGACCACGTCCTTGGCCGGGTCCTTGAACGGGAAGGCCAGGACGCCGATGACCAGGCCGAGGATCAGGCCCATCATCAGGGTCTCCCCGAAGAACCCGAACCGCTTCTGGATGCCCTCCGGCGTCGCGTCGAGCTTGTTGAACCCGGGGATCCGCTCGAAGACCCAGTCCAGCGGCATCGCGAGCAGGCCGTACGGCGCGGAGGTGCCGTGCGGGAAGGAGATGTCGGGCAGCTTGAAGTACTTCTGGACGACGGGAGCGGTCAGGTCGGCCATCGAAAGGATGACCGCGAGGTGGATGCCCGCGGCCAGGATGCCCAGCCAGTAGTTCCCACTGATGGCCGCCACCAGCGCCCCGATCATCGCCGAGTGCCAGTAGTTCCACAGGTCGATGTCGAGGGTCCGGGTCAGCCCGGTGAACAGCAGGACGACGTTCACGAGCAGGCCCACGGGAATGATCACCGCACCGATCGTCGAGCCGAACGCGATCGCGGCCGACGCGGGCCAGCCGACGTCGATGATGGACAGCTTCACGTTGAAGTTGTCGGCCATGGCCTGCGCGGCCGGACCGACCTGGCCCCCGAGCAGGCCGATGACCAGGTTGATCCCGATGAAGCCGACGCCGATGGTCACCCCCGCGCGAAACGCCTTGCTGAACTTCAGCCCCAGTGCGACGCCGAAGATCGTGATGATGATGGGCAGGACCACGGTGGCCCCGAGCTGGGTCAGGTACTGCGAAATCGCAGCAAGGACCTCTTGCATGACTCTCCCTCGAGTTGGACGGGCAAAGGACAGGCCTCCGCGAAACGGCTGCGGACACCCTGGGAAAAGCGGCTGGCTGCTACTTCAGGTGGTTGTCGATCTCCTCGAAGACCTGCTCCTCACCAATGCCGATCAGCAACGGCAGCGCTGCGACGACGGGTACGGTCACCGAGTCGGGCACGTCGGTGGTTGCCACGATAAGGTCGGCGTCCACCTCGCCGTTGAGCAGGTCCATCACCTTGCCCTGGCTGACGGTCGCAGCCACGCCGACGTCCTCGAGGTGTTCGCGAACCTTGGTCGCGACCACGGTCGAGGTGGCAATTCCGGTACCACAGATGATCAGCACGCGTTTCATCAGGTTCCTCTCGGCTCGGCCCCTTGTCGGTCAGCGCTGAACCGGGGGCCTGCAATGATCGTCGGCCTGATCGGCCCCGCCCGGCAAGAGCTCGCTTTGCCACGGGGGCGGCAAGCAGTCGCTTGCGACCCTGTCCGGCGAACGGCGACGATGAGCGAAAAGGAGCACGATGCCGTGAGCTTTACCGAGCGCGAGACGCTGGTGATCGAGGTCCTCCGCGAAGCCGGGCGCCCGATCGTGGGGGCCCATCTCGCCGACCTGCTCGGGATCAGCCCGCGCACACTGCGCTACGACATCGGCCGGATCAACCGGCTCCGGGGCATACCGCTGATCGAGTCCGACGCCGCTGGCTACTGCCTCAACCAGGTCGCCTACGGTCAGGCGCTCGGCGAGGCCCTTCCGGTGAGCAGCGTCCTCGAGGATGACGAGCGCCTGCTCGTCCATCTGCTCGACCGCACCTCGGTGGACCTCTACGACGCTGCGCGCGACTGTTACCTGAGCGAGTCGGCCGTGCGCTCCGCGGCGTCGCGGCTCGCACCACGAGTGGCCGTGCACGGGATGAGCCTCTCCGTGAACGGCTCGCGGATCGAGATGGACGGCACGGAGCTCCAGCGGCGGCGCGTGCTCGGCGGGCTGGTGCGCGAAGCCGGTAACGCCTCCATCGGCGGCGAGTGGAGGCTCCGCCGCCTGCTCCCCGACGTCGACCCGGGGGCGGTCGAGGCCGCCGTGGTGCGTGGGCTCGGTGAGGAACTCCCTGCGAGCGACGACATCGCCTGGCAGAACCTTGTGCTGAACCTCGCAATCTGCCTGCAACGCGCTGAACATCCCGTCGACGCCGCAGAAGTCGACCAGACCCCGCAGCGGACCTGGTCGCAGTCGGGTCGGGTCGTCGACGAGATCGTCCGCGCGTTCCCTTCCCGCCCGATCAGTGCCGGCGACCGCGCCTACCTTCGACGCCTGGTCGCTGTCGTGCTGGACAACCAGTCGGGGGCCGACGTGCCGCGCGGCAGCGTCGACGACGCCGTGGTCAGCGCGGTGGTGGCCGGCGCGGTGGACGACTGCATCCGTCACTTCGACCTGCGGGCGCAGCGGGACCGGCTCGTCGAGAGCATCATCGATCACACCCGGCGCCTCTTCGCGCGCAAGGCCACCCTGGTGTACTTCCGTAACGGGCTGCGGGAGTCCTTGCGGACTCGCTCCCCCTACCTCTACGACGTCGCCGTCTACCTTGCGCACCAGATCTCGAGTGCGCTGGCCGTGCCAGTCACCGACGACGAGATCAGCCTGTTCGCGATCTACCTTGGCCTGTACGCGCAGGAGCGCGAGGACGGTGCCGACCTTGTGGCTGTCACTCTTGTCTGTCCCCGGTACCAGACCCTGCAGGAGTGGCTGCTCGCCCGGGTGGTGGAGCAGTTCGGCGAGAAGATCACCATCGTGGACGTCACCACCACGATCGCGGCCGCCGAGGCGACCGATTGCGAACTGATCGTCTCCGCACTCGGCAGCGCCGGCGCGACCCGTCCCGTCGCCGAGATCAGCGCAATCTGCTCCGACCAGGACCTGGACACGGTTCGGGCGAAGGTCACCGCGATCAGGGACGCGCGCCTCCGCGGACGCACGGCCTCAGCGCTTGCCCGCTTCCTCGATCCCCGGTTGTTCTTCGCCGACGTCCAGTTCAGGGACTCCGAAGAGGTGATCGACTTCCTCTGCGAGCGCCTGATCGCGACCGGCAAGGTGCCGGCCGGCTACACCGAGAGCGTCCGGCTCCGCGAGGCCTACTCGTCCACGGCCTTCGCGCACCGCTTCGCCGTGCCGCATTCGATGGAGTTCATCGCGCACGAGGCGGTGATTGCCGTACTGATCCCGCGTTCCCCGATCAGGTGGGGGGACGCCGAGGTGGCCCTGGTCCTGATGCTGGCGCTGAACGAGGACGACCTGGTCGACTTCACCTGGTTCTACCAGCAGCTGGTCTACCTGCTGGGCGATCCCCAGCTTTTCGCCGAGCTCAGGGCGAAGCGCGACTTTGCCTCGTTCAGCGACTACCTGGCCGACCAGTTCGTCCGGCCGCGCAGGACTAGCTCGTCTTGATGCCCGTCCAGTCGCCGGTCGTCTTCGTGGTGCCGTCGAGGGTGTAGCTGATCCGGTAGTAGTAGGTGGTGCCGCTCTTCAGGGAGCAGGTGCCGTCGCCCATCGGCGTGGATGCGCCGCAGAGCGCGTCGGTGCTGGCCAGCACCGGGTAGTTGGAGCTGGTGGTGGCGCGGTTGCCGAGCCGTCCGCTGTCGCCGCTGCCCCAGCAGTACGCGAGTCCGTCCGACACCGCGCAGCCGTGCGACGTGCCCGAGGCGATCGAGGTGACCGTGCCGGCCTTCATCGCACCGTTCTCCGCGACGGCCACCGGAGCCGAACGGTTGGTCGACGCCGCGTTGCCCAGCTGCCCGGCCGTGCCCGCCCCCCAGCAGTAGGCAGCACCCCCGGCAATCGCGCAGGCGGAGTTCGCCCCTGCGGAGATGGCACTCACGGTGGCGGACATCGTGCTCGTCGTCACGGCGCGCGAGAGGTAGGTCGACCCCGTCGAACTGTTGCCGAGTTGTCCCGACGTCCCCAGGCCCCAGCAGTAGGCAGCGCCGCCGGCAACCGCGCAGGTGTGGGACGAGCCGGCGCTGATCGAGCTGACGTTCCTGGTGCCCATCGCACCGCTGGTGTCCACCGCGGCCGGGGTGACGCGGTCGCGCATGTCCGTCGCCGTGCACGTGAAGAAGAGCCAGCAGCGGTAGGTGTAGGTGTACTGGCTGCCGAGCTGTCCGTCCGCGTCGTAGCCCCAGCAGTACGCACGGCTGTCGGCGGCGACCGCACACGTGTGCTGGCCACCCGCGGCGATCGCGCTGACGGACTGGCTACCCATGTCGCCGGAGGTGCTCACCGCGACCGGAATGTTGCTGTTGTTCGTGGAGTCGTTGCCGAGCTGGCCATGCGAGTTGGCACCCCAGCAGAAGGCGGAGCCGTCGGCGATCGCGCAGGTGTGGCTGCCTCCCGCGGAGATGGCCGTGGCCGTCAAACCGCTCTGGTTGCTCACCAGCACCGGGCTGTACGCCGTGTTGTTCGTCCCGTTGCCGAGCTGGCCCGAGGTGCCCTGGCCCCAGCAGTAGACCTTGCCGTCCGCGATCGCGCAGGTGTGGTTGGTGCCCGCGGAGACCGCAGTGACCGTCTTGCTGTCCAGGGCGGTGACCTTGGTGGGGACGGTCCGCGGGTTCGAGTCGCCCACGCCGAGCTGGCCGTTGCTGTTCTGCCCCCAGCAGTAGACGTCGGTACCGATGATCCCGCAGGTGTGACTCTCGCCCGCGGTGACCGCGCTGAACGACCGGGTCGGAGCAACTCCGCCGGCATCGGTGAAGCTGGTCCCGCCCGTGACGGTCAGCGTGGAAGCGTTGCCACCGTCGCTGGCGGTCGAGCGCTGCAGGGTGTACTGCGGGTACGCCTGGCCCGGCTCGGGCGCGGTGTCCCAGCCCACGGTGATCGACGAGCTGGTCTTGCTCGCTGCCGACGGGGTGAGCGCCGCGCGGGTCTTCGTGGTCTGCTTCACCCAGGCGCTCTCCGGCGCCACCCACGTGCCGATCGAGTAGCCGAGCCGGTAGTAGTAGTCGGTGCCCTGGAGCAGCGAGCACGTGGTGTCGGACCGGCGCACCGAGCCGTCGGGGCAGGCCAGGCCGGTGAGGACCACGTCGAAGGGAACCTTGTTGTTCGACGGGCTGTCGTCGCCCATCACGTAGTCCGAGCCCCAGCCCCAGCACGCGGCAGGAGCGTCCTTCGCCGCCGCGCATCCGGTGTCGCTGCCGGCGCTGATCGCGGTGACCTTCCGCCCGTCCAGCGAACCGATCGCGGTCACCGGGACGTTGGAGGAGGTGACCACGGCGTCGCCGAGACCGTGGTTCTGACCGGTGCCCCAGCAGTACGCGTTGCCACTGGCCACCGCGCAGCTCTGCAGGGCGCCGCCCGAGATCGCTGTCACCGTGCCCGACATCACCGCGGTGGCCACCGCGACCGGTGAGGTGCGGCTGGTGCTCGCGGAGTTGCCGAGCTGGCCGGAGGTTCCCAGGCCCCAGCAGAACGCCTTGCCGTCGGCGATCGCGCAGGTATGAGAGACACCGGCCGAGACCGCGGAGACGGAGCGGCCCATCAGCACGCTGCTCACGTCCACGGCTACCGGGGTGGTCCGCTGGGTGTTCGTCGCGTCGCCCAGCTGTCCGTTGGTGTTCAGGCCCCAGCAGTACACGGCCGCGTCGGCCACCACGCAGGAGTGGGCGCCGCCGGCGGTGATCCGGCTGACCGTCCGACCCGAGAGGACGCCGTCGGTCCTGACCGCGGTCGGGGTCTCCTTCTGGTTGGTCCCCCCGTCGCCGATCTGCCCGTTCGTGCCCTGGCCCCAGCAGTACGCCACACCCTGCGCCACCGCACAGGCGTGTGCGGTGCCGGCCGAGATGCTGGTGATGCCGGTCAGGTTGGAGACGGCCTTCGGTGTGGTTGAGGAGGACTGGCTGCCGTTGCCGAGCTGGCCGTTGGTGCCGAGCCCCCAGCAGTACGCCTTGCCGGAGGCCACGGCGCAGCTGAAGTCCGTGCCTGCGGTCACGTCGGTGACCGTCTTGGCGCCGAGGTCGCCCCCGGTGACGGCTGTAGGAACGTGAGCCACCGTGGTGCTGCCCAGGCCCAGGGCGCCCTTGGTGCTCGTCCCCCAGCAGTACACGGTGCCGTTCGCGACGCCGCACGCGTGGGTGGCACCCACCGCGACCGCGGTGAAGGTGAGCCCGTACTCGCTCGGCGTGCCCGAGCCGATGCTGTGCGTCGCGCTGGTCGCCGTCCCGCCGTAGACGTCGGTCGGGCTCGTCCCGGACGCGCTCGGCGACCAGTCCACGGCGTACTGGGGCGTCGCCCAGTCGCCCGTGGCCGCCGGCCACGAGACGTCTATGCTTCCGGCCTTCGCGGTCGTGGTCGGCGTGATGGCCTCCAGCGTGGCCGCGGTGAAGGAGGCCTTGCCGAACTCCACGTCGGTGTAGCTCGCCAGCGTCGCCTGCTGCTGCCAGACCAGGGTGAGTGCGGCCAGCAGGCCCAGGCCGAGCATGCCCAGGCGTCGACTGCCCCTCCGCGTAACCGGGAGGTGGCGCAGACCCCTCCTCACCGCGCCACCTCCCGACCGGTGTCCCGCCGGCGCCTGCCAGCGAGCCGAGCCACCACCAGCCCGGTACCGATTGCGACTCCCGCCAGAGTCAGGCTCTCGCCGATGCCGCTTGCACCGGTGTAGGCGAGGCTCCCCTTCGAGCCGCCGTTGTCGGTCTCCGCGCTGACCACCTCTCCGCCGCCCCACGCATCGAGCTTCAGCTGGGCGGAGACGACCGGGTCCTCGCGGGTGAGCGTCGCCCGCACCTGCACCCACACCGGCTCGCCCGCGCTGATGCTCGCGAACTCGTGGGTGTCGCCGTGGGTGGACGGCAGGAACGCCTCATCCAGCGGCGCGTCGACGACCCAGGCCTCCGCGCTTCCGGGGCAGGTGGTGCCCACCCAGCGCTCGGTGCAGGCCAGCACGTCCGCAGTCAGTGCGCCCGCGTCCACCGAGGTGGCGCCGAGGCCGAGCCCGATGTGGACTGCCCCCTCCTCGTCGCCCCGCGTGTTGACGCCCACCTGCCACAGCACGGGTGTGCCGGGAATCATGGACGACATTGCCGTGTCATCGGAGACGACCGTGAGCACCAGGTGCTCCCCCACCACCTGGTGCTCGGTCTCGGCGGCCTGGGCGTCGGGCGCGGCCAACAGGGTCGAACCGACCACGACAGCCGCCGCAGCCGCCGCGGTCGCCCTGCGTGCGGTCCGAGGCCAGAAGGCCCACGTCACCAGCCCGCCCGCGAGCACGGCGAGCAGGCCGAGCAGGCGCGGGTCGCGCAGGCCCACGAAGAACTGCGCGACGCCGGGCACCGACGCCACGACGAGACGGGCGTCGGTGATCACGTAGGGCTCCGGGTCGTCCACCGGGTTGGCGTCGCCGCGCATGGTGACGACGCGGGTGGACGGACTGCCCGCCAGCGGCTGGATCGAGGTGATCCGGTGCGTGATCGGCAGCTGTCCGGGACGCTCGATGGTCGTCACGTCGCCGACCGCCAGGTCGCCGGCCGGAACCAGCCGCACCAGGGCGGCCGAGCCGGCCGGGATGGTCGGCGTCATGGAGCCGGTGGAGAACAGGATCACCGAGAAGCCCCACACGTGCGCGGCGATCGCACCGACGAGGCTGACCAGGCCGAGCGCACCCAGCGTCCACAG
The DNA here is from genome assembly GCA_002843035.1 of Actinobacteria bacterium HGW-Actinobacteria-5. Classification (GTDB taxonomy): domain Bacteria; phylum Actinomycetota; class Actinomycetes; order Propionibacteriales; family Propionibacteriaceae; genus Propionicimonas. The sequence goes on along the minus strand of PHEV01000093.1, from coordinate 608 downwards.
CAGAAGGTCGGTGACCTTCCGCTGGAACGCGCGCAGCAGGTCACCGCGGGCGCGCGTCGGCGCGTCCTCGAGTGCCCTGCGGGGCGGGGTGCTGGCCATGGTGGTGGGGCCTTCCCTGGTGTAACCCGATCCCGGTTGGCTGCACTGGTCGTGCGAGCCCACCGGGGTCGGGAGTGAACGTGCTGGTTCTGGTCCGGACTACTGCGAGACGGCCTGGAACTGCCAGGTCACGGTGCCGGACTGGCTCTGCTGGAGCCCCGACCCTGCGGTCACCTTGAAGCACAGGTAGGCCGGCGCCCCGGCGGCGGAGGACGTCGCTCCCTTGGCCAGGCTGATCGTGCTGGCGCCGCTGACCGAGGTGACGGCGGTACCGGAGGCCACGACCGTCGTGCCGGTGGTGCTCGCCGTGCAGCCCGCGGACGACGTCTGCAGGAGCTCGTAGGTCAGGTTGGACACGTTGCCGGTGTTGGTCGTTGCGGCCAGGGTCACGGTCGCGTTGTTCGTGGTGCCGGCGCCCAGATGCAGCGCGAACGGAGCCACGACCACATCACCGGGAGTGAGGTTGCCGACCGGAGTGCTGAAGCTCAGCGCGCCGGCAGAGCCGGGCA
>PHEV01000274.1 GCA_002843035.1 Actinobacteria bacterium HGW-Actinobacteria-5 | reverse complement strand
CGAGCGCATTCGCGTGCGCGATGTTGTCGCCGGTGTTCACCACCAGGTCAGGCTCCAGGCCGGCCAGGGCTGCCACGAACTCCCGCCGGTCCTTCTGGTAGGCAGCCAGATGGATGTCCGAGACGTGCAGCACCCGCAGCCGCGGAGCACCGGCCGGCAGGACGGGCACGGTCACCCGCCGCACCCGGAACGAGCGGGCCTCGACGAACGTGCCGTAGGCCACGCAGGCGACCCCGGCGAGGGCGAGCCTGCCGACGAACCTGCCTGCCACCTCAGCGTTTCCGCGGCGGAGTGGCCGGCGTCGGCGGCCCCGAGGGATCCGGCGGAGGTGCCGGCTGCGGGCCCTTGGAGACCAGGATGCCGATCGCGCTGCCCTTGGGGATCGCGCCGGTGCGGTTGAGTCCGATCAGGCCGCCCTTCGGGATGGTGTCGGAGTACTGCTGGACGTAGTAGCCCTCGAACCCTGCCTTCGACAGGGTTGCCTTACAGGCCGCGGGGCCCATGCCCGAGCACGAAGGGACACCGGCGGTCTGCCCGTTCAGGATCGACTGCGGCGGATCCACGAAGTGGTCGTGCTGGTCGATGTCCTTCAGCGCCTGCTCCATGGCCGGCTGGAGCATCCTCCGGCCGGCGTCCGAGCCGTAGCCGGACAGCCAGGTGTGCGAGTGCGGGAGCGTGACCGACCGCAGGAAGCTGCGCCTGTTCTTCCAGAACTTCTTGAAGTGCGGGCTGTTGTCGTAGCTGATCACGGCCGCGGTGACGAGGTTGGGCGTGTAGCCGACCGTCCATTCGGCCTTGTTCAGCGGCACCGTGCCGGTCTTGCCGGCCAGGGTGTACCCCGGAATGCGGACGTTCGACAGCGTCCCGTTGCGGTACGGGCCCTGGAACACCTTGTTGACCGCGTCGGCGAGGTCACTGTCGATCACGCGCTTGCAGCCAGCGCTCGGGCGCGCGTACTCGTGGCCCTCCTTGCTCACGATCGACTTGATGATCACCGGGTTGCACCTGACGCCGCGATTGGCGAAGGTGCCGTACGCGGTGACCATCGACAGCGGCGTGATCTCGGCTGAGCCGAGGGTGAACGCCGCGATGCTGTTGTACTCCTTCACGACGTCCTTGCCGCTGGCCAGCTGCAGGCCGACCGTCTTGGCCATCTTCGTGACGTTGCAGATGCCGACCTTCTGCTCCAGCGGCACGTAGTAGTTGTTCACGGACTGGGCGGTGCCGTTCCACATGTTGTACATGCCGACCTCGGGCCCGTCCACAACCCACTTCTTCTGGATCTTGAACGCTCCCGAACAGGACGTGAACGTCTCGTCCTTGTAGTCCCGACTGGCCTTCACCTTGAAGCTGGTGTTGACGCCGAAGCCCTTGTCAAGTGCGGCTGCGGCGACGAAGACCTTGAAGGTGGAGCCGCCCTGGAAGCCGTCCGCGCCGTGGTAGCCCCTGCCGACGGCGTAGTTGTAGAAGGTCTCACCCTTTCTCCAGTTCGTGCCCATCGTCGGTCTGCTCTGGGCCATCGCCTTGATCAACCCTGTCTGCGGATCCATCATCACGATCACGCCGATCGCCGGGTCCTTCGGCGACACATTCTTCTTCACGACCTTCTGCGCCTTGGCCTGCGCCTTGGTGT
>PHEV01000092.1 GCA_002843035.1 Actinobacteria bacterium HGW-Actinobacteria-5 | reverse complement strand
ATACCGCGCAGTGGATGGCACAGGTCCCGGAATGTGGACGTGACCGGATCGTCCCGGTGCGCGCCGGGCGCCCTACGATGCAGGCCATGACCTCGCAGGGAGCGGGCCGGCCAGCAGTGGCGGCGGTGTACCTGCTGGTCCTCGGCCTGGCCCTGGCGGCGTCACCCACTCCGTCCGACAACGTCCTCCCGGTGCGGCTGGTGGTGCTGGGGACAGGGCTCGCGCTCGGCCTGGTTGCGAAGCCCCGCGGACGGACACCGCGCCCGGTGCTGATCGCGCTGGGCCTCGCCGTGGCGGTGTTCGTCGCGGCAGCGTTCTTCGGAGCCACTCCGCTGCTGTCGATCCTGGGCAGGTACCCACGCTACGAAGGGCTTCCCGTGGTGCTGGGGTACGCCGCCGCGCTGGTGGTCGGTGCCCGGCTGCTCGGTCCCGGTTCAGCGCGGCTGCGGGTTCACACGATCAACGCGCTGGTGCTGTCCAGCCTCGCTCTCGCTGTGGTGGCCCTGGTCCAGTGGGCGAGCGCGCCGGACTTGCGGGTGACCAGCGCGCTCGGCAACTCCACGACCCTGGGGACATTCAGTCTCGTCGCCCTGGCCATGCTCGCCTGGTCGCTGCAGGACTGGAGCGGCTGGCGCTTCGCCGGGGTGATCGGCGCGGTCTCCTGCCTGGTGCTCTCCGCCTCCCGCGGTGCCCTGTTGGGGGCGGTCGTCGCCGCGTTTGCCGTACTGATCGTACGGCGGTGGTCTCGTCGGCCGGGACGGTGGTGGTGGGGGCCGGCGATTGCCGCCGTGCTGCTCGGTGCCGCCTGGCTCGCTCCCGGAACCCGTGCGCGCCTCTCCGGGACCACTCCCTTCGCTGACTCGACGATCGGTGGGCGGCTGCTCCTGTGGCAGGAGTCGACGGCACTGGTCGGGACGCATCCGGTGCTGGGCGTCGGCCCGTCGCGGTTCGTGGACAGCATCGGGGCGTTCCACACCGCAGCCTGGGCTGCCCAGGTGGGCCCCTACGCTCCACCCGACAGCCCGCACAACGTCGTCCTGCAGGTGCTGGCGGGCACGGGCTGGCTGGGCCTCGCCGGTGTCGTGGCCGTCGCGGTGGCGGTCGCGGCGGCACTGTGGGCGACACGGCCGTGGGATCCGTGGCAGGCCGGTACCGTCCTGGCCACGACCGCGGTCGCCGTGAGCTACCTCACGTCCTTCACCGATCCGGTCACGCTCACCGTCGTGCTGCTCCTGCTCGGCGGCGCGATCTCGGTGCCGGTCCGGGCGGACCCGCAGCGAGCGGCCAGGACCGTCAGCCTCGTCGCGGGTGCCGCAGCCCTCGCGCTCGGCCTGTGGCTCGGAGGCACCGCCCTGGTCGCGGAGGTGCGCTTCTCCTCAGCCGTCACCGTGACGAACGGGGCCACCCGCGCGCTCCTGGACGTCCCGGGCGTCCGGCCATGGGACGCCGACCTCGCGCGCAGGGTGGGCTACTCCGGCGCACGGCTCGCCGAGGCGGGAACGGCCGACCCGGATGCGCTGGTGGCCATGGTCGACGATGCGTGCGCCCGGCTGCCCGGGTCGGTCGAGTGCCTGCAGGTGCTCGCCGACCTGAAGGATCTCGGCGGGCACCACGAGCAGGCCTTGGCGGTCCTGGACCGGGCGCTCGCGCTGGACCCGACCAACGTGGACACCATCCTGCGGCGCGGCGTGGCCCTCGGCGAACTCGCCCGGTACGAGGAGGCGATCCGGGCCTTCGAGCGGGCAGCGGACCTGCGTCCGGACGCCGCGGAGCCGTGGGAGGACCTCGCCGAGGTGTACACGCGCCAGGGACGCGGCGCCGATGCCGACGCCGCCCGGGCCAGGGCCGACCAGCTTCGCCATCGCTGACCCGCGGCGCGCCGGATCCACCGGACACCGGCGTCCGGGACGGGATGCCAGACTTGCCCCGGGAGGTGGACATGCAGAGCTTCGCGGTGGGCGACCTGTTGGTGGCCGGGATCTCGATCACCGACGGCGTGTTCGACGGCTCGGTCGTGCTGCTGCTGGACGCCGACGAGTCCGGCACGCTGGGGGTCGTCCTGAACAAGGTCACCGAGATCGACCTGTCGGACGCGCTCCCGGCGTGGTCGGGGCTGGTCAGCGAGCCCCAGGCACTGTTCGACGGCGGTCCGGTCTCCCGGCAGGGAGCGGTCTGCCTGGCCGAGCCGTGGTCGACGGATGAGGAGCCACCGGGCTGGCGTCCGGTGTTCGACCGGGTCGGCCTGCTCAACCTGGACACCCCGGTCGAGATCGCCGAGGGCACCTACCAGCACCTGCGGGTGTTCGCGGGTTATGCCGGCTGGGACGCGGGGCAGCTCGAGCAGGAGCTCGAGTTCGACATGTGGCACGTCGTGCCCGCGCAGCTCGCCGACGTGTTCGACCCCGAGCCCGCGAGCCTGTGGCGGCGGGTCCTGCGCCGCCAGGGCGGCGAGTTGGGCCTGCTGTCGACCTGGACCGCCTCGGCCGAACTCAACTGATTCGAACCGGCGTCCGACTACTATCGGAACACCGACGACCAAGGGAGGCACACCGTGAGCGAGGTTCCCCGGAGTCCTGCTCCGCGGATCCTGGTTGTCGACGACGACGAGGCTCTCGCCGAGATGCTGCACATCGTGCTCGGTTCGGAGGGGTTCGACGCGCGGTTGTGCCACGATGGGGCCGCCGCGTTGGACGCCTTCCGCGAGTACCGACCCGATCTCGTGCTGCTCGACCTGATGCTGCCCGGACGGGACGGCGTGGACGTCTGCCGCGACATCCGGGCCGAATCCGGTGTGCCGGTCGTGATGCTGACCGCGAAGAGCGACACCATCGACGTGGTGGACGGGCTCGCGGCCGGGGCCGACGACTACGTGCCGAAACCGTTCAAGACCCAGGAGCTGATCGCCCGGATCAAGACCCGCCTGCGCCGCCACGTCACCCCGGATGCCGACGTCGACAACCTGCGGATCGGCGACCTGGTGATCCGCGTGAACGAGCACACGGTGCGCAGGGGCGACAGCGAGATCACGCTCACCCCGCTCGAGTTCGACCTGCTGCTCGCGCTGGCCCGGCGACCCCGGCAGGCGTTCACCCGCGAGGTCCTCCTCGAGGAGGTGTGGGGTTACCGGCACGCCAGTGACACCCGGCTGGTGAACGTGCACGTGCAGCGGCTGCGCTCGAAGATCGAGAAGGACCCGGAGCGTCCCGAGATCATCGTGACGGTCCGCGGCGTCGGCTACCGAGCCGGAGAACCCAAGTCGGCCTGATGGAGGGCCTCTCCCGCATCGACCCGTTCCGGCTCTGGCAGCGCTCACTGCCATTCCGGGTCGTCCTGACGACCCTGAGCGCGGCGATCGTGATCCTGGTCGCCACCGGCTGGTTCCTGATGGACCAGTCCAGCCGGGGCATCATCGCGGGCAAGACCCAGGCGAGCGTCGCCGAGGCGTCCGCCGTCGTGGCGAACATGCAGGCCACCCTCTCGGCGACCGACCTGCGCACCACCTCGGTGAGCGAACAGATCAGCAGGCTCGCCCGGGAGGCAGCGAGCCGCGGGCAGGTGGGCAACCAGTACTTCGTGGTGGTCGAGACCCCGATCTCGCAGATCGGCACCGCCGGCCTCGCCGCGGAGAGCATCCCCGACAACATCCGCGCCCTGGTCGGCAAGGACGACGGCCTGTGGAGCACGCCCACGATGATCCGGTTCACCGACCAGCGCGCGGACGAGCCGGGGCTCGTGGTTGCGACCACGCTCGACGCGCCCGGCCAGGCGCCCTACCCGGTCTTCTTCCTGTTCTCCACCAACCAGGAGCAGGAGACCCTTGCCGTGGTGCAGCAGGCGACCCTGGCAACCGGAGTGTTCCTGCTCGCGGGACTGACCGCGACGGTGTACCTGATCGCGCTGCAGGTGCTGCGTCCCGTGCGCGCGGCGCGCCTGGCCGCGGAGAACCTGGCCGCGGGCCACCTCGAGGACCGGATGGCAGTGGTGGGCACGGAGGACCTGTCCGGCCTGGCGCGTTCGATGAACCACATGGCTGAGGAACTGGACAAGAAGATCACTCAGCTGCAGAACCTGTCCCTGGTCCAGCAGCGGTTCGTCTCGGACGTCTCCCACGAACTGCGTACCCCGCTCACCACGATCCGGATGGCCGCAGAGGTGCTGCACGCGCACAGGAGCTCCTTCGACGCCGCCTCCAGCCGGTCGAGTGAACTGCTCTCGGCAGAGCTCGACCGGTTCGAGGACCTGCTCACCGAACTGCTCGAGATATCGCGGTTCGACGCCGGGGCGGCAGAGCTGTCGATCGACGACGTGGACCTCACCGCACTGGCCAGGGACGAGGTGTCCGCCCTGCAGCGGCTCGCGGAGGATGCCGGCATCGTGATGACGCTGGACGCGACCGACGACTGCGTGGCCGAGGTGGACGTCCGCCGGATCCGCAGGATCCTGCGCAACCTGATCACCAATGCGATCGAGCACGGGGAGCGCCGGCCGATCACCGTGTATGTGCGTGGCGACGATGAGGCGGTCGCGATCGCCGTCCGGGACCACGGTGTGGGCATGACGGCGGCGGAGTCCGGCCTGGTCTTCGACCGGTTCTGGCGCGCCGACCCGTCCCGGGGACGCCGCGTGGGCGGGACGGGTCTGGGCCTGTCCATCTCGCTGGAGGACGCGCGGCTGCACGGTGGCTGGCTGAACGCGTGGGGGCGTCCGGGGCTGGGCGCGCAGTTCCGGCTCACGGTGCCGCGACGAGCCGGGGAGCAGTTGCGCGGCTCGCCCTGGCCGGTGATCCCACCCGACCTGAAGGAGTTCATTGGTGTCCGCCGTTAGGAGTGTGCGGTGGCTCCTCGCGGGCTGCCTCTCCGTCCTGCTCGCGCTGGGCGGCTGCGCCACGGTGCCCACGAGCGGACCGGTCGAGCACCATACGCCCCAGGCGACCGGGGTGAACTCCGGCGTCGACGTCGATCCGCTGCCCCCGGCGGACGGTGCCAGTCAGCTCCTTGTCGTCGAGGGCTTCCTGCACGCCATGAGCACCTACCAGCCCAACTACGGGGTGGCCCGGCAGTACCTCACCGAGGCCGCGAACCGGACCTGGAAGCCGGAATCCGGTGTGCAGGTGTACGCGGACGGCGCCCCTCCCACCGAGACCGAGGCGTCCGTGGTGCTCTCGGCGCGGGTGACCGGCAGGCTCGACGCCGCCGGCTCCTACTCCCCGGTCGGCAGTGACGCCGCCCCGCCGAAGCAGGACTTCGGCCTGGTCCAGAACGATGCGAAGCAGTGGCGGATCAGCAACCCGCCGAGCGGGCTGCTGGTCTCCCGCTACGCCTTCACGACCGGGTTCGTCGCCGTCAGCCTCTACTTCAGCGATCCGGACGGTTCGGTCGTCATCCCCGATCCCCGCTTCTTCGCCGCCGGGGACCAGGCTCCCGAGGCGGCCGTCCGCGCGTTGCTGAATGGCCCTTCCGCCTGGCTCGCGCCCGCAGTTCGCAAGACCGTCACCAGTGGCGTCATCGTGACCAAGGTCAGCGTGGATCCGGTCGGCACGGCGGACGTGGCGCTCGGCGGCGCTGCTGCCCGGCTGAGCCCGGAGCAGCAGCGCACCCTGCTCGCGGAACTCGCCTACACCCTGACCGGGTTCGACCAGATCAGTGCGATCCGCGTCACCGCGGACGGCTCAGCCTGGCGGGACGACCAGGGACAGGCGATCATCCGTCCGGACACCTTCAGTCAGCTCTCGCCGATCGGCACCGTCGCGCAGCGCGCCCTCTACGTCGTGAAGGACCACAAGGTGCAGCGCATACGCGATCCGGGCAGCCGGGATGACCTGGAGGATGTCGAGGTGAGCCTGCCGCGGCCCGAGCAGATCGCCGTGAACCGTGCCCAGGACGAGGTGGCTGCCACCACGAACTCCGGCACCCGTCTGGTGGTGGGCAAGGTGGGCTCGGACAAGCTCACTGTCCTGCGCACCGGTGAGTCCGGCCTGATCCGGCCCGACTACGCCCGCAACGGCGAGTTGTGGTCGCCCGCGGCCGCCGGACGCACGGAACTCGCGGTGTTCAAGGGTGGCCAGCGGCTCAAGGTGCGGTTTGGCACCAACTCGGTGCCGGAGGCCACGATCGAGGCATTCTCGGTCTCGCCGGACGGCGCCAGGGTGGCGATCATCGTCAGGAAGGACGGCCAGAGCGTCGTGGGACTGGCACGGATCGAGCGCAGCGAGGGCGCGGTCACCCTGAGCGGCTGGACCGTGCTCGACCTCCAGCCGATCACCGGAAACCCGGGCGCGGCGATGGACGTGGGCTGGGCCTCTGTGACCGAGCTCGTCCTGCTGCAGGCAGGCGAGAGTGGCACCGGCGTGCTGCGGGTCAGCCAGGACGGTGCCACGTCTGCCGACATCGGGCCCAGCGAGGCGCTCGGGTTCGCCCAGGTGGCGGTAGCGCCGCAGCGGGTCGTGGTAGCGAGGAAGGCGGACGGGAACGTCTATCGCCGCGACGGCGAGTTCAACTGGAACCTCGCGTTCGCGGCTGTGGACTGCGTGGTGTACTCCGGCTGAGCCTGTGGACGGCTGATCGCTCGCGGCGTCGCCTGCCGAGGATGCACAGTCGTGCGGGTGGGGGAGGTCTGGCACGGCGCCGCCGACCTGGTCCTGGGCGCGCGCTGCGCGGGTTGCGGGCGGCCCGGGCTGGGGGCGTGCGCCGCGTGCACGGCAGCTGTCAGGGGCTCGCCGCCCCTTCTGGTGGCCGGGCTGCCCGACGCCCTGCCGGTTGTGTATGCCGGCGGTGCCTACACCGGAGAGCTGCGGCGGCTACTGCTCGCCGCCAAGGAACGCAACGGCCTCGGCCTGGTGCCGCTGCTCGGCGAACGATTGGCCGCCGCCGTGGCGGCGTGGGCACTCGAGGAGGGGAGTGGCCTGACCGTGGTTCTGGTGCCGGTGCCGACGGCCCCCGCGCAGGTGATCGCGCGTGGCGTCGACCTGACCGCGGCGCTGGCGCGGGTGGCGGCGCGCAGGCTGCGCCGGGCAGGGCTGCCGGTGCGGACCTGGGCCGGCCTGCGCCTGTGCCGGCGTCCGCAGGACCAGTCCGAGCTGGGGCGCAGCGGACGGCTGGCCAATCTCGTCGGAGCATTTACCGTGGCTCGGGCCCTCCCGATGGGCCAGGTCGTGGTGGTCGACGACATCGTCACCACCGGTGCCACCCTGCGGGAGGCCGTCCGGGCGTGTGTGGCCGACGGACGCCTGCCTGCCGCGGGCGCCACCGTTGCTGCGACCGCCCGGACGGGCACGAGAAGGGGCGCCCGGTGAACCGGGCGCCCCTTGGGGTGATGTTGGAGATCTCGCCTCAGATGGCCGTGCTGCCACTCTCTCCGGTGCGAACCCGGACGATCGTGTCGACCGGGACGATCCACACCTTGCCGTCGCCGACCTGGCCGCTGCGCGCCGCCTGGACGATGACGCCGGTGAGAGCTTCCGCCTCATCGTCGTCGACCAGCACCTCGAGCCGGACCTTGGTGATGAAGTCGATGGTGTACTCCTCGCCGCGGTAGACCTCGACGTGACCACGCTGGCGGCCGTAGCCGGACACCTCGCTGATGGTCATGCCGCCGACGCCGTGGCGGACCAGGGCCTTCTGCACGGTCTCCAGCATTTCGGGCTGGATGATCGCCGTTACCAGTTTCACTTGGAAGCTCCCGTCTTTGCGGCCTCATCGAGGTCGTCCTTGGTCAGCACGAGCGTGCGCTGGACCTTGTTGGTGTAATAGACCGGGCTCAGGTCGTAGCCGGCCTCGGAGTGCTCGGCCAGGTCGATGCCGCTGAGCTCGTCGGCCGGGCTGATCCGCCAACCGATGGTCTTCTTGATCAGCAGCGCGATCAAGTAGCTGACCACGAACGCGTAGATCATCACCGCGAAGGCGCCCACGGCCTGCCGCCAGAGCTGGTCGAGGCCGCCGCCGTAGAACAGGCCGGCAACGCCCGCGGGGCTGTCGGGATAGGCGAACAAGCCGATCAGCAGGGTGCCCGCCATGCCGCCGACGAAGTGGACGCCCACCACGTCGAGCGAGTCGTCGTAGCCGAGCTTGTACTTCAGGCCCACCGCGTAGGCGCAGGCGACGCCGGCGATCGCGCCGACGAAGATGGCGCCGATCGGGCTCACCGAGCCGGCAGCCGGGGTGATCGCGACCAGGCCGGCCACGACACCGGACGCAGCGCCCAGGGAGGTCGGGTGCCCGTCCCGCAGCTTCTCAACCAGGAGCCAGGCCAGCATGGCTGCCGAGGTGGCGACCATCGTGTTCACCCAGGCCACGGAGGCGGCGGTGTTGGCGGCGACCGCGGAGCCGGCGTTGAAGCCGAACCAGCCGAACCACAGCAGGCCGGCACCCAGCATGACCAGGGTCATGTTGTGCGGGCGCATCGGCTTGGTGCCGAAGCCGATCCGCGGGCCGAGGACGAGTGCGAGCGCCAGCGCCGAGATACCGGCGTTGATGTGGATCGCGGTGCCACCGGCGAAGTCGAGGGCGCCGAGCCAGTTGGCGATCCAGCCGCCGTGCTCAGCGGTCATGCCGTCGAAGGAGAACACCCAGCCGGCAACCGGGAAGTAGACCAGGACGCCCCACAGGATGGTGAACAGCGTCCAGCCGCCGAACGATGCCCGGTCGGCGATGGCGCCGGAGACCAGGGCCGCAGCGATGATCGCGAAGCAGGCCTGGAAGGCGACGAAGGCCAGCGTCGGGATCGTGCCGGCCACCGAGTCGGGGCTCATGAGGCCCTGCAGGCCCGCGAACTGGAACGGGTTGCCGAGCAGGCCGAAGTAGGTGACCCCACCGTCGGACGTCGCGCCCACCTCGAACCCGAGCGAGTCGCCGAAGGACATGCTGTAGCCGAACAGGACCCAGAGCACACCGATGGTGCCCATGCTGATGAAACTCATCATGATCATGTTCAGGACGCTCTTGGCCCTGACCATGCCACCGTAGAAGAACGCGAGACCGGGGGTCATCAGCAGCACCAGTGCGGCAGCCGTGAGGACCCAGGCGGTGTCGCCTGCGCTGATTTCCAAGATCATGGCCAAAAGACTGGCGGAGGGCTGTTACGTGTGGATTCGGTCCAAGTTACGAAGCAGTTAGCCCGTGTTACAGACTGGTTGCGCGGTCGGGGGCCGCCGGCCGTCCTTGACCCGGCGAATCGACCCACGCCGAACCTCGTGTCCCGGTCACGGCGGGCCCGCCGGAGGGCGCCGCGCACAGGGCGGGGAAGCCCCGCGCGGGCCGTCGGCACGCGCCGGTGAGGTGTTCGGCGAACGGTGCCCGCCGGGTCGGCCCGAGCTCTCCGGGGGCGGGTGGGCCGGGGCCATCCCCGGGCAGGCGCGGACACGCGAAGAACACGGCGCGACGCGCTGGCAAAGTCCTGCAGCCCGGACTACGTTGGGGTCATGGCACCAAGGCCAGTAACCAGCCTTTCCGGGCTGGGAGCCGGGCGGGTGCCAGTGCTGTTTGCGCAAGCCACTCGCGGTTTGCTGCACCGACCAAGGAGGTAGACATGGACGTCCTGGTGACTGGCCGGCACTGCCAGATCCCCGATGAGTTCCGGACGCGGGTCGAGGAGAAGATCGCCTCGATCGAAAAGCTGAAGGACCGGGTGATCCGGGTAGAGGTGCAGGTGTCTGCCTACGGCTACAAGAAGCAGCCCGACCAGTCGACCCGCGTGGAGATCACGTTGCGCAGCAGGGGGCCCGTGGTGCGCGCGGAAGCGTCTGCCGACGACAAGACCGTAGCCTTCGACCACGCGCTGGACCGGCTCAAGTCACAGCTGCGGCGGGCCTCCGACCGTCGCAAGACCCATCGTGGACTGCGGGAGAACGTCGGACTCGCCGAGGGTGAGCAGGCCTACGGCGTTGAGGGCGCCGAGGAGGTGCGTCCGGAGATTCGCAAGATCGCGGGCCTGGAGATCCAGGGCGACGGCCCGCTGGTGGTGCGCGAGAAGTACTTCGCGGCCGTCCCGCTCACGCTCGCGCAGGCGCTCGATGAGATGGAACTCGTGGGCCATGACTTCTTCCTCTACGTGGACGCCGAGACCGGCGCGCCCAGTGCCGTCTACCGCCGCAAGGCCTACGACTACGGCGTGATCCACCTCAACATGGAGTCTGCCGCGGAGGCCACCGCCTGAACGGTTAGTGCCATTCCGCACGATCTCGCTGAGCGCAGCTGTCGGCCAGATCGAATCGACGCCGAGGGCCGGCCTTCGCACCTCGGGCTCGACCGCTGGACGGGAGAGCCCGGCGCCAGGCTGGCCCTCGCTGTCAGGAGCGCTCGCTAGGCTCCCGCCGTGACCGCTTCGCTGACCGCTGCCCAGGCCCGCCGCATCATGCTCGCCGCCCAGGGTTTCGGACGGCGACCCGGCAGCACTGCCACCATGCGCCAGCTGCAGCAGGTGCTGGACCGGGTCGCCCAGTTCCAGATCGATTCGGTGAACGTCTGCGTGCGCGCCCACTACATGCCCCTGTATGCCCGGCTCGGGCCGTACGATCGGGCCCTGATCGACCGCGCCGGCAATGCCGCGCCGCGTCGGGTCTACGAGTTCTGGGGGCACGCGGCCTGCCTGATCGACGTGAACCTCCAGCCAGCGCTGCGTTGGCGGGCCGAGAAGAACCGGGAACAGCCCTGGCACCGGATGCAGCAGGTGCTCACCGAGCACCCCGGCCTGCTCGACAAGGTGATGCAGCAGGTGGCCGAGCGTGGCGCGCTGACCGCGCGGCAGGTCGAGCACGACGAGCAGCGCACGCCCGGCAGCTGGTGGAACTGGTCGTCGGTGAAGTCTGCCTGTGAGTGGCTGTTCTACGTCGGTGAACTCAGCAGTGCCGGACGGAACACGCAGTTCGAGCGTCGCTACGACCTGCCCTCCCGGGTGCTGCCGAAGCACGTGTTCGCCGCGCCCACCCCGAGCGAGGAGGAGGCCCGGCTCAGCCTCGCCCGGCGGGCCGCCGCTGCGCTGGGGGTGTTCACCACGCCCTGGCTCGCCGAGTACTTCTATACCGATCGCGCCCGCGCCGCCGTGGCGCTCGATGCGCTGGTGGCCACCGGTGAGGTGGAGCCGGTCACGGTGAAGGGGTGGCGGTCACAGGCCTGGTTGTGGACGGCTGCGGCGCGTCCGCGCAAGCTGGTGGGGGATGCCCTGGTCGCCCCGTTCGACACCCTCGTCTTCGATCGCGACCGGCTGCTGGAGGCCTTCGGCACCCACTACCGGATCGGGCTCTACACCCCGAAGGCCGACCGGGTGCACGGCTACTACGTGTACCTGTTCGTGATGGACGACCTGATTGCCGCCCGGGTCGACCTCAAGGCCGACCGCAAGGCAGGTGTCCTGCGGGTCCAGTCGGCCTGGCTGGAGGACGGCGCGGCCGAGGCCGAGACTGCCGTACGGCTGGCTGCGGAACTGCGCCGGATGGCCGACTGGCTCGGGCTGGACGACGTGGCGGTCGCCGACCGCGGTGACCTGGCCGCACCGCTCGCCGCGATCACGGGGTGATCGGGGTGAGGATGACCAGGATGGCCTCGAACGGAGCCTCGACCACCCGGTAGCTGTGCTCGCTGTCGCTCACCCAGCTGAGCACTTCGCCGGCTCCCGCCTCGCGTTCGGCACCCACCGGACCGGCCAGCATCCGGCCCCGCGTGACCACGATGTGTTCGCTGACCCCGGGGCCGTGGGCGGGGGAGTGACGGCTGGCGCCAGCCTCGCCCACGATCCCGAAGGTCTCCCGGATCGCGTGCTCGCCGCGCTGCAGGTCGACGAGGTGGTGGGTCAGCCCGCCGGCAGTGATGCTGGTGCCGACCTGCTCGCCGACCAGTGCCGAGATTGGCACCTCCAGGCTGCCTGCCAGTGCGTAGAGCGTGGCCAGCGTGGGATTCCGTGCGCCGGCCTCGAGCTCGGACAGGGATCCTTTGCCGACTCGGGCTGCTGCGGCGAGGCCGGACAGCGAGAAGCCCCGCGACAGGCGTAACTCGCGGACGCGCTGTCCGAGTGCTGAGTTGATGCTGGCTTCCGGCACGCGGTCAGACTACCTTGTCGTTCCGTATGCAGAACGTTCTGTATATGGAACGGAGGGTCGATGCGCAGGGCAGTGGTTGCCGGGTTGGTCACGGTGGTGGTCGGCTACACCGGAGCGTTCGCGGTGGTGCTCACCGGGCTCAGGTCGGTCGGCGCAACGCCCGCGCAGGCGGCGTCCGGCCTGGCCGTGCTCTGTCTCACGATGGGGGTGGCGACCATCGGCATGGCGTGGCGCTACCGGATGCCGATCACGATCGCCTGGTCGACCCCGGGCGCCGCCCTGCTGGCCACTGCCGGGGTGCCCGACGGTGGTTGGCCTGCCGCGGTCTTCGCCTTCATCGTGACCGGCGTGCTGCTGGTGATCACCGGTCTGGTTCCGTGGCTGGGTCGTCTGGTGGCCAGGATCCCGACCACGCTGGCGCAGGCGATGCTGGCCGGAGTGCTGGTGCCGATCTGTCTTGTTCCGGTCCAGTCGGTCCTGACCTCCCCGCAAGTGATTGCGCCGGTACTGCTCGCCTGGCTGGTGATGCTGGCCTGGAAGCCACGCTGGGCTGCGGCCACCAGCGTCGGGCTGGCCCTGGTGATCGCGGTGATCGCGGTAGCGCTCGGCCCGGGGCTCGGCTCCCTGCCGGCCCCGGGCGGGGCGCTGGTGTTCACCTTGCCGGTCCCGTCCTGGTCGGCAGCCGTCGGCCTCGCCCTGCCGCTGTGGCTGGTCACGATGGCCTCGCAGAACATCCCGGGGGCCGCGGTGCTGGGCACCTTCGGCTACCAGGCCCCGTGGCGCCCGGCTCTGGTGGTCACCGGGCTGGGCACTGTCGTCGGGGCACCGTTCGGCGGCCACGCGATCAACTACGCGGCGATCAGCGCCGCGCTGGCGGCCTCCGCTGACGCCGGCGAAGAACCGTCCGGGCGCTGGCGGGCAGCCGTCGTCGCAGGCGCCGGCTACCTGGCCTTCGGCGGGGTGGCGGCGACCATCACGGGCCTGGTGTTCGCCGGGCCGCCGGGGCTTCTGCAGGCCGCGGCGGGGGTCGCACTGCTTGGTGCCCTCGGCTCGTCGCTGGCGGGCGCTCTGGCACCGTCCGAGGGCAGGGAGTCCGCGGTGGTGACCTTCCTGGTGGCGGCCTCGGGAATCAGCGTTCTCGGGGTCGGGGCGGCCTTCTGGGCTCTCGCCGCCGGGCTCGTCGTTCGCGGGGTGACCCTCGGGGCACGGCAGGGATTCAGAAGGCGGGACGCCCGCTCGCGTGCCGCTGAGTCGGTACTGTAACGCCACCTTCACACGGGAGCGGTAGCGTCGCCAGACAACCGCGCCCCCGGGGGAAGTCCGCTTTAGAGAAAGTAGTTCACGACATGCTCGTCAAGAAGACACTGACCCTGGCGGCAACGGTGGCCGCCTTCGCACTCGCGCTGACCGGCTGTGGCAGTTCCGCCGGCACCGCGACCTCCGCGGCC
>PHEV01000091.1 GCA_002843035.1 Actinobacteria bacterium HGW-Actinobacteria-5 | reverse complement strand
CCGTCGCCGACCCCATCACCGCCGGCACGGAGCCCGCCGCGATCCTCGCCTGGCGCATCGCCGACCAACGCACCAGCCGCAGCCACGGACCACTCCCCTGGCTGGCCGGCATCCCCACCGAACTCGCCCAGCACCCACTGTGGGGCAACTACCTCACCGCCCGCCAGAACCTCATCCGAGACCTCGCCGACCACATCCGCAACGATCACCCGACCCAGCCCGCGTGGGCCACATCCTGGGCGTCCGCACCGCCAGCCAGCCTGGTCACCGAAGTCGAGGTCTGGCGGGCAGCCAACAACATCCCCACCACCGACCTGCGACCAACCGGCGAACCCCAACACGACGCTGCCGGCCACCGCTACCAGCAGCGGCTCGACCATCAGCTGCACGCCAGCCAGACCGCGGCCCTCGACGAATGGCACGACACCCTCGCCGCCATTTCCCCGGCACTCCTGGCCGACGACTTCGCACCCACCCTCGCCCGCCGCCTCGCACAACTCACCGGCAGCGGCATCAACCCCCGGAGCCTCATCGACACCGCCGCCAGTCAGGGACCCCTGCCCGACGACCACGCCGCCGCCGCGTTGTGGTGGCGCATGGCCCGACACCTCACCCCCGCCGTCGCCGAAGAAGCCGACACCGCGCACCACCTGAGCACCGAATGGCTGGACCAGTTCACTAAGACCATCGGCCAGCAGGGCGCCCAGAAGCTGACCGCCAGCCCGTGGTGGCCCGCCCTCGTCACCACCATCGAACACGGCCTGGCACGCGGCTGGCACCTCGACACCCTCCTCGACGACGCCCGACGAACCCCCACCGACGAACACGTCGACACCTGCCAAGCATGGGTCTGGCGACTCTCCCTCCTCACTCACCCGACCGCCGACCACGACGACCCCGGCCTGATCGAGGACGAACCGCCCGCAGACCTCAACGACGGCTACACCCCCACGACACCAGTCATCGCGGCCAGACTCGCCCAGACGCCGACTCAGCTTGACCCGCCCGACGCCGCAGTCCTCGACGAGAACGACACCGACCTGGACATCGACCAAGCACTCGCACTTGAGGCAATCGTCCGCCGTGGCCTGCCCGCTCCAGAGCCAACGCCCGCCGAGATCCGGGCCATGCTCGACCGCCGCGACATGTGGCGCGACGCCCCACCGCGGGAGCGCCTCGTCCAGATCAACCAGCTCACCGCCGACTACTTCCAGTACCGCTACACCGACAGCTGGGCCCGCAGCTACGTCACCGAACGCTTCGGCCAAGACCTCACCAACACCGGCCTACGACCCGGCTACGCACCCGACGGCTGGACCAGCCTCGTCACCCACCTACGCCGCCACAACATCGCCGACCAGGAAATGCTCGCCGCCGGCGTCGCCACCCGAGCCAGCACCGGACGTCTCATCGACCGCTTCCGCGACCGCGTCACCTTCCCCATCACCAACACCGACGGCAACATCCTCGGCTTCGTCGCACGACGCAACCCCAGCTATGGCGACGACGACGGCCACGGCCCTAAATACCTCAACACCGCCGAAACCGCCCTCTATCACAAGGGCGACGAACTCTTCATCGCGGGAAGGCTTAGCCCCGAGAGCACCCCGGTGCTCACCGAGGGTCCATTCGATGCCATCGCAGTCACTCTCGCAGCCGGTGCCAGCCACGTAGGGCTCGCCGCACTCGGCACGAGCCTGACTCGCCGGCAAGCGATGACGATACATAGCGTTTCCCAACAGCCGATTGTGGCCACCGACGCCGACGGGGCCGGCAGGGTCGCGGCCGAACGCGACTACTGGTTATTGAGCACATACGGTCTCGATCCACGTGTGGCCCTGCTGCCCGAGGGTAGCGACCCTGCAGATCTGCTCGCCCGCAACCAGGCCGAGAGTCTCGCTCGCACGGTTCAGAGCGCAGGCGTTCTCGGCGACCATCTCATCGAAGAGCGCCTCGGTCAGGTCAGCTCTGACTCTGCCCTCGAAGCCACAGAAATTGTGGCCGCCCAACCGGCCGAGCGGTGGAACGCGGGCGTCGAGCACATCGCCGAGAGGAGCGGGATTCCATCCAGTCTGCTACGCGCCGCACTCGTTGACATGGTGCGTGCATGGAACGCAGATGCATCCAACTGTGCTGAACATCAGTTCGCCCGCACCAGCGCCAGGAATCGTCCCTCTGCGACCCAGAGTCGAATGGGTCGGGATTTCGACCCGTCTTCGGACCGTCGTCCGGTTGACTCTCGGCGCCGGAACGGCCATCGAGCGGAACACCCCTCCAACATCCGCAGATGATCCGCGGGCTCTGAACCAGCTCTGTCGGTCCAGTCACGGAAGGACGGGCGGCTGTCCAACGTGGCTAGCCCTGAGCGCTTACTGGCATGACGACAGCACGGTGCGCGGGCTGCACGCCGGAATGAGGTAGAGCCAGGAGATGGGCGGCTGAGATATCGGTGCCAACGTGCAATGCGATCAGGTTGACTTGCTCGGCGGCGACTGCTGCCATGTCGGCGGCGGACCCGTGGAACGTGGGCAGCGAACATCCAGGGTTCACGACCAGCTCATCCTCGGTGCGGTCGGCCCAGAATGTGTTGTATGCCTCCAGTGAAGGATCTCTGTTGACCTCACGTCCAACGAACGTGTCGAGATCCCGCACGCTTACCGACCTCCCTCCGGGCGATACCACCACCAGGCCTAGCGAGCCCGACGCTATGTCGGTGGCGACCTGGGCGAGCAAGCCTCGCCGCTCGCTCGGAGGGACGGCCAGATCAAGTACTTGAGCCATCGCCAAGCTGACTGTGCAGTCGATCACGATCCCGTCCGGGTTGCGAAGAGCCTGCTTCGTGTCTTCGCTCAGCGCGCCAGTCTCGTTCACCGTGACGGTCACGTCTGTGGCGACTTGGCGTAGGCGCTGAGCGAGCGCCTCGGCCTTCGGGTACCCAATGTGTGAGTCGCTGTAGTTCTGTCGCACCAAGAGGCCGCCAGTCACCGTTGCGTAATCGGAAAGCTCGATGGCGCTGGGGTTCGCTCGTGCGATGAACTCGGCAATCCAGGACCCGAGCCCGCCGCATCCGAGGATGGCAACGCGCTTTCCTTGGTACGCCTGCACGGGGCGGTTGGCGTCGCGACGGGTCGCGATGCCGGGTCGTTCGTCGGACACAGTGCACCACCTGATCTCCAGTTGGCTGAGGGGCAGGGTCGGGTTTGCTTTCGCCTCGGTGAGCGACACTTGGCCCACCAGCAAGTAGAGATCCTCGCTGTGAGGGCGTGGAACACCGGCAGCAAGGTAGACGTGGTCGTCGCCAGCCGCTGCTGCTCGCTTGAGTCGGTTGGTGAACGCGGCCTGAGCCTGTGCCGCGAGTGGCTGTCCAAGCTGAGCGAACAGTTCCGCTGGCGTGGATCCAGGCCCAAGATCGAGCGGCTCTGGGGTACGCACGAAGACGATCGGGTCGCCGGGCTCAACCTCGGACCTGCTGGGGCGTAGATCCCGGCGGCGCGGACTCCGAGTCGTCAAGTACGCAAGGCTCAGGTCCTCAGATGGATGGATCGGTTCCCGACACACGATCATCGGTGCGCCGGGACTCGTGTGCGGGCGTCCGCCGACCGGGTGGAAGAGCGCCGTTCGCGCGTCAAATCTGGCTGCGACGGCGTCCTCGAACCACCGGTACAAGCGGTCCAAGAATCCAGCCGCGCCCCTTTCGGGGTCCCACTCCCGGGCAGGATCGAGGTAGATGCACAACTGGTTGCCGGTCAGGACATGTGGATATCCCTTGAAGCGCAGGTGCTCGACGTAAACAAGCGGCGGGGTCAAGAAGCTGCCGTCAACCATTACCACGACATCCTCGCGGGCCTGCACCACGAGACCGCCCGGTTCAAGCGCCATGCCGGTCGTGTCGATAGTGAGGCGGCTCGTTGTATAGCCCGCGACAGCCGGCCCCCTGGTCAGGCGCGGGAACGCGTCTGCTGCGGAGGCAACTGCTTCGCGGAGCTGAGCCAGGAAGGCGGACTGCCAGTCGCCGGGTTCCTTGCCTGATCGAGTTCTGCCCGTCACCCCGCCCGCCCGGACCGCCCGAGACTGGCACCCGCCGCAGCCGTGGAGATGAACGGGCTTGAAGACTTGCTCTCACCGGACGTCGACTTGAACTTGTCACCCAGGACTATCCGCCACTTGCGTGCGCTCTCGTCGCGGTCTTCCTCCTTCAACGCATCCGTGATCTCGGACGAGATCGTGTGGACCCGGCGCTGGAAGTGCTGGAACGACTCCTCGCTCCAGCGGTGATTGAACGAGGTTCCGGGAGAGGACGGATCCTCAACGGTGGGCATCGAGGTCAACGGCCAAAGCCAGTCATCAAGGTCGGAGACGATCTTCTCGAGCGCCTTCGGAACATCGCCGTACGCGCTGGGGTCGATGATGCTCGTGACTTGATTGACGCGCTGGCCGAGCAGCGTCGTGAGGATGATCGAGCGGGTTCCCTGGAAGCCGCCGTGGTTGTCGCGGATGTACTTCATGAGCCGCACGACCTTGCGGAAGTTCTTGCTGGTCCAGTCGTCCCGCTTTTTCATCCAATCGGTGAAACCTTCAGGGTTCGTGTCTTCCCACTCGCCCGTGGACTTGTTGACGATTCGCTGGCCAATCGAGGTGTCGACGTAGGGGACGATGTCGATGTGGCTGTCGTTCGCGTACTGAACCCGAACGCAGCGGGTCTTCCGAGTGCACTTGCCTTGATAGCCGGCCCCACCGAGTGCCCAGTAGAGCTTCTCGATGTACTGGGCCTTGTCGCCTGCCCAGTCATCGTTCTCGTCAACACAGAGCAGGAAGTCGGCGTCGTACTCCAGGCCGTCCTTCGGCTTGATGATCGTTCGATGTGCCCACGACCCCTGAGGGATCTTGCCGGTTACCAAGGCCCCATAGGTCGAGTCCTTCTTGATAGCTCCATAGAGGACGTCTACTCGGCCGCCGAGCTGGTCGAGCCTGCCCTGCGGCAAGTTGACGACGTCCTTCAGGAAGCTGTTGAAATCGTCTGCGAACTGCACCTTCTACCCCTCAGGTTGAATCTTCTCGGTGATTGTGATCGCGGCTTCGTAGCCGTGGTCAGTGAGCTGGTATGTGACCAGGTCGGGCTGGGCGTTCCGCATACGATGAGCGCCAATGCGGATCGCCAAGCTGACCGGTGTTGCCGCCAGCAGGTGGATTCGTTGGCAGTTCGGCCACAGGGCTTCTACGTGTCCAAGGAGTTCCATCCACGCATCGGCCGCGTTGTTCAGGGAAGCCTCGGATCGCAGGATTCCCGGCCGCGGAGTCTCACCTATCGGTGCCAGCACGATCGCCGGGCAGCTGCGAAGGGCGGATGGCAGGTTCGCATCACTTACGGTGCCGGACACGTTGATCGTCGCGACCACGTCGGAAACGTCGATGCCGCCGACATGGTCTGCCACAACCGCAAATCGGATGGGATCAGTGTCATCTGCGGTCCAGCACCAGGCACGGTCGTCCTCCCCGCGGCGGCGGTCGAAGACCTTGATCGAGATCTTGTCATCCAGCCGAGAGCCGAGGTACACCAAGGAGGGGATCGGAGCGATGGCGAAGACGGAGATGTGATCCGGCTTCCTGATTGCGGACGCGTGCACGTCAGTCAGTTTGCTGATGCCCTTGTCGATGGTGGCCTGAGCCTGCTTCCAGGCGTACTCAGCGGTCAAGTCTCCGTCGAGGTGGATGGTTACCTGACCCACCGCTCCGTCCTCAACGTGCACAACGAGGCCGGAGTCGATGAGAGCCTCCGTGATCTGCCGATCCGAAACGCTAGCGTGGGCGCCACGGACAGAGCCGTCAGTCGTTACGACAAGCGTGCGGTGGAGGCTCTCGAAGTTCGTAGCCCTGCGGACTCGGTCCTGATGCTCCTCCTTGCGACGCCGCAGCCAGTCGACAGTGAACAGACCCCAGTTCGCCGGATCATCGATGGAGCGATGGCACTCGTGGCACAACAGGAGCAGGTTTTCCTCCTGAGCTCGTTCCGACGCACTGAGCGATGAGGCCCCGCGCGGCGCCTTCGGTCCATCTTCGGCGCCGACATTGTGTGCGATCTGCCCCACCAACTCGGCGTCGTGAATGTGAACGCGCTGGTCGATCAAGTACTTGGCGCAAAGAACGCACCTCCCGGCCGCCCGAGCCCAGATGCGGATCTTCGTGCGCTCGCTCAAGCCCTTCCTGGCCACACTGCTCAACTTCGTAACCCCCTCGCGTACAACGCTAGACCCCGGCACTGACACAAACGCGAATGCCGAAGCCCAGGGCGCGGACCTCACAGGGGTGAGCCGCGCGTGTCTGGCGCGGGAGCTGCGTCGGAAAGCACGAAGTGGAGCCTCAACCCGGTCATCGCCGTCGACCGATGGGCCTACGTCACGTGCTCAGGCGGCCGCAACGAAGTTGACCAGTTGCCCGTAGCGCTTGAGGGCCTCTGCGGGGTCACTCAAAGCAGGGCCCTTCTTGCTCATGCGATGCTCTGGGTTACCGAACGAGGATGCCGCTCTGCTGAGGGCCAGCTCCCACTGATAAAGTCCGCGGTCGACCTCTCGGGTCCCGTGCGGGACATCCTCTCGCCGAACTCTCACTGGCGGGTAGGTCCCAGCAATGTCGAAAAGTCGACCGTTGCCCAGCCACTCCCGAAGTCGCTCACGTGAAATGCGGAACACGATCGTGTCGAGCAAGCAGGTAGCGCCTTACAAGGAGACCTGATTGGCGTGAGGCTTCACTAGGAGCCCGTGTTGGGCGTGAGGTCGAAGGAAGATCGATGGCGCGGCGACGCGCATGTCGATGAGATGTGCCTTCTCGTATGCCCAGAGGCCGCGCAGCCCAAGGCGATCGAACTCGGCTGAGGTCGCCCAGTCGACTCGCCCAGGCATGATCGCATACAGGTAGCTATAGCCGGCGCGATCCACGGGAAGCACGGCGACGTTGCGCATGACTGCGGACCGAGGCTCATCAGACTGGAGTGGAGACCTGAAACGGCCACTTGGTCGCGGGGGGCTCGGTCGATGCAGCTCGCTGTAGTCCATGAGTCCGAAGAGCATTGCGTAGGGCAGCGAATCGGTGATATCCAGCCAGCGAGTGGTGAGCCCGTAGTGTTGCAACAGTGGCTCAGCGACGTAGAGGGGAATCCCGCCAGCAAGCAGGTTATTGCTCCCTCTTGGCTTGCGGGCGGAGAGGAGGATCTCGTCGTCACTGAAGTCTTCCCACTCAGCGCCGAGCATAAGGGTGCGGTAGATCTCTTGCTTGCTTGTGGCCTTTTCGGGGCGCGATGCCTGTGGCACCGGACAGCCCGGGCCATATTGCTTGGTCTGGCCCCTGAAGAAGACCGCGCCGTCACGGGTGTACTTGAGATACCCGACCGCTTGGATCAGCGCCTCTACCGTGTCGGCCTCAACCACGTGGGCTTGTTCGTACTTGCCACCGACCAGAGGCCATTCCTCAACCACGCGTAGTTCCTCGGGCCGACACGCTGCGACCCGCTCCGGAGTCCAGTCAGTACTCATCGAGCCGCTTCAAGCGGAAGTGAAGGCAGGTTGTCGACGATCTTCATGGTCTCTACTGACACGCGCGTGACTCGCTTGATCAGGTCGACGATGTAGCGAGGGTTGTGGTGTTCGCGGCACCAGTCGTTCGGGTCGTTCACGATGCCGGAAGCCTTGTCGGTCTTGACCTGGTAGCGGTCGATCAGCCACTCCAACGCCGAGCGTGAGCCGAGCATGTAGCGGTGCGCGTCGGCCGGGATGTCGCTCAGGGTGACGTGCTTGTTGTAGACGATCGCCTTCTTCGTGTTCTTGTCAGCCCACTTCATCTTCTCAACCCGGTAGGTCGTCCACGGATCCATGCTGTGCAGTGGCGCCTGCTCTGTGAGCGGGTACGGTTCGACCGACTCGTAGTTGACATGCAGCTCGGCGAGCTTCCGGCCGGCCTCGGTGAAGGCTTGGAAGTCTGTGACGGTCGCGGCGAGGGGGATCCGGGGCAGCATCCGTTTCAGGTCGGCGGCGAAGGTGGTGCGGTACTGCTCCGAGTGCAGCACCCCGTACACGTAGTAGAAGACGTCGTCCTTGTTGACCTGCGGTCCGAACTTGTCCTGGTAGAGCTTCAGGATGCCGTCGGTGATGTTGTCGACCCGCCGGTAGCCCCACTCATCAACCTCACCCACAGGCTCCAGCAAAGAACCCTGATCGACGCCAGCGACCTTCTCGTAGGTCCAGCGCGGGAGCATCTTCGCTGCGCTGATTCCGCAGGCGCCCAGGTCAATCAGATCCGCTGTGGCAAGAGCCATGAACGGGGGTGCGCTGGCTCCTGGTGCCGGGATGTAGATGGCCGTGTTGTGGTGGTGCCGCGAGGGGAAGTAGGTGACTGAGGTCCCGGGGTCGGAGTTGAAGACCGGGTCGACGTAGAAGGCTTGCTTGCAGTAGGGGCGGTAAAGAGCCTCGCGGAGATGCGTTGGCTCGTAGTCGTGCGCCATTCCTGAGAGTGCGTGTCGGACGATGTTCCGGCTCCAGCTGATCCGTTTGGGGTCCTTGAGCAGATTCTCCTCGGTCATCTTCGGTCTACGGGATTGTTCGTTGAAGCAGTCGATCATTTCCCGCATGTTGGTCTCGACCGCAGCGGAGGAGAAGTTGCAGCACCACGCATCACGGCTGGTCTTGATGCCATTGGAGATGCGACTGAAGATGTGTCCAGCATCATCATCATCTGCCAGGACCAGTCCACTGAAGCCACCGAACGACCTGTTGCGCTGGTTGATCCAGTCGCCCGCCTCATTCGGGACAATCGGCTGCCAAGCGACCGTTGCCAGGTCGATATGGTCAAGGCCGGAGAGCTTCTCCTCCCGGGTTAGGTAGTCGTTGACTCCGAAGTAGCGGAGTCGACATGGGCCCACGTAGCCGATCTGCTTGGCGGCGAGCATCACGGACACCCCGGCTCGGGATCCCGATCCGAAGACCTTCCCGCCTTCCTTCCGAGAGACTTCTCCCGCCGTGCGCTGGTTGCCTCGGAGGTTGTAGACCCAGATGTCACTGAACTCGTCGGCGAAAGACCGACGGAGACCGTCAGCAGTATTGCCGTCGACCCACCCGTTGTTGGAAACGAACCCGACAACGCCCTGTTCTCCGAGGCGGTCCGTAGCCCAGCGGAACGCGCGCACATATGAGTCGTACAGGCTGTTCTTGAGGGTTGCAGTGGACTCGGCGGCGTAGGTGTCGGCGATCCGCGCATCCAGGGTGGGGTATTTCAGGTTGGCGTTGTCGTCGTTCGCTGAGGCCTGGCCGGCGCTGTAGGGCGGGTTGCCGACGATGACCTTGATCGGCGCAGCGAGCTGGGCTTCAATGCGGTCGTTGTTGACCGGGATGAGGCTGGTGTCGGCACGGTCGCCGTCTTCGGTGATCTGGAAGGTGTCGGTGAGAGTCGCGCCGGCAAACGGCACGTAGGGTACGTCCACGCTTGGCTGCTGGGCGCGGACGATCGCTTGGTAGGTGGTTTCGATGTTGACGCACGCGATGTAGTACGCGAGCAGCATGATCTCGTTGGCCCACAGCTCGCTGGCGTACTTCCGTGCCAGGTCCTCGGGTCGAATGATGCCGGATTCGAGGAGCCGGACGATGAAGGTTCCGGTGCCGGTGAACGGGTCGAGGATGTGCACACCGGGATCGGTGAGGCCGTAGCCGAACTCCTGCCGGCAGACCTGGTCGGCGGCGCGGAGGATGAAGTCGACGATCTCGACCGGTGTGTAGACGACCCCGAGTGAGCTGGACTGTTTCGGGAACGCCTTGCGGAAGAAGTTCTCGTACAGCTCGTGGATGACGGTCTGCCGTCCGGCCGGGGTTTCGATCTGGGAGGCGCGTTTCCGGACGGACTCGTAGAACTTGTCGAGCTTGGCGGTTTCGGCGTCGAGGCCGTGCCCGGCGAGCGCGTCGACCATGCCCTGCATGGTGATGGAGACGGGGTTGTGGGCGGCGAAGCTGTCGTGTTCGAACAGCGCATCGAACACCGGTTTGGTGATCAGGTGCTGGCTGAGCATCGACACGGCGTCGTCGCGGTCGATGGAGTCGTTCAGGTTGGCTTTGAGGCCGTCGAGGAACTGATCGAACTCCTCGGTGAGTGCCGGGTTAGCATGAGCGAGGATGGCGTTGATGCGGGCGGTCTGGTTGGAGGTGATGTCGACGACGTCCTCGGCCCAGGCGTCCCAGTATTCGCGGTCGCCGCACTCCTTCACGATCCGGGCCAGGATCGAATCCCGCCACTCCGCCAGGCTGAACAGGGGCAGCTGGATGCCGGTGTCGACCTTCGACCCGAGCGGTTTGCCTTCCTCATCGTCGGTGGGGCCACCCTTGCCGATGATGTCGATGCTGATCTTGCCCTTGGTGTTCTTGTCCAGGTCAATCGAGTTGATCATGGCGTTGAACCGGTCGTCGTGGGACCGCAGCGCGTTCAGCACGTCCCACACGACCCGGAACCGCTTGTTGTCGTTCAGCGCCTCCTCCGGGCGCATCCCGGCAGGGATCGCGACCGGCAGGATCACATAGCCGAAGTCCTTACCCGACGCCTTGCGCATGACCCGTCCGACGGACTGCACGACATCGACCAGGCTATTCCTTGGATGCAGGAACAACACCGCGTCCAGCGCGGGCACATCAACCCCTTCGGACAAGCAGCGGGCGTTCGACAACACCCTGCACTCGCCCTCAGGGATCGGCGCCTTCAGCCAGGCCAGCTTTTCGGCGCGCTCGAGGGCGTTCATGGTCCCGTCCACGTGCTCGACGTCGCAGTCCAGGTCGGTGCCCTGCTCGTCCCCCTCATTGGTCAGGGCGTCGACGATGTCGGGGAACGCCTCGGCGAAGCCCTTCGAGGAGCGAATATCGCGCAGGAACGCGACGGCGCGTTTCATCGGAACCGGATTGGGCCCGAAGTCAGCATCGACGGTGTGCTTCGCGAGGCCGTTCCAGCAGCCCACGATCTTCGCCGCATCATCTAGAGACAGCTCGGAGTTTGCGTCCGCCAGGCCGGCCTGGAGCGGTTCGGCGATCGCGTCACCCTCCACGACCAGGACCATCACCTTGTAGTCGGACAGAAGGCGCTGCTCGACGGCCTCGCCGAACCCGAGCCGGTGGAACTCCGGGCCGAACAGGTCCTCGTTGTCCATGCTGGTCAGGACCGCGGCGGCCTCGTCGGCTTTCTTCTTCACCGCGTCCCCATAGATCCGCGGGGTGGCGGTCATGTACAGCCGCCTTGCGGCGGGCAGGAACGTGTTGTCGTGGACCTTCACGAACGCCGACTCGTCCGCATCCCCGGGCAACTTCACGCCGGTCGTGCGGTGCGCCTCATCACACAGGATCAGGTCGAACTGCTGCGACGACGACTTCTGAGCTTGTGCGACCACGTCGATCGACTGGTAGGTGGAGAACACCACCGTCATGCCGCGCATCCGCTTCCCAACCGACGCCAGGCCCTCCGCAAGCTTGGCGGCGTTCGTGGTCGGCAGCGGGATGTCGTGGGTGGTGATGTCCTCGGCCTGCCGGCCGGCCTTCGTGTCGGAACACACGACGAAGGGCCGGATGTCGGTCTGTGACTGAGCCATCCACTCCCGCAACGACTGTGACACCAGCGAGATCGACGGCGCCAGGAACAACACCTTCAGCTGGCCACCGTTCTCGCTGCAGAGTTGCTCGGCCAGCCGCAGCGACGTGAACGTCTTGCCGGTGCCGCACGCCGAAATCCACTTGCCGCGATCGTGTTCGGCGAACCCAGCAGTGATCTTCGCAATCGCCTTCTTCTGATCCTTCCGGAGGCCGTGTTTGACGGCCCTCTTCAGCTCGAAGTCCAGCCCCCCGGGCACCAGCCGCATCCAGTCGATCGGCGACTCCGCAATCTCGGCCAGCCCAATTCGCTGCACCGGGATCGCCTGGTTCACCAGGGCGTCCTCGGCGTTCTTCGACCACTTGTCGGTGGTGGAGATGATGATCCGGTTGGTGAAACTGATTCCATCCCACGACTTGCCTGAGGCGGTGAAGAACGAGTCGATGTCGGCTTTCACCAAGGTGTGCTTCGGGTCATAGAACTTGCACTGGATCGCCGTCCATTCCCCGGACTGCTTGTTGCGCGCGACCAGGTCGATCCCGACGTCGTGCTTGCCCTCACGGTGCGGCCAGTCGGGCCAGCGCTGCACCTCGTCGTACTCCACGCTCAGGGTCGGATCCAGCCAGAAGTAGTCGACCATCAACTTCTCGAACTTCGTGCCCGCCTCCACGTTCGAGGTGGCGCGGAACTGTTCGATCACGTCATGGACAGCTGTCTTGGTCGCCAACGTTGGCTCCTTCTCCGGGGTGCAGACCACAGGCTATCGGCGGCGCCACGGGAGCCGCCGACGCGAATCGCCGATCGGCGGCACGGCGGCCGAACTCCCTCCACGTTGCCGCGGAGACCGCCACAATGCACGCATGCTGTCACTGACCTCGGATCAGCTTGTCGCCCTCCCCGTGGATGACCTCGCACTTCGCGTTGTCACCGACTTTGCTCCACATGGGTGGAACGAACACAACTACTTGAATGAGCACAAGCAGAGTGGGGATTTCACCGATCCGGCGATGAGCGCCATTGCGGAAGCGCTCTCCTGGGCACGCGCGCACGGACTCATCGCGCGATCAGCGACACAGTCGTCGGCAGACGCCATCTTCGTGACCCGGCTTGGTCACCAGGCGATCCAAGCTGGCCTCACGCGTGTCCGAGCGGAGGCGCGGCTCAGCGCCGGCCTACACCCGGCCATCGAGCGCCGGGCCAGGCCACAGTTCCTGCTCGGCGAACTTGAGCAGGCCGTGTTCGTTGCGATGAAGGTCGTTGAGATCAGGGTGCGCGCGCTAGCCGGCCTCCCCGACTCGGACTTCGGCATCGACCTGATGAATCACGCGTTCGGGCCCTCCGGACCCCTCACAGATCAGACAGCACTGAAGGGCGAGCAGGAGGGCACCCGGGCCTTGTTTGCCGGAGCCTACGCCGTACTGAGGAATCCCTCAGGTCACCGCGATATCGACTACGGCGATCCTGCTGAGGCCGCGGAGTCGGTCGCAACAGCGAGCCTGCTCATGCGAGTACTCGACCGGATCGAGAGCAGGATAAGCACCTAGACCGGCCTGCCACCACGAGTACCCCCTCTGCGTAAGTGCGCGGACGATTGGTTCGCGACTGACCAGTTCGCCCCAGCGTCCAGTCAGCTAACCGATCCCGCCCCGGGTCAGTTGCCACCGCGGGACTTCAGAGGCCGAGAGGAGTCACTCCGTCACCACTTCGCCAGTCACGCTGTCGATGTGGTTTCCGTATTCGTCGACAAGGTGCAATCTGGGAGGACCGGCCAGGGCCTCCTCGAGTTCGGCGACGTTCTGGTCCAGTTCTTCGACGTCCGTAGCAAATGCTGCCTGACGCTGGCGCTTCGCCGCGGGGCTCATGGTGCGGTTGTGGCGTGATCGGGCGGGCCACGGTTTGTGTTCTTCGTCGCAGAGGGTTCGGGTACGTTGTTTGAGGCGTTCGGTGAAGTCGGGGACGGTGTAGCGGTGCCATTCTTCGAGGCTGTTGCTGGTGAGGTCGATGCCGGCGCGGCGGCGTTGGTCG
>PHEV01000090.1 GCA_002843035.1 Actinobacteria bacterium HGW-Actinobacteria-5 | reverse complement strand
GGGCACGGTAGCTCCCGGGTCTGACGCGCGTGCGCTCACCCACCCCGGTGCAGGTAGCCGATCAGCTCGGAGCGCTTGTGGATGTCGAGCTTCCCGTAGATGTGCTGGATGTGCGTGTTCACCGTGTAGGGCGAGATCACCAGCCGCTGCGCGACCGCGGAGGCGGTGTAGCCACGCCCGATCAGCCCCATGATCTCCCGCTCCCGTTCGGAGAGCCCGAACTCCTCTGCCACCGAGTTGACGATCGCTGCGAGTTCCGACTCGGCCTGCGGGCTGCGGGTCAGTGCCTCGATCGCGTACTCCTGGCGCACCATCGTGATCAGCAGGCCCGCCACGACGGCGATCAGCACGACGAACGTCGGCCGCACCAGCAGCTCACGCAGGCCCGGGACCCGCACGAAGACCAGGGCGGTGCCGTTTCCTGCGCAGATCCCCAACCGGATCGCGCTGCCCGACAGGGCGAACGCCGTGGCGGGCGGGGCGTATCCGCGCTGGGTGAGAACGCCCATGTACATCGTGAGCAGGATCTCGAACATCGACGAGATCGCCACTGCCAGGAGGAACGCCGCGACGTCCAGGCGATCGTCGGCGAGGAAGAGGACGCACGCCATGATCAGCAGCAGCAGGAGCCACGGGTAGACCCGGAAGGTCGGCCGGGGATTCCGGATCACCTGCTGCAGCACCGCGAACAGCAGGATCAGCGCGGCACCGATCAGGATTCCGTAGGTGAAGCTGTTCTGCAGCACCAGCCCGAGCGTGTCCCAGGGCACCAGCGGGCGGTCGGCGATCGCCACGGTGTAGTAGCACACGTACGCGGCGGCGAACGAGATCAGGGTGACCGTGACCATGGTGTGGTTCCCCTCGATGGCCGCCTTCATCGGCAGCAGCCGGGGCGGGCCCTGCGTGAACTCGCGCACGTGGACGCACAGCAACAGCCCCGACAGCAGCGGCAGCACGGCGACGAACGCCGGCGCGAACCAGGCAGGCGCGACGAAGGTGATCCCGACCAGTGCGATCAGGACGCCGCCGTAGGTCGGGGCCACCCGCCTCAGGGTGAACCGGGCCTTCTGGCAGGCGAGCCGCTCGCCCCAGAGCACCCAGAGGACCCCCGCGCACCCACCCACAGCGAACGCCGAAGCGTAGGCGAGCCACGGCGAGGGGGACAGCATGCCCACTGAGGTCAGCGCGACCGTGCTCAGCGAGCCGAGCCCGCAGATGGGCCACACCAGCGCCGGCCTGGTCCTCAGGTGGCGCCCGCGGCCCAGCCGGCGCGCCAGGGCCAGCGGAACCAGTCCGGCCGCGGCGAGCGCGATCAGCCAGGCGAAGGTGATCCGGTCGTCGAGCAGGAACATCGTCGGGAAGGTGCTGGGAACGAACCACAGGCAGTAGTGCCAGGCGAGCACCAGGGTGAGCCCCAGGTACTTCAGGTGTGAGCCGAGCACGATCCGGGAAAGGACGCCCCTCGCCTGCGGCCGCGGGCCTGCGCTCATCGTGCTCCCCCTGAGGGATGATCTCTGGTCGTTGATGTCCGCCGGGGGATGCGGGCACCGGCACTCCGGTGTGCCACCGACCAACTACCCGCCAGTGTTTCACCAACCATGTGCTGACCAGCGCCGGAGCCATCACTAGAAGCTAGTGAGCGGCTCGCAAAAGCTCATGCATCTCGACTTCACGCCAATCTGGGGACGCTCGCTGCGTGCGTCCGCCCCACTCCTGAGGCGAGAGTGACGCCCGGGTCGACGAAGGCCCTGGACCACTGCCGCGTGCTCGCGGTCAGGGTCCATTGACCACTCGAAGGAGTCTCAATGGCGAACTCAACGAGCACCGAGAAGAGCTACAACGACCTGAGTTCAGGCCGCCGCTGGTTCCTGCTCATCCTCGCAAGCATCGGCAGTTCGATCATCTACGCGCCGGCCTACCTGAAGGCGGTCTTCTACGACCCGCTGCAGCAGGCGCTCGGCGTGACCAACACCGAGCTCGGTGCCGTCTTCGGCGCGTACGCGATCACCGCCCTGATCTGCTACCTGCCCTCGGGGATCCT
This sequence comes from Actinobacteria bacterium HGW-Actinobacteria-5, assembly GCA_002843035.1. GTDB lineage: Bacteria > Actinomycetota > Actinomycetes > Propionibacteriales > Propionibacteriaceae > Propionicimonas. The sequence goes on along the minus strand of PHEV01000090.1, from coordinate 13,706 downwards.
CGCGGACAAGATCCGGATGCGCACCCTGTCCTCGGTGGGCTTCATCTCCACGGCCGTGCTCACCTTCATCTACGCGATGCTGCCGAGCCTCGCCGTCCTCTACGTCGTGTTCATCCTGATGGGCATCACCACGATCCTGATCTGGTGGGGCGTGCGCTACAAGCTCGTCCGCCTGGTCTCCAAGGAGGACGAGTACCCGAAGCGGATCGGCCTGTCCTACGGCTTCTACGGGATCGCCGGACTGCTGATCGGCCTGGTCTCGACCGCCATCGTCGCCGCTGTGGGCGAGAACCTGGGCCTGGGCGTCTCGATCTACCTCTACTTCCTGTCCGCGGTGATCCTGATCCTGGGCATCCTGTCGCTGATCTTCATCCCGAAGTTCGCCGGCGAGATCAAGACCGGCGTCGGCTTCAACCTGGACGAGTTCACCAAGGCCTTCCGCGACCCGGTCGTGTGGATCGCGGCCATCTCGCTGTTCTTCGTGTACTTCTACTACACCGGCGTCACCTACACGACGCCGTACATGACCGGCGTCCTCGGCGTCTCGCTGGCAGCGGCCACGATCGTCGCGAACATCCGCAACTACGGCATCACGCTGCTGTCGGGTCCGGCCTTCGGCTGGATCGCGAACAAGTTCCGTCCGTCCATCGTGATCGCGATCGGGTCGGCGGTGTTCATCGGCGCCCTGCTGGTGATGATGTTCCTTCCGTCCGGCGCGTCGGTGATGGTGATCGCCTGCATCCTGGTCGTCCTGCTCGGGTTCATCGCCAACGGCGCGTTCGGTGTCGTCTCGGCGCAGCTGACCGAGGGCAAGGTGCCGCTCACCCACTTCGGTGCGGCCACGGGCATCCTCTCGATCATCGGCTTCCTGCCCGACACCTTCTCCAGCACGTGGTTCGGCTCGATCATGGACGCCCAGACCGACGCTGCCGGGAACGTGGCTGCCAGCGCCTACCAGCAGATCTTCTGGATCCTCAACGGTGCCGCGCTGCTGGCCGTGATCGCCTCGCTCGGCCTGTTCCTCTACCTCAAGGCCCACCCGCGGGTCGAGGCGGAGCGTCCGGTCGAGGTCGCGGCGGTCTAGGACGAACCGATGGTTGCCCACAGCAAGCTGCCCGTCCTGGACCTGATCACCGACCAGATGCGCGCCGTCCTCGACAAGTCCGCCGAACTCGCCCCCGACGCCTACGCCACCGACGTGGGCCTGGACGAGATGCGGCAGGCCTACGTCGCGGAGCGACGCTTCTGGAACGAGGGCGGTCCGGCCATGGCCGCGACGATCGACGACCGGGTCCCGACCCCCCACGGCGAGGTGGGCATCCGTTGCCACCTGCCCGTGGCGGGGACGGACCTGCCGGCGGTGGTCTACGTCCACGGCGGCGGCTTCGTTGTGGGCAACCTCGACACCCACGACCGGATCATGCGGATGTTGGCCGCGGAGTCCGGAGCCGCGGTCGTGGGGATCGACTACGCGCTCTCCCCTGAGGCGAAGTTCCCGGTCGGGATCGAGCAGTGCGCCGCCCTCGCGCGGCACCTGCTCGACCACGGCGCCGACTACCACGTCGACGGCACCCGGCTGGCCTTCGCCGGTGACAGCGGCGGCGCCACCATGAGCCTGGCCACGACGCTGCTGCTGCGCGACCAGGCGGACGCCGGAGCGCCGGCGGTGCGCGTCTCCGCGCTCGCGCTGTACTACGGCCTGTACGGCCTGCGCGATTCGATGTCGCGCCGGCTGCTCGGCGGGCCGTGGGACGGCCTCACCGAGGACGACCTCGCCTACTACCTGGACTGCCACCTCGCCGACCCGGCGGACGCGCGCAGTCCCTACCTGGACTGCCTCGGCGCCGACCTGAGCCGTGGCATCCCCCCGACCTACCTCGTGGCTGCGGAACTCGATCCTCTCCGCGACGACACCGCCACGCTCGCCGCGCTGCTCACGCAGTTGCGAGTGCCCTGCAGCCACGAGGTGTTCCCCGGCGTCCTGCACGCCTTCCTGCACAACTCCCGGATGCTCGACGCGGCCGCGGTCGCCCTGGCTCACGGTGGCGCCTTCCTGGCCGGCGCACTCGACAAGGAATGACAAGGAGAAATCGAATGGACTTCACGCTCAACGACGAGCAGCAGCTGCTCGTGGACAACGTCCGCGAACTGATGCAGCGCGAGAACTGGGAGGCGTACTTCGCCGAGTGCGACCGCACGCACACCTACCCCGAACGCTGGGTGAAGGCGCTGTGCGACCTCGGTTTCGACCTGATCATGCTGCCCGAGGAGCACGGCGGTCTCAACCTGGGCCTGGTCACCCTGACCGCTGTCTATGAGGAACTGGGCCGCTGGGGCGCCCCCACCTATGTGCTCTACCAGCTCCCGTGCTTCGACACGATCCTGCGGGAGGGCACCCAGGAGCAGATCGACAAGGTGCTGGACTACGTCGGCACCGGCAAGCAGATCTGGAACTCCGCCTGCACCGAGCCCGGTGCAGGTTCCGACGTCGGCAGCCTGCAGACCACCTACACCCGCCGCGACGGCAAGATCTACCTGAATGGGCACAAGACGTTCATCACGTCCTCTGCGCACGTTCCGTTCCTGGTCGTGATGGCCCGCAGCGCCGAGGACCCGGGCTGTTTCACCGAGTTCTTCCTGGACATGAGCCTGCCCGGCGTCCGGGTCGAGCCGCTGGACAAGCTGGGCCTGCGCATGGACAGCTGTTCGGACGTCTACCTGGAGAATGTCGAGCTCTCCGAGTCCGACATCTTCGGACGCGAGGGCAACGGGTTCAGTCGCGGGGTCAAGGACTTCGACTTCGAGCGGTTCCTGGTCGCGGCCAGTGACTACGGCGTCGCCCTGTCCGCCTTCGAGGACGCGGCCCGTTACGCCAACGTCCGGGTGCAGTTCGGGAAGCCGATCGGCCGGTTCCAGCTCAACCAGCTCAAGTTCGCCGAGATGGCGATCAAGGTCAACGCGATGAAGAACATGGTCTACGAGGCCGCCTGGAGCTACGACACCGGCGAGATGACGTCCGCACAGGCAGCCATGTGCAAGTACTACTGCGTGAACGCGGCCTTCGCCGTCGTGGACGACGCCATGCAGGTGATGGGCGGCGTCTCCGTGGCCGGCGACCACCGGATCCAGCGGATCTGGCGCGACCTGAGGGTGGACCGGATCAGCGGTGGAACCGACGAGATGATGATCCTCACCCTCGCCAAGGGTGTCCTGCGTCAGTACGCGAACTGAGGCGGCGACCATGGAACTCACCACCCAGAAGCCGCAGTTCGGCGTCCTCGACGATCTCAAGGTCGTCTACGCCGCCATGGAACTGGCCGTCCCCCGGGCCGCCTGCCTGATGGCCGAGTGGGGTGCCGACGTCACCTGGCTGGAGAACACCGGGGCCGGCGACACGATCCGCGACACGGCCTGGGTCAAGCAGGCCGAGCGGCGCAACCAGCGCTCGGTCGCCCTCGACTACTTCTCGGAGGGCGGCCGCGACGTCGTGCTGCGGATGCTCGCAGACGCCGACGTCTTCATCGAATCCAGCAAGGGCGGCACCTGGGCGAAGAAGGGGCTCCCCGACGAGGTGCTGTGGGCGGTCAACCCGAAGCTCGTGATCGTCCACGTCTCCGGCTTCGGCCAGACCGGCGTGCCGCAGATGGTCACCCGCGCCGCCTACGACCTGACCGTGATGGCCTACTCGGGCTACATGAGCCAGAACGGCACCCCGGAGCAGCCGATGAACCCCGGTCCGTACGCCGGCGACTACTTCAACTCGCTGATGATCACCAGCGCGACGCTGGGTGCCCTGCACAAGGTCGGGCTCACCGGGGTGGGGGAGTCGGTCGACGTCGCCATGTACGAGACCCTGCTCGCCATCGGCCAGTACTACCTGGTCGACTACCTGAACGCCGGCGTGGTCTGGCCGCGTCCGGGCGCCCGCAACCAGAACCTGTGCGCCATCGGCGAGTACCGCTGCGCGGACGGCTTCATCGGCCTGTGCGTCTACGGCGTCCCGCAGAACAAGTACCTGCTGGAGACGATCGGGCTCGGTGAACTCTGGGGCACTCCGGACTACCCGGAGGACTGCAGCGCCCTGTGGCTGTCCAGCCCGAAGGCGCAGCTGATCGAGGCCAGGCTGGAGGAGTACCTGGCCACGCGCACGGTCGCCGAGGTCGAGAGTGACTTCTCGGCCCACCGGATCGCGGCCCAGAAGGTGATGGAGTTCGGCGACCTCGTCGCGGAGGATCACCTCGCCCAGCGTGGCGTGTGGGTCGACTGGCAGACCGCCGACGACCAGACCTTCAAGGGGCTGGGCGTCTTCCCGCGCTTCGACCAGCACCCGGGCCGGGTGTGGCGGCCGATGCCACACCACGGCTACGACACCGCGGACGTCCTCGGCCGGCTCGGCTACTCCCCGGAGGAGATCGCGAGCCTTGCCGAGGCGGGCGTCATCAAGCAATCGGACTGAGGAAGGACTTCCATGCGAATCATCGCTTGCTTCAAGGCCGCGCCGGACGACTCCGACATCACCGTCGGCGCCGACCGGACGCTGGACGTGTCCCGCGCCCAGCCGAAGATCGGCAGCTACGACCTGAACGCCATCGAGGCCGCCCGGCAGCTGGCCGACCAGGTCGGCGGCGAGGTGATCGGCATCAGTCTCGGCGGCGCGGCGCTGGACAACTCCAAGTTGCGCAAGGACGCGCTCTCCCGCGGGCTCGACAGCCTGGTCGCGGTCGCGGGGGACCCGGACGCCGACAGCTTCCAGACCGCGACGGCGCTGGCCGCCGCGATCGGTGAGCTCGGCGGCTGCGACCTGGTGCTGCTCGGCGCGGGCAGTTCCGATCGCTACGCCCAGCAGGTCGGCAACCAGCTCGGTGCCCTGCTCGGCCTCCCGACCCTGAACCAGGTCAACCAGATCACCCCGGACGGCGACGGCCTCCGCGTCCTGCGGCTGCTCGAGAACGCCGAGCAGGTGCTCGGCGTCACCCTTCCGGCCGTACTCAGCGTCACCTCGGGGATCAACACCCCGCGGATCGCTGGCATGAAGGACATCCTCGCCGCCGGCAAGAAGCCGGTCACCGATACCGTGTCCGCGCTGCCCCCCGCGTCGAGCCGGACGGCGTCCGTGCTCGCACCCGAGCAGGTCGACCGGCGTCACGTGCTGGTCGAGGCCGACCCGGAAGATGCGGCCCGGCAACTCGCCCAATTCCTCAAGACGCTGTAAGGAGCAGACCGATGTCAGAAGTGTGGATCGTCGCCCACGACCCGGTGGCCGGCAACGCGCTGGCCGGATCGGCCCGCGCCCTCGGGGACGCCGTCAACGCGATCAGCCTGGGTGCCGGCGCGCTGGCCGCGGCCGACCTGACCCTCCTCGTCGAGGCCGACCCGTCGACGCCGGTCGAGGCGTATGCGGCGGCGGTGGCCGAGGTGCTCGCGTCCCGCGCGGCGAAGCTCGTCGTCCTGGACTCGAGCGCCCAGAGCCGGCTGCTGGCCGGCCAGCTCGCCGCCCACCTGGGCACCAGTCCGGTGAACGCCACCGGCGTGGTCTCCACCGACCCGCTGGTGGTGACGCGACTGGCGTACGGCGGCCTGGCCGTCGCGACCGAGGAGCTCGCCTCCGCTGTCGCCGTTCTCGTGCTCGCCGCCGGCGCCTTGCCGCCCGCCGACGGCACCGGCGCCGGAGCGGCCGAGCCGCTCGCGCTGGCGCCGTCCGCCGGGGTGAGGCTGCTCGAGACCCGCCCCCGGGGCGGGGAGTCGGTCGACCTCACCGCAGCCAAGCGGGTGGTGGGCGTCGGCCGTGGGTTCGCGGCGCAGGCCGACCTGGAACTCGCCCGCGAGCTGGCCGGCCGGCTGGGTGCGGAACTGGCCTGCAGCCGTCCGATCGCCGAAGGCGTGAACTGGATGCCGGCCGAGCGGTACCTCGGTGTCTCCGGGGCGACCATCAAGCCCGACCTCTACCTGGCCGTGGGCATCTCCGGCCAGATCCAGCACCTGGTCGGGGTGAGCCACTCGAAGGTGATCGTCGCGATCAACAAGGACGCCAAGGCGCCGATCTTCGCCCACGCGGACTTCGGTGTCGTCGCTGACCTCTACCAGGTGCTGCCGGCTCTGGTCGCGGCGCTGTAGGTCGCGGGGGAGGACGGACGATGGCCGACATCGCGAGCAGCCAGACCACGGCGACGCTGTGGAGCTACGCCGACCGCGAGTTCGGCGATCGTCCCTTCCTGGTGCAGCTGGAAGCGGGCGGGCGCCGCGAGTTCAACTACGCGGCCTTCGCCCGGCTGATCCACCGGGCAGCCCACGCGTTCGCCGGCATGGGCATCGGGGCTGGCGACACCGTCGTGCTGCAGATCGGCAACAGCCCGGAGATGCTCACCGCACTGTTCGGACTGACCGGGATCGGTGCCATCGCCGTCCCGGTCAGCCTGGACGCCACCGAGTCCGAGTTGCTGCGCGTCTACCGCGCCTGCCGCGCGCGGTGGGCGGTGGTGGAGCACAGCCGGCTGGCCGACCACCGTGCGATCCGCGACCGGCACGGGGTGGGGGACCGCGCACTGCTCGCCGTCCACGGCCCCGCGGACGACCCGGTCAGCTTCGAGGGGCGGTGCCGGGCGCAGTCGGACGAGCCACCCGCCGCCCCCGGCCTGACCAGCGAATCCGTTGCCGAGCTGTTGTACACCTCGGGGACGACTGCCGCGCCGAAGGGCGTGATGATCACTCACGCCAACCTCGCGTTCTCTGGGCACTACGGCGTGTGGCAGACCTCGCTGCGCGGGGACGACCGGCTCTTCACCACCATGCCGGCGTGCCACTCGAACTTCCAGCTCGCCGCGCTCACCCCCGTGCTGGTGGCGGGCGCCACCCTGGTGATGGCCGACCACTACTCGGCCAGCCACTTCTGGCAGCAGGTACAGCAGGAGCGGGCCACCGTCGTCCAGCTGATCGCCATGATGGCGCGGACGCTGCTGCTCCAGCCCCCCTCGGCGACCGACGGCCGCCACGAGGTGCGCGAGGCGCTGTACTTCATGCCGCTCAGCGACACCGAGAAGGTCGAGTTCGAGCGGCGCTTCCGGGTCCGGCTGCTGAACTCCTACGGTTCGACCGAGTCGATCGGCTGGGCGGTCACCGATCCGCCGCAGGGCGAACGCCGCTGGCCATCGGTCGGACGCGCCGGGCTCGGCTACGAGGTCGGTATCTTCGACCCTCAGGGCCGCGAACTGCCCGCAGGGGAGGTCGGCGAGCTGCGGATTCGCGGCGTGCCCGGCCGCACCCTGATGAAGGGCTACTTCGACGATGCCGACGCCACCGCGGCCGCGCTGTCGCCGGACGGCTGGCTGCGCACCAATGACGAGGGCCTCATGGACGCGGACGGCTGGTTCTACTTCGTCGACCGCTCGGTGAACCTGATCAAGCGGGCCGGGGAGAACATCTCCGCGCGCGAGGTCGAGTGCGTGCTCACCGCGCACCCGCTGATCGCAGAGGCTGCGGTCATCGGTGTTCCCGACCCGGTGCGGGACAAGGCGGTCAAGGCCTTCGTCCGACTGGTGCCCGGTGCGCGGATCGACGTCGCCGAGGTCCAGTCGTTCTGCCGCGACCGGCTCGCCGCCTTCAAGGTGCCCGAGTTCGTCGAGCTGATCGACGACTTCCCCCGCACCGCCTCGCTGAAGATCGAGAAGCGGCTCCTGAACTGATCCCTCCCGCACCGCCGCGGGGTGAACGAAAGGAAACACATGAGCAGGATCAAGACCGAGATGGTGGGCCAGAGCTTCGGCCCGTTCGTCCGCGACTACACGTTCCGCGACCTGGAGCTGTTCGCGCTCGGCTGCGGGGCGGGGATCGACGGCTTGCAGGACCTGATCTACCTCAACGAGCACGACGAGCGCGACCCCAGGCTGAAGGTGCTGCCCATGTTCGGCGCCATGCTCATCGTCGACTCGGAGGTCACACGGGTCATCAACTACGGCTACAACTACGCCGGGTCGCTGCACTGGGGCTTCGACATCCGGTTCCACCAGCCGATCACGAAGCTCTCCGACCACGTCGAGACGAAGGTGACCCTGGCCGGCCTCTACGACCGCGGCGAGGGCAAGGGCCTGCTCGCCCAGCACATCGGCGACACCTACGACTCCGAGGGGACGCTGCTGTTCACCAACGAGTCCTGGGACTGCCTGATCTACGACGGCGGCTGGGGCGGCCCGGCAGCGCCGAAGGACGTCGTCGAGATGCCCGACCGCGCACCCGATGCCGAGGTGGTCGAGACCATCCCGTTCAACCAGGCCCTGATCTACCGGCTGTCCGGTGACTTCCACCCCCAGCACATCGACTGGGACTACGCGGCCGAGAACGGCGAGCCCCGGCCGATCCTGCACGCGATCAGCTACGCCGGGGTCGTGATGCGGCACTTCATCAGCACCTTCATCCCGGGCGAGCCCGAGCGGCTGACCCGGTTCAAGACCCGGATCACCTCCCCGGTGCACCCCGGCGACACCCTCACCACGAGGCTGTGGAAGGTGGGGGAGAACGAGGCCCGCTTCACGCTGGTCGACACCGACAACCCGGACGCGAAGCCGCACCTGAACTGGGGAATCATCGAATGGAAGTAGCCGACGGCGCCGCTGTGCGTCGTCTGATCGACGACGCACAGATGAACCGCTTCCTGAAGAAGATCATGTTCTTCTCCAGCGGCGGTTCGTTCCTCGACGGCTACGTGCTGTCGCTGATCGGCGTCGCGCTCGTCCAGCTGGCACCGGCGCTCGGGCTGAGCGACGTGGAGGTGGCCGCTACCGGGGCTGCGGCGCTCGCCGGCATCTTCTTCGGTTCGCTGGCCGGGGGGCGCCTGACCGACGCCCTCGGCCGGCGCCGGATGTTCATCCTGGACGTGATCGCCATCGGGGTGACGTCCCTGGCCGCGTGCTTCGTCACCGCGGCCTGGCAGCTGATCGTGCTGCGGCTGCTGCTGGGCTTCTTCATCGGCGCGGACTACCCGATCGCGACCTCGCTGATCGCGGAGTTCAGTCCGCGCACGGAACGGGCGATCACCATGGGCTGGGTCTCGGCCGCCTGGTACCTCGGAGCCACTGCCGCGGCGTTCGTCGGCTTCGCCCTGTACTCGGTGGAGGACGGGTGGAGATGGATGCTGGGCAGCGCGCTGGTCCCGTGCGTGATCCTGCTGGTCGGACGGCACGACATCCCCGAGTCGCCACGCTGGCTGGCCCAGCGAGGGCGGACCGATGACGCCCGGGACGTGATCCGGAAGGTCTACGGGGCCGACGTCCACCTCGGCGATGCGGAGCCGGCTCCCGCGGGCTTCGCGTCCGTGTTCCGCCAGGGCTACACCAGCCGGGTCGTCTACCTCGGTCTGCTGATCCTGTGCCAGGTGGTGCCGATGTACGCGATGTACACCTTCGGCCCGATGATCATGTCCGCGTTCGGCCTGGGAGAGGGCAGCCTGTCCGTGCTGGGCGAGGCGCTGGTCTCGCTGTTCTTCCTGGTCGGCACCATCCCCGCGATGTACTGGCTGAACTCGCTGGGCCGCCGTCCGCTACTGATCGGGTCGCTCGCGCTGATGGCGCTCGGCCTGCTCATCCCCGGCATCTGGCCCGGCGCGCCGGTCGTGGTGATCGTCGCGGCGTTCGGCATCTACGCGTTCTTCTCCGGGGGTCCGGGCATCCTCCAGTGGCTGTACCCGAACGAGATGTTCCCGACCGAGGTGCGGGCCACGGCGGTGGGCGTGGCGATCGCCATCAGCCGGGTCGGCGTCGTGGTGTCGACGTACGGGTTGCCGCTGTTCCTCGCCGCCTACGGGATCGGCCCGACGATGCTCACCGGTGCGGGGCTGCTGCTGCTGGCGCTGGTGCTGTCGGTCCTGATGGCCCCGGAAACCCGTGGACTCACCCTCGGCGAGACCAGCTCGCTGGGCGTGCCCTCAACGACGAAGGGCGGGGACCGGCCCCGCCCACCAGAAGGGAGCCGTCGTGGCTGATTTCGACGCGATCGTGGTGGGGTCCGGCTGTGCCGGACCGGTGGCGGCCTACGAACTGGCGAAGGCGGGCAGGAGTGTCCTCGTCGTCGAGCGCGGCAACGTCTGCGGCGCCAAGAACGTATCCGGCGGACGGCTGTACACCCACTCCCTGCGGGCGGTCTTCCCGGACTTCGCACAGTCGGCGCCGCTGGAACGGCGGATCGTCCGCGAACGGATCTCGATGCTCGCCTCGGACGCCGCGACGACGCTGGACGTGTCCGATGAGCTGATGCGCGATCAGCGATACGAGTCGTACTCGGTGTTGCGGGCGCGGTTCGACCCGTGGCTGGCGGGGCAGGCCGAGCAGGCTGGGGCCGAGTTCATCAACGGGATCGCGGTGGAGTCCCTGCTCAAGCAGGACGGCAGGGTGAGCGGCGTCCGGGCCGGCGAGGACGAGATCACCGCGGACGTCGTCCTGCTCTGCGACGGGGTGAACTCGCTGCTCGTGCCGCAGGCGGTCGACGCCGGGCGCCCGACACCCGACCAGGTGGCTGTGGGCATCAAGCACGTGATCGGGTTGCCCGAGAAGGTGATCTCGGACCGGTCGCTGTGCGCGGACGGCGAGGGCATGGCGTGGTTGTTCGTCGGGGACGCGACCCAGGGCCGGATCGGCGGCGGGTTCCTGTACACGAACCGGGACACGATCTCGATCGGCCTGGTCGCCACGGTCTCGGACCTGGTGGACGCAGACACGCCGATCTATCAGCTGCTGGACGACTTCAAGCGCCACCCCAGCGTGGCTCCGATGATCGCCGGGGGAACGGTCCTCGAACACTCCGGCCATCTGGTCGCTGAGGGAGGCTACGACGCGATGCCGCCGTTGGTCGGCGATGGCGTGCTGCTGGCCGGGGAGTCGGCACTGATGTGCGTCAACGCCGGCTACACCGTGCGCGGGATGGACTTCGCGATCGCTGCCGGGCAGCAGGCGGGCCGCAGCGCGGCGGCAGCCCTCGAAGCGGGAGACACCTCGGCCACCGGGCTGGCCGGCTACCGGTCGGCCCTCGAGGACAGCTTCGTGCTGAAGGACCTGAAGCTGCTGCGACGCGTCCCGCGCTTCATGGAGAACACCCCGCGGATCTTCGGGACGTACCCGGCGCTGGCCAGGGACGCGATGCGGTCGCTGTTCCTCGTGGACGGGACGCCGATGAATCCCGTACGCCGATCGATGCTGCCGCTGGCCCGGCGGGTCGGCTACCTCAACCTGGCCAGGGACCTCAGCCGGGGAGTGAAAGCGCTATGAGTGGATCCGATCCGATCACGGTGAACGTCGAGGAGTACCTCGGCCTGAACAAGTACGAGGTGGACGAGGACCACGCCCACATCACGCTCGCCGACCACCCCGATCCGGCAGGCTTCGGACAGCTGGTCCAGGTGTGCCCGGCCGCGCTGTACACGCTCAGTGCGACCGGAGAACCGACCTTCGACTACGCCGGATGCCTGGAGTGCGGCACCTGCCGGAGGCGGGCTCGGCCGCAGGCTCGCCTTGGCGGCGGGCTCAGGGCCGGACGGAGGTGCTCCTTCCGCTGTGGCCCGCGAGCGTGTCCCGCACCTGCACGGCGAGACGTGGCAGGTCGGTGAAGACAGCGTCAGCCCGGGCCCGGAACATCCGGCCGAGGTCGCGCTCGGTGTTGATCACCCATGGCCTCACCGCGATGCCCGCTGCGTGGGCCCGGCGCACGAAGTGGGCATTGATCGTGGGGCGTGCGTGGAGGTGGATGGCCGTGGCTCCCAGGCGCCGCGCGCGAAGCCAGGGCCACGGCCACCGGTCGCTGAGGATCAGGGCGAGTTCCGTCGTCGCGCCGAGTCGATGGAGACGGTCGAGAACCGTGTGATCGAAGCTGGACAGGATGGTGCGGTTCGAGAGGCCGAAGCCCTCGACCGCAGCGAGCACCTCGCCCTCGAGTTCCGCGACGGGCTCAGGCGGAGGCTTGAGCTCGATGTTGATGTCCACGCCGGCTGGGGCGAGGAGGGCGAGTACTTCGTCCAGTGTCGGGATCACCGCGGAGTCGAAGTCGGCCATCCCCGCGTTCGCGCTGAACGAACGGAGTTCGGCCAGGGAGAGTGCCGCCACCGGCCCGTGGCCGGTCGTGGTCCGGTCGATCGTCTCGTCGTGGATGACCACCAGTTCGCCGTCCGCGGTGCGCCGGACGTCGAGCTCGATCCCGTCGGCCCCGATCTCCAGTGCCCGGGCGAAGGCCGGCAGGGTGTTCTCCGGCGCCTCCCTGCGCGCTCCCCGGTGCGCCCAGACCAGTGTCATCGCTCTCCTCCCGGCATCAGACGTATATCCGGGAATTCCTGTCCGGCGCCGCGGGGCGCGTTTATGACGTGCCGGGTCGCGAGGGCCACCAGCAAATGGTCTTTCGGATATCGATCGCTCCAACGCTACGCGAAAATCACTCGCATGTCCGGCCCTTCTTTGGATCCCGGTAGCCTTCGGGTTCTCGGCGGCCTTAGCATGGGGCCCATGATTGAAGATATGGCGCAGCGGACGATGGGTGATGGTGCTTTGTCCGACCGGCAGCCGCCGCGCCCCGCATTGGTGGCAATGGATGTCGACGGCACGATCGCGGGGGCAGACCACGGGCTGAGCCCCTACACCGTCCGCACCCTCCGGCTCCTCGGGGAGCGCGGGATCGCGGGTGTGATCGTGACCGGCCGCGCCGAGGGCGTTGCGCTGTCCATCGCTCGTGAACTCCAGTTCACCGCGCCAGTGATCTCCTGCAACGGGGCGGTGATCACCGATCCGGTGACCGGAGCGCGCCTCAGGGTCAGGCAGATGGACCCGGAGGTCACCGCGCACGCCGTGGAGGCGGCCCGACGTCTTGGCTGCAGCCCGACGCTCTGGACCCCGGACGCCTGGTTCGCCGACGAGGAGAGCGTCACCACCGAGCTCCTGACCCACCTGCTCGCCGAGCCTCCCCGGTTCCGCCCGCTCGCCGAGGTGATCGCGGAGGAGAAGGTCGTCAAGGTCATGGTCGGGGGCGATCCGGAGCATCTCGACCGCGTCGACGAGGCTCTCCGGGCAGAGGTGCCGGGGCTGACGCGTTCGATGCCCCAGTTCTGCGAGGTCGGTGCTCCGGACGCCACCAAGCTCGAGGCGATCGCCTTCGTGCTCGACGCCCTCGGCGTCGCCAGCGAGGCGGCGTGGGGCTTCGGCGACAGCGACAACGACGTCGGTTGGTTGGGATTGCTGGGGCGGGCGATCGCCCCGGAGAACGCACTCCCCGGAGTGCGCGCCATCGCGCACGAGGTCATCGGCCATCATGCCGAGGACAGCGTCGCAGCGTATGTGGAGGAACACATCCTCGGGTCGGGGTAGCGGATGCGGCATCGGGGGAGGTGGCGAGGTACCTTTGGCCAAGACCTCACCCGATGCGGTCGCAACTCCTCGACCTGCGGGTGAACGTCGGCAGTGGAGTCAGGTCAGATGGATCCAGAGGTTTACGCACCCTCGGCGTGCATCGCGTCGCGCGCGGCCGAGTTGTACTTCGTCGAAGGCGCTTCTCAGCGCGAAATCTGTGACCGGCTGGGGGTGTCGGTCTCCACCGTCTCGCGACTGGTGAACCGCGCTCGGGAGGAGTCCCTCGTCTCCATCGCGATCGCCGAACCGTACGCCTCGTGCCTACGGCTGGAGCGCGACCTCAAGGCGGCCTACCACCTCAAGGAAGTGCTCGTCCCGCCCAACCTGTCGCCGGAT
>PHEV01000089.1 GCA_002843035.1 Actinobacteria bacterium HGW-Actinobacteria-5 | reverse complement strand
AGGATGACCAGGGCAATCCGGTCAGCGTCGCACTCACGCCCGGGACCGGCTTCAAACTGCCGGATGGCAAGGGCTCGATCACCTTCGACGGCTGGAAGCGCTGGACCAAGCTCCAGGTGTCCACCACCCCCGGCGGCTGGCTGGTGCTCGGCTCGGTGATGCTCGCCGTGCTCGGCATGGCGCTCTCGCTCACCGTGAAGCCGCGCCGGCTGTTCGTCCGGGTCTCCGCCGGCCCGTCGCTCGATCCGGTCGGAACCAGCGCTCCCACGACCGTCTCGGTGGCCGGCCTTGACCGGGTGGACGGCCGTGGCGGCCTTGCCGGGGAGGTGGAGGCACTGGCGACGGCCTGCGGGATCGCGGCTACGCTGTCGCCCACCGAGGACGAGGAGGAGCGTTGAGCGCCTATTACTCCAGCCTGGCCATGGTCACCTCGGCAGTGCTGTACCTGCTCGCGATGACCCTGCACGCGGCCGAGTGGGCGAGCGCTCGCACGGCGGTGACGGTGGCCGAGCCCGAGTTGGCCACCGTGGGTGCCGGAGCATCGCAGCGGCCCGCCCGGCCTGCGCCCGAACGCCCGGCGCAGAGCCCGCGCACCGAGGCGCTCGGACGGGCCGGCCTGGCGATCACGATGATCGCCGCGGCCACCCACGTGGCCGGGGTCGTGCTGCGCGGGATCGCCGCGGAACGCGCCCCCTGGGGCAACATGTACGAGTTCATCACCACCTCGCTGGCGATCGCGGTGATCGTCTACCTGGTGCTCGCGCTGAAGTTCGGCATGCGCTGGCTGGGCCTGCCGGTCACCCTGCTGCTCACGATCGGCCAGGGGCTGGCGGTGACGGTGTTCTACGTGGCGGTGTCCGACCTGATGCCGGCGCTGCACTCGGTCTGGTTCGTGATCCACATCATCGCCGCGGCCACCGCGGGCGCCGCGTTCAACATCGGAGCGATCGCGGCGATCCTCTACCTCGTGCGTACTCGGGCCGAGGCGCGGGGCGACGTCCGCGGCTACCTGGCGCGGATCCCGTCCGCGGAGACCCTCGACCGGGTCAGCTACCGGTTCCACGCCTTCGCGTTCCCGCTGTGGACGTTCACCATCGCCGCCGGCGCGATCTGGGCGCAGTACGCCTGGGGCCGGTTCTGGGGCTGGGACCCGAAGGAGACCTGGTCGCTGGTCACCTGGATCATCTACGCCGTCTATCTGCACGCTCGCGCGACCGCCGGCTGGAAGGGCCGCCGGGCCGCTGTCGTCGCGATCATCGGCCTGGCCAGCTTCTGGTTCAACTTCATCGGGATCAACCTGCTGGTCTCCGGGCTGCACTCCTACGCCGGGATCTAGCGCCGTGGCGGTGCTCCGTGCGGCCGGGCGGGACGATCACGCGTCCGTCGTCGGCGTGATCGACGAGTGGTGGGGACGCCCGCTGCGCACCCTCGTCCCGGCGCTGTTCCTCGAGCACTTCGCGGACACCAGCCTGATCGCGGAGGACGACCGCGGCCTGGCCGGGTTCCTGATCGGCTTCCTCTCCCAGACGCACCCGGACGAGGCGTACATCCACTTCGCCGGAGTCAGGCCGGACCTGCGCGGATCAGGGCTGGGCCGCGACCTCTACACCGAGTTCTTCCGGCGTGTGCGGGGGCGCGATCGCACGGTGGTGACCTGCATCACCGCGCCGGTCAACACCGGCTCGATCGCCTTCCATGCCGCCATGGGCTTCGCGGTGGCGATGCCCGTCGAGGGCGAGACCCACGTCCGCTTCCGCAAGGAGCTGTAGCGCGGCTCAGTCGGTCTCTGCGACGTAGTCCCAGCCGGCGGCGTCCGGGCCTCCGTCGGGGTAGAACCGGACGAAGCCCTCCCCGCTGGGCACCGTGGTGGTGAGCGTGAGCGCGACGGTCCGTCCGGTCGGGTCAGCGCTTCCCGGCCCGGTTGAACACGTCCCGGCCGAACGGCCGCAGCCCGTCCCGGGCCGCGAAGCCGAGGTGACCGAACCCGTCCAGTCCGCCGCTCACGGTGCCCACGGTCAGCGGACTCTTCACGGTGCCCCGCGAGACCTGGAAGACGTAGGAAGGCCGTTGTTGCCCGGCCCCGGGGAAGAGCTGGTTGCCGTGCTGGTCCACCTCCATGATCGAGTTCGGGCCGGTCGGCTCCCAGCTCACGTCGTGGCCGCCTTCCACGCCGATCAACGCTGGTCGGATCGACAGCCAGATGAACATCTGCCCAACACCTGGAGGAGGCCAGGAGGGCCTGGAGCGCAGATAATGGAGACATGGGCAATGGTGCCGGTACCACTGGGCACGCCGCCCTCGCGGCGTGGCTGTCGTTGCTGCTCGTGATTCCCTGCTTCTTCCTCGCCTTCCTGGTCGGCGAGGGTCTGATCGGCCTGTTCGGCTACCCGGTCGGCACCTCGACCCGCCCGCCACTGTGGGCGGGCGCCCTCAGCACGGGTCTCGCCTTGCTCGCGTTCGCGATCCCGCTGTGGCCGACGTGGCACTACGGGCGGCGGGCCCGGGCGGAGGGGGTCCGGACGGCCATGCTGCCGTTCGTCGTCGTCGTGGTCCTGGTTGCAGGGTTCACGATCCTGAACGTGGTGCCGATGGGGCAGTAGTCGCGCCGGGCGGGGCCCGGCATGGACCCGGCCGGTGCGACCCCCGACACGGTCGTTCCACAGGCCATGCCACAATCGGCACATGCGGCACTTCGACCTGTGCGTGATTGGCTCCGGCACCGGGAACACGATCCTCACCGAGCAGTTCCGGGACTGGAAGATCGCACTGGTTGACGGCCAGAAGTGGTTCGGCGGCACCTGCCTCAACGTGGGCTGCATCCCGACCAAGATGTTCGCCCACCCGGCCGACCTGGCCGAGGACGCCCGGAACGCCGCCGCGCTCGGGGTGGACGCCGGCCCGGTGCGCGTGCGCTGGAACGACATTCGCGACCGCGTGTTCGGCCGGATCGACCCGATCGCTGCGGACGGCGAGGCCTACCGCCGTGACAGCGGCAACGTCGCCCTCTTCCGCGAGATGGCCCACTTCGTGGCGCCGAAGATGCTGCGGGTGGGCGAGGAGCAGTTCACCGCCGACCAGTTCGTGCTGGCCGCGGGTTCCCGTCCCCGGATCCCCGAGGTGCCGGGCATGGACGACCCGGAGCTGGCCGACCGCATCCATACCTCCGACACGATCATGCGGCTGCCCGCGCTGCCGAAATCGCTGATCATCGTCGGCGGCGGGCTGGTCGCCGCGGAGTTCGCCCACATCTTCGCCGCCTTCGGCACCCAGGTGACCCTGCTGCACCGCGGGTCCCGGCTGTTGCGGTTCGCGGACGAGGCCATCTCCGAGCGGTTCACCGACCTGATCAGCCGCCGGGTTGTGCTCCGGCTCGGCCAGCACCTGGCCTCGGTCGCCGACGCCGCCGGACGGATCGAGGTCGGCACGACCGACGACGACGGCATCGAGTACTTCTTCGAGGCCGACCAGCTGCTCGTGGCCACCGGACGCATCCCCAACGGCGACACCCTCTCCCTCGACGCCACCGGGGTGGCCATTGACGACGCCGGACGGGTCGTCGTGGACGAATATCAGCGCACTACGGCCGACGGGATCTGGGCGCTCGGGGACGTGTCGTCGCCGTGGCAGCTCAAGCACGTCTCCAACCATGAGGCCCGGGTGGTCCGCCACAACCTGCTGCACCCCGACGACCTGGTCGCCAGCGACCACCGCTTCATCCCGCAGGCGGTGTTCAGCGGGCCGCAGGTCGCCTGTGTCGGGCTCACCGAGGCAGAGTGCCGGGCGCGCGGGCTGCGGTACGCGGTCGGGGTGCGCGACTACGGCGGTGTCGCCTACGGCTGGGCGATGGAGGACACCGACCACTTCGCGAAGGTGATCGCCGATCCGGCCACCGGTGCACTGCTCGGTGCCCACATCATCGGGCCCGACGCGCCGAACCTGATCCAGCCGCTGGTGCAGGCGATGAGCTTCGGTCAGGACGCGCGCACGCTCGCCCGCGGCCAGTACTGGATCCATCCCGCGCTCGCCGAGGTCGTGGAGAACGCCCTGCTCGCCGTGGAGCTGGACGGATGAGGCCAGCCGCGCTGGTCCTCGCCGGCGCCTTGCTGGCCGGATGCAGCGCGGCGCCGGCCCCGGACGGCATGACGGGCAGCATCCCGGCGTCCACCACCGCTTCGGCCAGTCCGGACCCGACGCCCTCAGACACCCCGGTCCCGACCGGGCCGGCGTGCACCGCGGAGGCCACCTCGATGGACCTCGCCGCACAGGTCGGGCAGCTGGTCATGGTCGGCGTCGATGTCGGACTGAGCGACGCCCAGCGCTCGGTGATCCGCAGGAACCAGCTCGGCTCGGTGATCCTGATGGGTCGCACGCCCGGTGGGGCCCGCCAGGTTGCCGCGGTGGCCGGGAAGCTGGACGCGCTCGCCGGTGAGGCCGGCGTCCTGATCGCCACCGACCAGGAGGGCGGCCTGGTGCAGCGCCTGCAGGGACCGGGCTTCTCGAAGATCCCGCCCGCAGCGGAGCAGGCGAAGCTGTCCAGCGCCGAACTGGTCGCGAAGGCGAAGGGCTGGGGCCGGGAACTGGCAAGCGCGAGGGTTCGACTTGACCTCGCACCGGTCGCCGACGTGGTGCCGGCGAAATTCCGGGCAACGAACCAACCGGTCGCCCGGCTCGGCCGCGGTTACGGCTCCGACCCGAAGACGGTCTCGGCCAAGGTGGCGGCGTTCAGCAAGGGCATGCGCGCCGCGGACGTCGCGGTCGCGGTGAAGCACTTCCCCGGGCTGGGCGCCGTGACCGGCAACACGGACTTCGCTTCCTCCGTGGTGGATCGCACGACAACGGCGAAGAGCGCCCTGCTACGCCCGTTCAAGGATGCCGTCGCGGATGGGGCGGACGCGATGATGGTGTCCTCGGCCCGCTACACGAAGATCGACCCCGACCACATCGCCGTGTTCTCTCCGACGGTGATCGGACTGCTCCGCAGCTGGGGGTTCGACCGGGTGGTAGTGAGCGACGACCTCGGTGCGGCCGCCGCGGTGCGTGGCGTCCCGTCCTCGCAGCGGGCCGTTCGCTTCGTCTCGGCCGGCGGCGACCTCGCGCTGACGGTGGATGTCGCCACGGCCGAAGCGATGGCCTCGGGGTTGCGGACGGCGGCGAAGGCCGATCCGGACCTTGCCGACCGCGTGGCCGAGTCCACGGCCCGGGTGCTGGCGCTGAAAGCGTCCCTCGGCCTTTACGAGTGCGGCTGAACCGGTCGCCTACGAGGTCACTTTCAGGTCGGCCATCGACTGCCTTGCGACCGGGAGCAGGTCTTTGCGGGTATCCGGGATCGAAGCGTAGAACAGGCCGTAGTCGTCGGTTCCGGTCTGCACCACCAACAGCAGCACCCGCTCTCCATTGGTCTCCAGGCCGGGAATGTCGAAGTTGAGCTGGGTCTCGATCAGCCAGCCGTTGTGGCCGTCGACGTCGTGCTTGGCGCTGCTGATCTCCTGCTGGTTGACGGTGGTGTCGCTGTAGTAGATGCCCAGCACGCACTTGAGCACCGTCTCTGCGGCCACTTTGGTGCTGGCGAAGCCGTCGCCGACGTACAGGTCGCTGACCAGCACGCTCGCCACCCAGTCGTGGCCCGTGTTGCCGTCGTAGCCAGCCTGCACGAGGACGATCTGTTCCATCGCCAGCGAGCCCCACGGCACCCGGTTGTCGTACTGGGTCTGCCACTCGCCGCCCATCGCGGGGAAGGCGAGACGTCCGCTGCTGATCCAGCCGGACTGGGGCTCTGCCGTGGGCGGCGTGGTCTGGTCGGAGGCCGGCGGGCAGATGTCGGGGCTGTAGGTCGAGCTGGGGACGTTGCCCGGGAGGCCGGGAAGACCCGGAACCGAACCCCCGGTGACGCCCCGGACGACGAAGCTGATCACCACCACCAGGGCAACCACGGCGGCCAGCGCCACCAGCCACCACGCCAGGGCCCCGCTGCGCTTCTGCTTCGGGTAGGTGTAGCCCGGGGCACCGTAACCGCCCGGGGCGCCGGAGCCACCCGGGGCCTGCCCAGCGCCGGTGGCCTGCCCGTAACCCGCCGATCCGTAACCGGCCGGGGGCTCGACGGCCGTGACCGGGGGCGGCGTCCCCTGCGGATTCGGGGTGACCGCCTCGCTCCAGGCGCTGCCCGTCCACCACCGGTACAGGCCGGGCTGTCCGCCCGGATCCGGATACCACCCCGCTTGACTCGCCACGGCGCGAGTTTATCCGGCGTTGTTGTGAGCCCCCACCCCCGGAAGGGACACTTCCGGGCGACGGGAGCGGATCGTGGACGACCGGCTCACCCGAAGCGGCCGGAGATGTAGTCCTCGGTGGCCTTCTCGTCAGGGGCGGAGAAGATCTTGTCGGTGGGGCCGACCTCGATCAGCCGGCCCGGGGAGCCTGTCCCTGCGATGTTGAAGAACGCGGTCACGTCGGAGACCCGCGCGGCCTGCTGCATGTTGTGGGTGACGATCACGATCGTGTACTGCTCCTTGAGCTCGGAGATCAGGTCCTCGATCGCCAGCGTCGAGATCGGGTCGAGCGCCGAGCACGGCTCGTCCATCAGCAGCACCTGCGGCTCCATGGCGATCGCCCGCGCGATGCACAACCGCTGCTGCTGGCCGCCGGACAGGCCCGACCCCGGGAGCTCGAGCCGGTTCTTGACCTCCTCCCAGAGGTTCGCGCCGCGCAGTGAGCGTTCCACCAGGTCGTCCTGCTCTGCCCTCGGCATGCGCTTGTTGTTCAGCCGGATGCCGGCCAGCACGTTCTCCTTGATCGACATCGTCGGGAACGGGTTCGGCCGCTGGAACACCATGCCGACCTGTCGCCGCACCCGCACCGGGTCGACGCCGACGCCGTAAAGGTTCTCCCCATCCAGCAGCACCTCGCCCTCGACGTGGGCACCCGGGATCACCTCGTGCATCCGGTTCAGGGTGCGCAGGAACGTCGACTTGCCGCAGCCGGACGGCCCGATGAAGGCGGTCACGGTGCGTGGCTCGATGGTGATGGTCACGTCCTCGACGGCGCGGAAGCTGCCGTAGTAGACGTTCAGGTCGGTGGTCTCAATCCGCTTGGACATGGGTTCTCTCTCAGCGTCCGATCTTCGGGGCGAAGCGGCGGGCGATCAGCCGGCCGATCAGGTTCAGCAGCATGACGATCAGGATCAGGGTGAGGGCGCCGGTCCAGGCCCTGTCCCAGTAGGCCTGGACGTCGGTGCCCGGGTGGGCGTAGGAGTCGTAGACGAACACCGGCAGCGTCATCATCGGGTTGTCGAACGGGTTGTTGTTCAGCGACGCCGTGAAACCGGAGGCGATCAGCAGCGGGGCGGTCTCGCCGATCACCCGGGCGATCGACAAGATGATGCCGGAGATCAGGCCGGAGATCGCGGTCGGCACGACGATCCGGACGATGGTCAGCCATTTCGGCACGCCGAGGGCGTAGGACGCCTCGCGCAGCTCGTTGGGTACCAGTCGCAGGATCTCCTCCGACGACCTGACCACCACGGGGATCATCAGCACGGACAGCGCGATGCTGCCGGAGAAGCCCGACTTGAAGCCGGGCCCGATCAGCAGCCCCATCAGGGCGTAGGCGAACAGGCCGGCCACGATCGAGGGGATCCCGGTCATCACGTCCACGAAGAAGGTGATCGACTTCGCCAGCCGGTTGCCACGCCCGTACTCGGACAGGTAGATCGCGGTGAGCAGCCCGATCGGGATCGACATCAGGCTGGCCAGCCCGGTCACGTACAACGTGCCGTAGATGGCGTGGACGGCGCCACCGCCCGCACCGACGATGTTGCGCATCGACATGGTGAAGTAGTTGAGGTCGAAGCGGGCGATGCCCTTGCTGATGGCCTCCCAGGCCACCGACCCCAGCGGGAGCAGGGCGAGGATGAAGGCACCGGTGACGAGCGTGGTCGCGCGGCGGTCGGACGCCTGCCGCGCGCCCTCGACCACCCGGGCTGCGGTTTCCATCGCCAGCAGGTACAGGACGAAGCCCAGCACGGCGGCGAGGGCGAGGTTCCCGCCGGCGAACAGCGAGGCCACGGCGATGCCGACCAGCAGGGAGGCGACGGCGATCACCGGCACGGTGAACCGGGGCAGTCGGCCGGACGTCAGCGCGTCCGAGGCCAGCGTCTGGCTGAGCGTGGTCATCAGTTGGCTCCCGAATAGGCGGCGCGGCGGGCGACGATCCAGCGGGCGATCATGTTCACCACGAGGGTGATCAGGAACAGCACGAGGCCGGCGGCGATCAGCTGGTTGGTCTTCAACCCGAACGCCTCGGGGAAGTTCTGCGCGATCTGGGCCGCGATCGAGTTGGGGTTCTCCGAGGTGAGGATCTGGAAGGTGATGTTGCGTCCGCCGGAGAGCACCATCGTCACCGCCATGGTCTCGCCGAGCGCGCGGCCGAGGCCGAGCATGACGGCGGCGATGATGCCGGGACGGGCGAACGGGAAGACGGACATCTTCACCATCTCCCAACGGGTGGCGCCCAGGGCGAGCGCGGCCTCCTCGTGCAGCTTGGGCGTCTGCAGGAAGACCTCACGACACAGGCTCGTGATGATCGGCAGCACCATGGTGGCCAGCACGATCGCCGCGGTGAAGATCGTCCGGCCGGTGCCGGAGACCTGGCCGGAGAACAGCGGGATGAAGCCCAGGTTCGCGTTCAGCCAGGTGAACAGCGGCCGGACGGCGGGGGCCAGCATCAGCGAGCCCCACAGGCCGAACACCACCGAAGGAACCGCGGCCAGCAGGTCGATCACGTAACCGAGCGGCTGCGCGAGCCTGCGGGGTGCGTAGTGCGAGATGAACAGCGCGATCCCGATGGCGACCGGGACGGCCATGGCCAGGGCGAGCACCGCGGCCCAGACCGTACCGAAGACGTAGGGCAGCACCCACTCCAGGAACGGGCCGTAGCCCTTCGCGGTGAGGGCGGCCGGATCCGCCAGCAGCGCCGGCGAGCCCTGGATGAGCAGGAACGTTGCGACCGCTGCGAGGATCGCGAGAATCGCGATGCCTGCGCCGAGCGCGAATCCGCGGAAGACGGTCTCCCCGGGCCGCTTCGGGTCCGGGCGTGCCGGAGAAGGCGTTGGCTCAGGCTTGCCGGGTGCGGCCTCCGGCTCCCGGGTCAGCTTCTGGGACATGGGCGCGTCCTGCTTTCTGCTGGCTCCCCACAGGTTACGTGCCGGGGCGGCGCCGGTGGAGCCACCGGCGCCGCCCACGGGTGTTGTCACCTGGTGAGGCTCACTTGACGGAGTCGAGCGCGGTCTTGACCTTGGCCTGCAGTCCCGACGACAGCGGAGCAGCACCGGCGGCCTGGGCCGCGGCCTGCTGGCCCTCTGCGGAGGCCATGTAGCCGACGTAGCTCTTCACCAGCGTCCCGACTGCCGGATCCTTGTAGGTCTGGCAGACGATCGCGTAGGACACCAGCACCGCCGGGTACACGCCCTCGGAAGTGCGGTCGAGGGCGTAGGCCAGGTCGTTGGCGTCCCGGCCGGGCACCGTCTGGGAGTGGTCGAGGATGGCGGCGGCGGCCTCGGCGGTGGGCTGGAGGGCCTTGCCGCCGACCAGGATGCTCGCCTTGCCGAGGTCACCGGCCTGCGACTCGTCCGCGTAGCCGATGGTGTTCTTGCCACCGGAGACGGCCTGGATGACACCGGAGGTACCGGTCGCAGCCTCCCCGCCGAAGTCGGCAGGGAAGGTGTCGGAGGCGGCCGCGGTCCAGATCTGGGGAGCCGTCTTGTTCAGCGTGTCGGTGAAGTTGTTCGTGGTGCCGGAGTCGTCCGCGCGGTGCACAGCGGTGATGGCTGCGCTCGGCAGGGAGGCCTTCGGGTTCGTCTTCGCGATCGCCGGGTCGTTCCACTTGGTGATCTTCCCGGCGAAGATGCCGGCCAGCGTGGCCGGATCGAGGGTGAGTTCCTTGACGCCGTCGATGTTGAACACGACCGCGATCGGGGAGATGTAGACCGGCAGGTTGAGGGCGTTGGAGTCGGCGGCGCAACCGGCGAACTTGCCGGCGCCCATCTCGTCGTCCTTGAACGCGCGGTCGGAGCCGGCGAAGTTGGCAGCGCCCGCGATGAAGGCGGAACGCCCGGCGCCGGAGCCGTCCGGGGAGTAGTTCACGGTGATGTTCGGGTTCGCGGTCTGGAAGTCGGCGACCCACTTCTCCTGAGCGGCCTTCTGGGCGCTGGAGCCCACGCCGGTCAGGGTCTGGGCGCCACCCGCGGAACCGGATCCGCCTGATGCGGGCGCCTCGTTGGCTGCGCAGCCGGCAAAGGCCAGGGCGGTCGCGGTGACCAGGGCTGCGGCGGCAATCGGCTTGATTCTCACGCTATTCCTTCGACTTCGGATGAGTACACAGAGCGGTTGCTCTGTAGGCGAGGCTAGGCAGCGGGGTTGACCGGTTCGGGACCGCAGGGTGAACGCAGGGTGAACGCAGTTCCAGTCTTTGCCGCGAGGGTGGAAAGCCCGCCCACGGCACAGGGGTGTAATACGCTAACACCATGAACGATGTCGTTGGCGGAGGCGTGGGCGGATATCGGGCGCCGACGTTGACCGACGTCGCACGACTCGCGGGGGTGTCGACCATGACGGTCTCGCGGGTGATCAACGGGCATGCGAAGGTCGCAGAGCACACCCGCGCGCGAGTGCACGCCGCGATGGACTCCCTCGACTACCGCCCGAACATGCTGGCCAGGGGGCTGGCCAGCGGCCGCTCGTACAGCATCGGCGTCCTCACCGTGGACACCACGCTCTACGGTCCCAGCGCGGCGCTGCGCGGCATCGAGAAGGCCGCCAGCGGGCGTGGGTACTCGGTCACCATCACGCACCTGACCGACCCGGACCAGACCGCGGTCGCCCAGGGGGCGAGCCTGCTCCGTTCCCGATCCTCCGACGGCGTCATTCTGCTCCAGCCGCTGATCTCGGAGGTCGAGTCGAGCACGGTCGGCGAGGGTGACGACCTGCCGCCGGTGGTTGCGATCCACGCCGGCAACCCCGGCCCGTACCCGGTGGTGACGGTCGATCAGCGGCAGGGCGCGAGGCTCGCCACCGAGTACCTGCTGGGCCTCGGGCACAAGACGGTGTGGCACATCGCCGGCCCCACCCTCTGGTACGAGGGCGTCGAGCGGGTGGTGGGCTGGCGGGACGCGCTCGTCACCGCCGGGGCCGAGGTGCCGCAGGTCGTCCACGGCGACTGGTCGGCGGCGTCCGGCTATGCGGCCGCCCGTGAGGTGCTCGCCCACGACGGTGTGACCGCGATCTTCGTGGGCAATGACGCGATGGCGCTGGGCACGCTGCACGCCATGCACGAACTGGGGCTGCGCTGTCCCGAGGACGTCAGCCTGGTCGGCTTCGACGACTACCCGGAAGCCGAGTACTTCAGCCCGGGCCTGACCACCATCCGGCAGGACTTCGACGAGATCGGGCGGCTCAGCGTTTCCCTGCTGCTGGACCTGATCGAGAAGAACACCTCCTCCACCCAGCACCTGGTGCTGGAGCCGCAACTGGTGGTCCGGGCGAGCGCAGCACCCCCGTCGCGCTAGACACCACGCGCCACGTCGCGCCAGCGACCGGGAAGCACGAAGTCCGGCCGGGCGGTGCGGCACGAACCGGGCGGCCTAGATCCGGGGCTTGTGGATCTCCACGGCGACGACCTCTGCGTCCGCGCCCAGGTGGGCGACCAGGACGGCTCCGGGCTTCAGGACCCGGCTGGGCACGCCCACGGCCTCCAGCATCGTCGGCAGCACCGGACGGTGCCCGCAGATCGCCAGCGGGACCCCGGACTGGACGGTCTGCTTCGCGAACCGCTCCATCAGCGTGCTGACCGCGCGAGGATCCTGGGCGGCCTGCTCCTCGGAAAGGGTGGTCCAGCCCTCCACCTCCAGCCGGTGCGTCTTCGCGTACGGCTGCAGCGTCTTGACACAGCGCGTCGAGGTGGACGACACCAGGCGCTCCACGCCGTAGGCCTCCAGCGCCGGCACCAGCATCGCGGCCTGCCGCCGTCCCCGCTCGTCGAGTGGCCGGGCCTGGTCCCGCTTGGACCAGTTGGTGCGCAGCATCGCCTTGGCGTGGCGCACGACCAGCAACGGCGTGGTGTCCGGCTGCGCGAGTGCCCGGTGCACCAGCGGCCTCTCGTCGAGGTAGGTGATCCGGTTCAGGGCCTCCGAGACCGGGAGCCATTCGATGGCGTCGACCTCCGCCCCGGGATGGTGCCTGCCGTTCCTGCGCGCGGTGGCCCGCCAGTAGTACACGGTCTTCGTGCCGCCGCCGATCGGGTAGGTGATCCGCCCTACCGGGACGCCGAGGCGGACCGCCACGCCCGTCTCCTCGCTGGTCTCGCGGGCAGCGCAACCCGGCAGCGACTCGTCGGCACGGACCTTGCCCTTGGGCAGGCTCCAGTCGTCGTAGCGGGGACGGTGCACGAGCACGATCTCGGGCTCGTCACCCGGGCCTGGACGGACCAGGACGCAGCCCGCAGCGGTGGTCCGCTTCCCGGAGTTCGCGCTCATGCCGACCTAACGCTCGACCGCGCGCCGCTGACCCATGGTCGCGATCAGGTGTTCCTGGATGTCGAGCAGGGGCTCGCCGGCAGCGTCCAGCGTCCGCTGCGTCCAGGTGTTCCCTTCCAGCCACCACGACGCCGTGCCCGGGTCGAAAGCGAGGTCGAACAGCCCCTCGATCTGGGCGATGTGCCGGGGATTGTTCAGCCCGACGATGACCTCGACCCTGCGGTCCAGGTTGCGGTGCATCAGGTCGGAGGAGCCGATCCCCACCACGGGCTCGCCCCCGTTCGCGAACCAGTACAGCCGGCTGTGCTCGAGGAAACGGCCCAGGATGCTGCGCACCCGGATGTTCTCACTGAGCCCGCGGACGCCCGGGCGCACGGAGCAGATGCCGCGCACCCACAGGTCCACCGGGACGCCGGCCTGCGACGCCCGGTACATGGCGTCGGTGACCGCCTCGTCGACGATCGAGTTCACCTTGATCCGGACCCCGGAGGGCAGGCCCTTGTTGTGGTTGGCGATCTCGTTGTTGATGCTCTCGATCAGCCCCCTGCGCACCCCGTGTGGGGCGACCAGCAGCCGCCGGTAGTGCGTCTCCTGGGCCATCCCGGAGAGGTGGTTGAACAGGCGTGCCACGTCGTCGGTGATCACGGCGTTCGAGGTGAGCAGGCCCATGTCCTCGTACAGCCGGGCGGTCTTCGGGTTGTAGTTGCCGGTGCCGATGTGCGCGTAGCGACGCAGCCCGGTCGGCTCCTCGCGGACGACCAGCGACAGCTTGCAGTGGGTCTTCAGCCCGACCATGCCGTAGACCACGTGGCAGCCGGCCTTCTCCAGCTTGCGGGCCCAGGCGATGTTGGCCTGCTCGTCGAAGCGGGCCTTGATCTCGACCAGGGCGAGCACCTGCTTGCCGGCCTGCGCGGCCTCGACCAGGGCGTCGATGATCGGGCTGTCGCCCGAGGTCCGGTACAGGGTCTGCTTGATCGCCAGGACGGCCGGGTCGGCGGCGGCCTGCTCGATGAACCGCTGCACCGAGGTGGCGAACGAGTCGTAGGGGTGGTGCAGCAGCACCTCGCGATTCTTCAGCGCGGCGAACAGGTTGGCGGGCTGCGCGGTCTCCACCTCGGCCAGCTCCGGATGCGTCTTGGGCAGGAAGGACGGGTAGAGCAGCGCCTCGCGGTCCAGGTCGGCGATCGAGAACAGGCCGGTCAGGTCGAGCGGACTGGGAACCCGGAAGACCTCTTTCTCGGTGATGTCGAGCTCGCTGATCAGCA
>PHEV01000273.1 GCA_002843035.1 Actinobacteria bacterium HGW-Actinobacteria-5 | reverse complement strand
CAGTTCGTCCCTCACTGCTCGTCGAGACTTCTCCCTTCCCACCCGCAAGCGGGCGCGGCGGTCGGCGTCTAGGCTGGCGGCATGAGCGAACTGGTTGATCCCACCACGACTCCCGCCTGGGACAAGCTGACCGAACTCGCCGCGGCCCTCGAGCCCGATCTCCGTGGCTGGTTCGCCGCTGACCCGGGTCGTGCCGAGCGCTTCACCATGACCGCCGCCGACCTGCATGTCGACCTCTCCAAGAACCTCATCGACGACGAGATCCTCGCCGCGCTGGTGGAGCTGGGGGAGGCGGTCGGCCTCGAGGCCCGCAGGGACGCGATGTACGCCGGCGAGCGGATCAACGTGACCGAGAACCGCTCGGTGCTGCACACGGCGTTGCGCCGACCGAAGGGCGACAGCCTGGTCGTGGAGGGCACCGACGTGGTCGCCCAGGTGCACGAGGTGCTGGACAGGATCTACGCGTTCGCGAACCGCGTCCGCTCCGGGGAATGGAAAGGTGTCACCGGGCAGCCGATCCGGACCGTGGTGAACATCGGCATCGGCGGTTCCGACCTCGGTCCGGTGATGGTCTACGAGGCGCTCAAGCCGTACGTCCAGCCCGGCCTGGAGTGCCGTTTCGTCTCCAACATCGACCCGACCGACGTCTTCGAGAAGACCGCCGACCTCGACCCGGCAACCACGCTGTTCATCGTCGCGTCGAAGACGTTCACCACGCTGGAGACCCTCACCAATGCCCGGATGGCCAGGGACTGGCTGCTCGCGAAGCTGCGCGACGCGGGCGTGGTCGACGGCTCCGAGGCGCAGGCCAACGACGCGATCAGCAAGCACTTCGTCGCGGTCTCCACCGCGCTCGACCGGGTGGCGGCGTTCGGTATCGACCCGGCCAACGCCTTCGGGTTCTGGGACTGGGTCGGCGGCCGCTACTCCGTCGACTCCGCGGTCGGCACCTCGCTGGCGGTTGCGCTGGGCCCGGAGGCCTTCGCCGACTTCCTGGCCGGCTTCCACCTGATCGACACCCACTTCGCCGACACCCCGCTCTCGCGCAACGTGCCTGCCCTGATGGGCCTGCTGAACGTCTGGTACGTGAACTTCCTCAAGGCTGGTAGTCACGCCGTCCTGCCCTACTCCCAGTACCTGCACCGCTTCGCGGCGTACCTGCAGCAGCTCACCATGGAGTCCAACGGGAAGGGGGTTCGCCTGGACGGCTCCGAGGTGGTCACCGAGACCGGCGAGATCTTCTGGGGCGAGCCGGGCACCAACGGCCAGCACGCCTTCTACCAGCTGATCCACCAGGGCACACAGCTGATCCCGGCGGACTTCATCGCGGTCGCCACCCCGGCCCACCCGATCCAGGACGGGGACGCGGACGTGCACGAGCTGTTCCTGTCCAACTTCTTCGCCCAGACCAAGGCGCTCGCGTTCGGCAAGACCGCGGACGAGGTGCGCGCCGAGGGCACGTCGGAGGAGATCGTGCCGGCGCGGGTGTTCCCGGGCAACCGGCCGACGACCTCGATCATGGCGCCGGCGCTGACCCCGTCCGTCGTGGGCCAGCTGATCGCGCTGTACGAGCACATCACGTTCACCCAGGGCGTGGTCTGGGGCATCAACAGCTTCGACCAGTGGGGCGTGGAGCTGGGCAAGCAGTTGGCTCTGCAGATCGCTCCGGCCGTGGCCGGTGACGCCGGTGCGCTGGCCGCGCAGGACCCGTCCACGCAGTCGCTGGTTCGC
>PHEV01000088.1 GCA_002843035.1 Actinobacteria bacterium HGW-Actinobacteria-5 | reverse complement strand
CCGGGCCCACCGTGCCTGCGAGCGGGGAGCTACTTCCCCGCAGGCCCGGGATTTCCGCTGGCCCAGCCCGTGGTCAGATCGTCGGCCGGATCCGTGCTCGCGCCCGGATTGCCCATGGCCCTCTCGTGGACCTTCTCCGCAGTCGGATCGGTGGTCGTGCCAGGATTTCCGATGGCACGTTCGCTGACCATCTCGTCGGCCTCGTTGGCCGTCGACCCCGGATTACCGATCGCCCTTTCGAAGATCTCTTCGCTCATCAGGACTCCTTTCGTTCCGTTGTGGTCCACCTTCGACGTTACCCCCCCTCCGCAACGATGAAACCGTCGAGTTTGTGCCGTCGGAGCCGCGCGGGCCCGGACGGCCGAGAGTGGAGCGCCCTGCTCAGGCGGGCAGGTCCCAGGTGTGCACGGGCTCGTTGGAGTGCATCCGGACGGCGTAGGCGGCGAGCATCTGGCGAAGCGCCTCCATCCGGGACGCCCCGCGCTCCTCGAGCCTGTGGACCGCGGCGACCTGCCAGTCGGCGCCGTTGCGGCCGGTCAGGCACCGTCCCTCGATCACGCCGAGCAGGCGGTCGCGCACGACCGGGTCCACGCCCCAGGCGTCGAGGCCCTCGTAGGCCATCGGCAGCAGTTCGCGCAGCACCAGCTCGCTGGCCGGAACCTCACCGCGTCCGGGCCAGAACAAGCTGGCGTCGATGCCGTTGCGGGCGCCGATCGCGAAGTTCTCGGTCGCGGTCTGGAAGGACATCCGCGACCACACCGGCCGGTCTTCGTCCACCATCGCGCGCAGCACGCCGTAGTAGAACGCCGCGTTGGCCAGGGTGTCCACGATCGTCGGGCCCGCCGGCAGCACGCGGTTCTCCACGCGCAGGTGCGGGCGCCCGCCCGCGGTGTCGTAGATCGGCCGGTTCCAGCGATAGATGGTGCCGTTGTGCAGCCGCATCTCGGCCAGCTTCGGGGTGCGTCCGGCGTCGAACGCCTCCTGCGGGTCCTCGTCGTCCAGCTCGGGCAGCATCGCAGGGAAGTAGCGGGTGTTCTCCTCGAACAGGTCGAAGATGGACGTGATCCAGCGATCGCCGAAGAACACCCGCGGGCGCACGCCCTGGTTCTTCAACTCCTCGGGACGGGTGTCCGCCGCCTGTGTGAACAGCTCGATCCGGGTCTCGGCCCACAGCTCCCGACCCAGGAAGTACGGACTGTTCGCGCCGAGCGCCAGCTGCGGTCCGGCGAGCACCTGCGCGGCGTTCCAGTGCGCCGCGAACTCCCCGGGCCGCACCTGAAGGTGCAGCTGCATCGACGTGCAGGCGGACTCCGGGGCGAGCGAGTCGGCGTAGCGCACCAATCGCTCCCCCGACGGGCCGGCAATGTCGAGGTGGATGTCTTCGCCGCGCGCAGCCAGCACCGCGTCGTTCAGCGCCTGGTAGCGGGCATTGGCGCTCATCCAGTCGCCCTCGAACGTCTGCGGCACCACCGTCGGCAGGATGCCGATCATGATGATGTGGGCGCCGAGTTCGGAGCAACGCCGCTCGGCTTCGTTCAGCGACGTGCGCAGGTCCCGCTCCAGCCTCACGGTGGAGTCGCCGCCGAGTTCGTGCGGGGCGACATTGAACTCGATGTTGAACCGGGCGAGCTCGGTCTGATACTCCGGGTCGGCGATCGCGGCCAGCACCTCCGCGTTCCCCATCCGCGGGCGGTACTCGGCGTCGACCAGGTTGAGCTCGATCTCCATGCCGACCTGCGGCCGGTCGAACTCGAACGAACTCGTTGCGAGCATCTGCTCGAACACGTCGAGGCAGACCTTCACCTTGTCCCGGTAGCGCTGCCGCTGCTCACGGGTGAATGTGGCCGACTCCAGGTCGCGTCCCATGTCGGGAGTATGCCCATCCGGCGCGAGGTGCAACAGCCCCCGCGGCAAACTGGGTGGCTCGATGGCCGGAACCCGACACCCGGAAGTCGGGAGAGGTCAGGGACGCCTCCGGCTGCGGAGTGGTGTCACTCCGCGATCTCGGTGCCGGCGAAACGACGCAGGTAGGTCTCGAAGTCGAGCGCGACCGCGCCGTCCAGTTCGGTCGGAGCGGCGGTGATCCACAGGTCGAGGTCGAGACCAGAGATCGCCCCGGACAGTTCGGCGGGCCACTGGTTGCCGAAGCCGTAGCGGCTGCGCAGCACCACGTAGTCCGACCGGGACAGCTCCAGGTTGCCGATCTCCGGCTGGTCGAGCAGGCGGAAGGCCGCGACCGGGTTCAGCGCGTCGAGACGGCGCGACAACGACGTGCGCAGGATCGCGGCGCTGGTCCAGCCGAGCACCTCGTAGGCGTCTTCGGTGACCAGGCCGGGGCCGAAGCCCCGCACTTCGCGGGCCCAGACCGTCACATGGTCGGTGCAGCGGTAGTCGACGCAGTGCTCTCGGATCAGCCGGGCGAGCGATGCGGCGCTCTGGCCGGCGTGGCGGAAGAAATGGGCGGGGCTCGTCGCAACCCGCGTGCCCTCGTGCGGAGCCTGCTCCCAGGTGTCCATCCTCAGCATGATTCCCCTCCCCATGGTCGCTGCCGTTGTAGAAGAGGCGGCGCCGTTGGTGGGTGATACCTCCGACTACCGATTTCACTCCTTTGCGGCGGCGGGCATAAGACCCCCAACGGGCGACGCCCGTCCGGGCGACACCGTCGCGCTCAGACCGGCACCTGGCGGACGGGGACACCGACGCCCCCGGAATTCGTCGTTGCCGCCGACATCCGATTCCCGAGGGTCGGGAGCGCCTGGGGTCAGTCCAGGCCCGCGATCGGGACAGAGGGCTCGGTGGGTGTCGCGAGGAGGCGCTGCAGGACGGCGTAGAAGCCGGCGGAGTCGACCTCCTCCACGACCTCGGCATTCGGGACGAGGCCGAACTTCGCCCAGGCCATCGTCGACATCCCGCGGGTGCGTTCGGAGGCGGTCTCCACGTCCACCCGGTACGGCGCGCTCGCCCGGACCAGCTCGGGGTGCAGCAGCAGGGCCAGGGTCAGCGAATCGGGATGGGTGGAGCCGTCCACGCCGACGGACTCGTCGTAGTCGATCGTGGCGTCGCACATCCGCCGGAAGAAGCGCGCCAGCGGCGTCCCGAGCGCACAGAGCCGGTCGTACTCCGGACGGGCGAAGGTCGCGTCGCGCAGGGTCAGGGGCGCCCAGGGGATGATCCGCAGGTCCGGAAAGCCCGCGTCCAGCACGATCTGGGCGGCCTCGGGATCGACGTAGAAGTTGAACTCCGCGCTCGGGGTGACGTTCCCGCGTCCGTTGTTCGATCCGCCCATGATGGACAGGCTCCGCACCCGGGATGCGAAGCTCCGGTCCATCACCACCGCTGTCGCGATGTTGGTCAGCGGCCCGATCGCGATCAGGTTCAGCTCGCCCGGTGCCTCCGCGGTGAGCCTGAGCAGGGCGTTCACCGCGTGCTCGTCGTCGTTGTGGACGCGGGACAGGTCCATCGAGAGCCCGCCGGACCCGTCTCCGTGGACGTCCTCGGCCGACGCCCACTCGCGCAGCAACGGAGCCCTGCAGCCGACGTGCACCGGCACGTCCCCGAGCCGACCCGCCACGTTCAGGGTGAGGTGGGCGTTGGCCACCTGCTGGTCGAAGCCGACGTTTCCCGCGACCATCGTGATCGCCCGCAGCTCGGCCGCCGGGTCGAGCAGGCCGAGCAGGATGGTCACGCAGTCGTCCTGCGCGGTGTCGGTGTCGATGATGACCGGGATGCCTGCCATACCCCTCCTCGTTCGGGTCCGCCCACCTTAGGGCAGCCGATGTCATCTCGCATCGGTATGGTGCACGCGTGGCAGGAGGGGACGACCGGTGGTCGGTGCGCAGGGTGGACGAGGCTGCCCCGGACGACCAGGTGCGCAAGGCCGGACGCCGGCTCGCCATCCCGACCCCGTGGAGCGACGTGGGCG
The DNA here is from genome assembly GCA_002843035.1 of Actinobacteria bacterium HGW-Actinobacteria-5. GTDB lineage: Bacteria > Actinomycetota > Actinomycetes > Propionibacteriales > Propionibacteriaceae > Propionicimonas. The sequence goes on along the minus strand of PHEV01000088.1, from coordinate 10,534 downwards.
TCACCGGCAGCCTGCTGTTCGGCCGCTGCCAGGGCTCGGGGAAGACCCCTTACCAGGTCTCGATCGACGTGGCCGGCCCGCGCTACAAGTGCAGCTGTCCGTCCCGGAAGTTCCCGTGCAAGCACGCGGTCGCCTTGCTGTACCTGTGGGCGGAGGGCCGGATCGACCAGCAGGGGGTCGCGGCCGACTTCGCAGCCGAGTGGGCCCGGCAGCATGCCGACCAGGAGGCCAGGAGGGCAGCGCCTCGCGCGGGCACCGAACGGACACCCGAACAGGAGCAGGCCGCGGAGAAGCGGGCCGCTGACCGGGACGACCGCGTCGATGCCGGCCTGGCCGACCTTGCCCTCTTCCTGCGCGACCAGGTCAACCGGGGTCTCGCCACTGACAGCCACCACCGGTCGCGGCGGTTCCAGGAGCAGGCTGCGCGAATGGTCGACGCACAGGCTCCGGGGATCGCCACCCGGCTGCGCGACCTGGCCGAGATCACCGATGGTGTACCGGACTGGCCGGCCCGGCTCACCGAGGGCCTCGGCCGCCTGCACCTGCTGGTACGCGCCTGGCAGCAGCGCGACCGGCTGCCCGACGACCTGGTCGCGACGGTGCGCTCCCACGTCGGGTTCACCACCCGGTCCGAGGACGTCCTGACCACGCCCGGCGTGCCGGACACCTGGGTCGTGCTCGGGCTGCGCGACGCCGACGAGGACCGGGTCTCGGTGCGGCGGGTGTGGCTGCGCGGGATCGAGACCGGCCGCCCGGCGCTGGTGATGTTCTTCGCCGCCGGTGGGGCGCAGCCCACCTCCAACCTCTGCCCCGGAACCGCGCTGGAAGCGACCCTGCACTTCCACCCCGGCCGGCCGACCCTGCGCGCCGTGGTCGGCGAGCGGGCAGCGCAGGCCCAGCCCGTGTCGGCCTGGGCCCCGACCGGGTCGAGCGTTGCCGAGGCACGAGCGCAGTGGCGGACGGCCCTGGCGGCCGACCCCTGGCTGCAGCAGTGGCCCGCGCTGGTCGCCGGCGAGCTGCAGAAGGACCCCCTGGGCGGGTTCGGCCTCATCGACGCCGCCGGGGACTCGGTCGCGGTGATCGGGGAGAACACCTGGCCCGCGCTCGCGGTGGCCGGCGGATCGTCGTGCGTGTTCGCCGGGGAACTCGGCGGAACCGGCCTGCGGGTCAGCGCCGCCGTGGTCGGCGATCGGCTGGTGGTGCTGTGATCGACTTCGCGCAGCTCGCCACCACGGCAGCCGTGGGTACCGGCACGCGTCCGGTGCGGCCGGACGAACTGCCGCCGGAGATCGCGGCGGCGATCACTCCCCCGCCACCTCCGGTTCCCTCGCCCGGGGAGGAGCAGCCGTCGGGGCGGGCCGACGGTCCCGATCAGCCGAGGACCGCCGACCCCGCAACGATCCTGCTGGACGCGGCCGCAGCGTACGCGGTGGTGCGCAGTGCGGCCGTGGCCCCGGGGCCCGACCTCCCTGCCGTCCGCCTCCCCGCGTCCAGCCGCCCTGAGGCCCCGGCGGTGGTCGTCGCGCTGCTCCGCCGGATCCGCGCGGGCGCCCAGCTGCGGGACGAACTCCAGCACGAGCTGCTGGGCCAGCTCGCGTCCCGTGGTCTCGGGCTGCCGCCCGACCTGCTCGTGGAGCTGCTGGGCGAAGCGGCCCGCCCCGGCACGGCCCGTGATCTGGGCGCGCTGCTCGACGAACGCGGTTGGGCGCTGGTGGGTCTCGACCCCGTCTGGTCGAAGGTGCTGGCCCGCTCCGGCGCGATCGCGCACCCCGCCGACCCGCGAACCTGGGACGAGGGCACCGCGGCGCAGCGTGCGGAGTACCTGGCCGCCGTGCGCGCGACCGATCCGGACGCCGGGCGCGCCCTGCTCGAGGCACCCGGCTTTGCGAAGGAGCCGGCCGAGACCCGTGAACTCCTCGTCGGAGCCCTGGCCACCGGCCTCGGCCCGGCAGACCAGGACTTCCTCGACACCGTCCTCGCGGACCGGGCCAAGGGCGTCCGGAGGGTCGCGGCCGGACTCCTCGCCGGGCTGCGGGCTTCCTCGACCGTTGCGCGCGCCGAGGCTCTCGCCCGACAGCACGTGGAACGGCGCCAGCGACTGCTGCGGCCCACGCTCACGGTGGTCAGCGCCGTCCCGGTGACCGCACAGACCCGGCGCGACCAGTACCGCGAGAAGGACCTCGCAGGCACGCCGGCCGAGCGGCTGCACCTGTTCGACGTGATCGCTCGCGTGCCCACCGATCGCTGGCCGGCGCTGGTCGGCGCCACGGCGATCGAGCTCGCCACCGGACCGGCGGAGTACAACGGGTCCCCGATCGACCTGCGGCCGGCGTTCGCCGACGCCGCGCTGCGCTGGCGGGACGCGGACCTGGCCACCGCGGTGGCCCGCAGCGACGCCTCGCTGCTCGGCGAGCTCCTGCCGGTACTCAGCCCGACGACCAGGGACAGCCTGCTGGTGGATGCCTTCACCGCTGGCCTCGCCGGCGGGCTGCTGGAAGCCGTGGTGGAGCGCCCGCTCCCGCCGGCGCTCGCCGTCGCCGTACTCGGCGCGCTGAAGGGACTCCTCCGCGGCGCCTCGCTGTACCGCGTCGCCGTGATGGTCGGCCCGCTCGCCGTGCACGCCGACCCGCTGGCCGTCCCTGCGCTGGTGGACGGCCTGCGCGACCTCGAGCGCCGCCTGCCCGACGATGCCGCACCCGCGATCCGCCGCTCCGTCCAGACCGCCGCGGCGGCACTCCAGCTGCGCCAGGCGGTCAGCGAGGCGCTGCTCCCCTACCCCGTGCTCACCCCGGACACCCACAAGGAAGGCCGACCATGACCGACATCGCCGCCGAGACGGCCCTGCTCCGCCCGCACGCCGAGCAGCTGTACGCCGACGAGCTCGCGGCACTCGCGAGGGTAGACGACCGGACCCGTCCCGCGAACTGGCTGCTGTCACCGTGGGCGGTGGTGACCTACCTGCTCGGCGGGACCCTGCCGGACGGCACCGCGATCACGCCGAAGTACATCGGCAGCCGTCGGCTGATCGAGATCGCGGTCGCCACGATCGCCACCGACCGCGCCCTGCTCCTGCTCGGTGTGCCTGGCACGGCGAAGTCGTGGGTGTCGGAGCATCTCGCGGCGGCCATCAGTGGCGACTCCACCCTGGTCGTGCAGGGCACGGCCGGCACCGCGGAGGAGTCGGTCCGGTACGGCTGGAACTACGCCCAACTGCTGGCGCACGGGCCGTCGTTCGACGCCGTCGTGCCGAGCCCGGTGATGGTCGGGATGCGGCGCGGAGCGGTGGTACGGGTCGAGGAACTGACCCGCATCCCCAGCGACGTCCAGGACGCCCTGATCACCGTGCTCAGCGAGAAGACGCTGCCGGTGCCCGAACTGGGTAGCGAGGTGCAGGCGCACGCCGGGTTCAACCTGATCGCGACCGCCAACGACCGCGACCGCGGCGTGAACGACCTGTCCAGCGCGCTGCGGCGACGGTTCAACACCGTCGTGCTGCCACTGCCGGACAGCGCGGACGACGAGGTGGCGATCGTGACGCGCCGGGTCAGCGACCTCGGCGCCTCGCTGCAGCTGCCCACACCCGACCATGCGCACGACGAGATCCGCCGTGTCGTCACCATCTTCCGGGAGTTGCGCGGCGGGCAGACCCTGGACGGCCGCACCGCCGTGAAGTCGCCGTCGGGCACGCTGTCCACCGCCGAGGCGATCTCCGTGGTCACCCAGGGCCTCTCCCTCGCCACCCACTTCGGGGACGGGCTGCTCCGCGCCCAGGACGTGGCCGGCGGCATCGTCGGCGCCGTCGTGAAGGATCCGGTCAGCGACCAGGTCGTGTGGAACGAGTACCTGGAGGCGGTCGTGCGGGAACGCGCCGACTGGAAGGACTTCTACCGGGCCGCGCGCGAGGTGAGCCGGTGACCGAGCCACCACCCGTCCGGGTGCTCGGCGTGCGGCACCACGGGCCGGGGTCGGCGCGGGCCGTGGTGCGCGCGCTGGACGCCTACCGCCCCGAGTGCGTACTGGTCGAAGGCCCGGCGGACGCCGACCCGCTGGTCGGCTGGGTGGGCAATGCCGCCCTGGTACCACCGGTGGCGATCCTCGCCTGGGATGCCGCCGAACCCGCCCGCTCTGCCTTCTGGCCGCTGGCCAGCTTCTCGCCCGAGTGGCAGGCGTTGACGTGGGCGAGCACGAACGGCGTCCCGGCCCGCTTCATCGACCTGCCGACCACGTTGAGCCTGGCCCCCGAGCCCGAGCCGGAAGCGCCGGAGGAGACAGCGGAAGCGGCCGACCCGCAGGGCACGGAGAACCCACAGGGCACAGCGGACCCCGAGCCCGAGGAACCGCCGGCTCCGCCGCCCCGCACCGATCCGGTTGCACAGCTGGCCCGCGCAGCCGGCTACGACGACCCGGAAGCCTGGTGGGAGGATGCCGTCGAGCTGCGCACCGACGGCGACCCCTTCGACGCGCTGACCGAGGCGATGGCCGAGCTGCGCGCAGGGACGGGCGAGGACGATCCCGAGACCCTCCGCCGCGAGGCGCACATGCGCCAGCAACTCCGCGCCGCAGTGAAGTCCGGGTACGCTCGGATCGCCGTGGTCTGCGGCGCCTGGCACGCACCGGCCCTGACCGGCCGACTGCCCGCGGCGTCGGCGGACACGAGGCTGCTGGCCCGGCCCCGGAAGACCACGACCGAACTGACCTGGGTGCCGTGGACGCATTCCCGTCTCGCCTTCGCGTCCGGCTATGGCGCCGGTGTGGCCTCGCCCGGCTGGTACGCCCACCTGTTCACCACCACGGACGCACCGATCGCCCGGTGGTTCACCGGGGTCGCCGGCGTCCTGCGCGAGCACGACCTGCCGGTCAGTACCGCGCACGTGATCGAGTCGGTACGGCTCGCCGAGGCACTCGCCGCGCTGCGCGGCCGCCCGTTCCCGGGCCTGTCCGAGGTGAGCGAGGCCGCCTGGTCGGTGATGTGCGACGGCAACCCGGTCACCCTCGACCTGGTCACCCGCGGCGCCGTCGTCGGCGAGTCACTCGGCGAGGTGCCGGAGGGTGTTCCCACCGTGCCGCTGGACACCGACCTGCGCGCCCGCGCCCGCACGCTGCGGCTGAGGTTCTCCGCCGAGCAGAAGCAGGTCAGCCTCGACCTGCGCAAGCCGCCCGACCTGGCGAAATCGCAGCTGTTCCGCCAGCTCGCCATCCTCGGCGTCGGCTGGGGCACCCCGGACGCTGCCCGTTCCACCGGAACGTTCAAGGAGGTCTGGAACCTGGAGTGGCAGCCGGAGTTCGCGGTGAGCCTGATCGACGCGTCCCGCCACGGCAACACGGTGCCGTCCGCGGCGTCCGCGGCCCTGCTGGAACACATCGGGACACTGCCCGCGATCACCGCGGCCGTCGAGCAGGCGCTGCTGGCCGGACTCGACGATGCCCTGTCGCCGTTGCTGGTCACCCTCGACGCGCGCGCCGCCCACGAGGCGGATGTCACCGCACTGCTCTGCGCGGTGCCGCCGCTGGCTCGCGCCCAGCGCTACGGCGACGTGCGCGGCACCGACACCGAACGGCTGGCCGGCGTGGCGCGTGCGGTGCTCGAACGGGCCTGCGCGGGGCTGGCACCCGCGTGCAGCGGGCTCGGCGACGACGCCGCGGCCGACCTGCGCCGCGCGATCGACGAGGTGGCCGCCGTCGTCGGCCTGCTCGACACAGAGCTCGGCGAACTGTGGGCACGAACGCTCGCCGAGTGCGCGGATCGCCGAAACGTTCCCGGCACCATTGCCGGGCGGCTGGTGCGGCTCCTGCTGGACGGTGCCCGACTTGATCGCGAGGAGGCTGCGACCCGGCTGTCCCGGGTGCTCTCGCAGGCCACCCAACCCGACCAGCAGGCGGCCTGGGTGGACGGCTTCCTCTCCGGCAACCCGCTGCTGCTGATCCACGACCGGCGTGTGCTGGAGATCCTCGACGAATGGGTCGGCGGGATCGGCGACGAGGTCTTCACCGACGTCCTGCCCAGCCTCCGGCGCACTTTCGGCGCCTGGCCCAGGGCCGCCCGGCGCCAGTTCGCCGACGAGGTCGCCCGGCTCGGGACAGCCGTTCCGGGTCGGGCCGCCGCGAGCGAGGACTTCGGCGATACCGGCGGGCTGCTCGACGTGGTGGCCCTGATCCTGCACGGGGAGGCACGCGATGACCGCTGAGGCCGACCGGGCGCGGCGCTGGCGCCTGATCCTCGGCGCCGACCCCGAGCAGGGGCAGGCCGCCGTACTGACGACGCAGCAGCAGGCGATGGACGCCGCCCTCGCCGCCCTCTACGACTCCCGCGAGGAACCAGGCGACCGCAGGGTGGGACTCGGCGCCTCCGCACCCCGGGTCTCGCGCTGGCTGGGTGACATCCGCACCTACTTCCCCACCCGGGTGGTCCGGGTCATGCAGACCGACGCGATCGAGCGGCTCGGCCTGAAGCAGCTGCTGCTGGAGCCGGAGCTGCTGGCAACCGTGGAGCCGGATGTTCACCTGGTGGCGACGCTCGCGTCTCTGCGTGGCGTGATCCCGGAGAAGTCGAAGGCGACCGCGCGCGAGGTGGTTGCCAAGGTCGCGCGCGAGGTCGAACGGCAGCTGGCGGAGCCGGTCCGCCAGGCCGTCCGCGGTGCACTGAACCGGGCCAACCGCGTGCAGCGGCCCCGGCACGGCGACATCGACTGGAACCGGACGGTGCAGGCGAACCTCAAGCACTACCAGCCCGGCTACCGGACGGTGGTGCCCGAACGCCTGATCGGCTTCGGGCGGCGCCAGCAGGGGGTGCAGCGCGAGGTGGTGCTGTGCGTCGACCAGTCCGGCTCGATGGCGTCCTCGGTCGTGTACGCGTCGATCCTGGCGTGTGTCATGGCCAGCATCAGGGCGCTGAAGACGTCGCTGGTCGTCTACGACACGGCGGTGGTCGATCTCACCGATCAGCTCGCCGACCCGGTGGACGTGATCTTCGGCACCCAGCTGGGTGGCGGGACGGACACCACGCCGGCGCTGGAGTACTGCCAGCGGTTGATCACCGCGCCGCGCCAGACCGTGCTGTTGCTGATCACCGACCTCTTCGACTCCGCTCCCGAGCGCATGCTGGCGAAGCTCGCCGAGCTGCAGGCCGCGGGAGTGCTCCCGGTCGTGCTCCTTGCGCTCTCCGACGACGGCAGGCCGAGCTACGAGGCCGACACTGCGCAACGACTCGCCGCCCAGGGCGTGCCCGCCTTCGCCTGCACGCCGGACGCCTTCCCTGAACTGATCGCGCTCGCGATCAGCCACGGCGACATCGGCGCCTGGGCGGAGAAGAGCGCCGTCGGGGCCGCACACGGCGACCACGCCTGAACCGGTCTCAGCTGAACAGTTCGGGGTTGGTCCGGCGCACGAAGCTCGCCACGCCCTCGCCGACCGCCCGGTCGGTGCTCCAGGCCAGTCCGAGGCCGCGGGACAGCTGCGGCACCAGCGGGACGTAGGCGACCTCCCCCGGATCCCGGCCCGGCTCGGGGATGATCGCCACGCCCAGACCGGCGCCCACGAGGCCGCGGATCGTGTCGATCTCGCTGGACTCGAACGCGATCCGGACGGTGGTCCCCGCCGCGGCCAGCCGGGCATCGATCACGGTGCGCAGCTCCGTGGCGCGGGAGAAGGCGACGAAGTCCTCACCGTCGAGGTCGGCGAGGCTGAGGTTCCCGCGCCCGGCGAGCCGGTGGCCGTGCGGGACCGCGACGCGGAGTTCCTGCTCGATCAGGCCCCGCCAGCCGATGCCCTCCTGGTTCGGGCCGGGCGCGGTCACGAAGGCGACGTCCAGCAGATCGGCTGCGATCCAGCCGAACAGGTCGCGGGCGAACCCCTGGCGCAGTTCGAACCGACAGTCCGGAGCGACACCGCGATGGTTGCCGACCAGGCGCGGTACCGCCCAGAGCGCCGTCGACTGCAGGAAGCCGAGCCGGATCGCGGCATCCGGCCCGGTCAGGCGGCTGAGGTGACGGCGGCCCAGGTCGAACTGCTCGACGATCCGGGTGGCGTCCGCGCGGAAGGCCGCGCCCGCACGGTTCAGTTCCAGGCGCCGCCCGCGCCGGGCGAACAGCGCAGCGCCCAGTTCCGCCTCCAGCCGGGCCAGCGCGCGCGAGACGTTCGACTGGTTCACCCGCAGCAGCGCCGCGGCGTCCCGGGTGTTCTCCGTGTCTGCCAGGGCAAGGAAGGTGCGCAGGGTCTGCTCGTCCACAGGCCTACCCTATCGATGCGCATTGCGCATCACTGAGATCACCGTGGTCATTTCACGCATCGAGTTCGGCCCGGCACACTCGAGGGCGTGTCCGCTTCCGTCGAACTCGCTGGTGCCGCATCGCCCAGCACCCCCTGGACCGGTCACGCCGCGGGCACGCCGACCTACCGGCGCATCGTGGCAGCCCTCATGGCCGGCGGCCTGGCCAACTTCTCGCTGATGTACTTCGTGCAGCCGCTGCTGCCGATGCTCGCCACCCACTACGGCGTGACGCCCGCGGAGTCGGCGCACGCGCTGTCGATCACCACGCTCACGATCATCGTCGGGCTGCTCGCCACCGGCCCGCTCGCCGACCGGGTCGGCCGGGTCCCGGTGATGCGCGCCTCGCTGCTGCTCTCCGGGGCGCTCGGGCTGGCGTCCGCCTTCGCACCGGACTGGACCAGCCTGCTGGTCCTCCGCGGCCTGCTCGGCCTCACCCTCGCCGGGCTCCCCGGCGCGGCCCTGGCCTACCTGCGCGAGGAGGTCGACGGGCTGTCGCACCCGCGGGCCAACGCGGCCTACATCGCCGGTACCGCCGTCGGTGGCGCGGCCGGACGGCTCCTGCCGGGACCGCTGGCGGCCCTGGGGGGTTGGCCACTGGCGGCCACGGCGGTGAGCCTGCTGACCATCGTCGCCGGCGTGCTGCTCGTCCTCCTGCTCCCTCCCTCGCGCGGGTTCGCGCCGCGCCCTGCGTCCCTGCGGACGTCGCTGCTCGGCACCTTCGCCGCTCCCTCCGACCGGGTGGTCGCCCTGCTGTGCGTCACCGGGTTCGCCGCGATGGGCACCTTCGTCGGCGTCTACAACGCCGTCTCGTTCCGGCTGCAGTCGCCGCCGTTCCTGCTCGGCGCAGCGGCCTCCCTGGTCTATCTGGCCTACCCGGTCGGCATCGCGGCCCCCGCTCTCGCCCGGGCCCTTGCCGAACGGATCGGACGGGGTGGCGCGACGGCGGGCTTCGTCGGGTTGCTGGCCGGGGCGGTAGCCCTGATCTCGCTGCCCACGCTGCCTGCGGTGGTCGCAGGGCTGGGGTTGATCACGTTCGCGTTCCTCGGCACCCATTCGCTGCTGAGCGGCTGGGTGGTCGACCGGGCGCGGCGGGAAGGGCGCGGTACCGCCCAGGCCGCGGGCGCCTACCTCGGCACCTACTACCTCGGCAGCACCCTCGCCGGGGCGGTCGCCACCTGGCAGTGGCAGGCGGGCGGCTGGACCGGGGTGGCCGTCCTCGGGCTCGGGTTGGCCGCCGTCGCCCTGCTCGCCGCGCTGGCCGCCTCCGCGGCGGACCGGAACCCGCACGGCGCGGCGGAAGAGGTCGCGGCCGCCCTCTGAGTCTCGCCGATCCCGGCCGGCCGTGGACAGAGCTCGGACGGTGCGGGCGCTCAGCCCTGGAACGCCCGCCAGACCGCTGCGATGTCCTCGTGGGCCGCACCGCCATCGGCGGCCGCCCCGTACAGGGCATCCAGCGCGGCGAGCAGCTCCTGCGGCAGCTCGGGCACCGCCGCCCGCGCGAGCCGGACGTCCTTCAGGAGTCCGACCAGCTCGAACTGCGGGTCGAAGCTGCCGGCCAGCATCGCACCTCCCTTGAGGTGTGCGTACGGGCTGTCCGCGGCGCCGCCCTGCAGCGCCTCAAGCACCAGTTCCGGATCGAGCCCGAGCCGGGTCGCGATCGCCAGCGACTGCGCGATGCCGGCCGTGATGGTCGCGATCCAGGCATTCATTGCGAGCTTGAGCCCGGACGCCGCCGGAGCCTCCGCGCCGGCCCGCACCACCTTCGCCGAGGTCGCCGCCAGCACCGGCTGCACCTCGGCCAGCGCCGCATCGGACGCGGCCAGGAGCGAGGTCAGCGTCCCCGCCTGTGCCGGTGCCTTCGTTCCGAGCACCGGCGCGTCCACGAACCGGACGCCGGCCGCCGCGGCGAGACCCGCGAACTCCCGCGCTGCCTCGACCCCGATGGTCGAGCACTGCAGCCAGATCGCGCCGGATCGCATCGCCGGCAGGGCCGCAGCCATCACCGTGCGCACCGCCTCGGCGTCGAACAGCATCGTGAGCACGATGTCCGCGCCGGCCACGGCCGAGTCGGGCGTGTTTGCCACAGCGGCCACGCCGCGAAAGACCTCGGCGCGCGCTGCCGAACGGTTCCAGACCGTCGTCGGGAGGCCCGCCCCGGCCACTCGGTGGGCCATCGCCGAGCCCATGATCCCCAGCCCGAGCACGCTCACGGTCGGTGTCATCGTCATGGCGTCGAGACTAACCCAGCGCCCCGCAGCCTAAGATCCA
>PHEV01000272.1 GCA_002843035.1 Actinobacteria bacterium HGW-Actinobacteria-5 | reverse complement strand
GCCGTTGACGACTTTGAGGTCGCCGGGCAGCACGGTGAGCGTGTAGTTGGAGGCCTTGAACGCGCCGCTGTTGGTCAGCGCAAGCGTACCGCCGACGATTGCCTTTTCGTATGTGTCAGGCGAATACGGCTGGCTCGCCGGGAGCTGCGCCGCGTCGTAACCGAGCGCGCCGACATATGCCGGGGTCTCGCCGGAGAGGCTGCCGTCGACCAACGTGTAGGTCAGCGTTGCGTTCGCGGGACGGTCTGCCGGGTAGGCGATCTGCTGGTCGTCTGCCTGAACGGTCAGTTCTCTGGCCGTGACGGTCAGCGTGCCGGGGGTCGTGGAGATCGAATAATCGTGCGGGTCGGTGGCTGCGTTCAGCGTGCCTGCCGCAACGATGTTGTTGACCGAACCGACGTTCGTGATCGTGCTCGTCGCCGTGGGCAGGATTTCGTAGCCTTCGCCCGCGAGGAAACCATCGCCGGAGAGCGTCACGCTGGAATCGCTCAGCGCGGTGCCGTCATATGCGCGGCTCTGGGTTGCGCCGGTGACCATGATGTTGCGCGGCGTGATCGTCACATCCGCGCTGCCGAATGCAGGCGCGTAGTTCGGGTTCGTCGCCACGAAGTAGACAGTCTTGCTGTCGTCGACATGTGTCGCGGTCGGGCTCGTCGTCAGCGTGTAGGCCGCCGGATCTGTGCTCGGCGTTTCGCTGTAACGGATCGTCGTTCCGGTCGGAACGTTCGCGCTTGCGGACACGCCGTAGGCGGTGCCGTCGTACATCTCGGTCACGTCGGTGGCGTCCACGGTCAGCGCGGTCGACGCGGTGATCGTCAGCGTACCCTTGGTGACGTCGATCGTGTAGTTGTCGGCATTCGTCGCAGCCGTCAGCGTGTAGGAGAACGTGTTCTCCGCCGTGCCGACGTCGGTGATCGTGCCGTCGGCGGTCGCTGTTGCGAAGCCCTGTCCTGCCACGAAGCCGTCGTTGCCGGTCGTGTCGTAGTTCCAGTTCGGGTTCGTGAGCGCGCTGCCGTCGTACATCTTGCTGGCGTCTTCGGTCGTCAGCGCGACAACTCTCTTATTAATGGTAATGACTTCGCTGCCGAACACCGGGTTGTAGTTCGGGTTCGTGACTACGAAGTAGACCGTGGTGCCCGTGGTGGCGTCTGTCGCCGTCGGGCTCGTCGTGAGCGTGTAGTCCGCCGCATCCGTGCTGTCGGTGAGGCTGTACTTCACTGTAGAGCCGGAGATCGCCGGGGTGACTGTGATCCCGTGCGGGAGTGCGTCGTAGGTTCCCGTGTAACCGTCGGAATCCGCTGTCGTGTTCGCCGGGGTGATCGTCAGCGTGGTCGTGTCTTCCGCGGGGTCATATCCCGGGCGGGTGACGACGACTTTCACCGTCAGCGGGCCGTCGCTTACATTCGTGACGGTCGGCGGGGTTGTGCCGGTGCTCGTCCAGCCGCCTGCGCCGTCGGAGATGAAGTATTCGACCGTGTCGCCGGTGGTGGTGCCGGTCAGCGTCGGGCCGTGCGGGTCGCCGTCGTAGGTCCAGCTGCCGCCGGTGAGGTCAACCGTGAATCCGCCGTTGACGACTTTGAGATCGCCGGGCAGCACGGTGAGCATGTAGTTGGAGGCCTTGAACGCGCCGCTGTTGGTCAGCGCAAGCGTGCCACCGACGATCGCGTCGGTGTACGTATCCGGGGTCAACGGATCGCTTGCCAGTGCGGAATCATATCCGAGCGCGCCGACATATGCCGGGGTCTCGCTGGCGAGGCTGCCGTCGACCAATGTGTAGGTCAACGTTGC
>PHEV01000087.1 GCA_002843035.1 Actinobacteria bacterium HGW-Actinobacteria-5 | reverse complement strand
CGCCCGTCCCCACGGCCGCCGTGCCCGCGCCCGTGGCTCCGGCCGCTGCCCCGGGACCCGTCTACCCGCCGCCCGCCGGGGCCCCGACGCCCGCTGGACCTCACCCCGGCGTGGTGCCACCACGAGCTCCGGCCCCGCCGGTCGCCGCGCCGCTGCCGCGGCCGTCCGCGGTCCCGACGCGCCCGCGCAAGCAACGCCGGCCGGTGAGCGTCGCGGAGATCTTCTCGATCTTCGGCTCGGCGATCACCCTGATCGGGGTGGCCTTCGTCCTCGTCCTGCCCCAGGACGGTGTACTCGGCCCGGTCCCGCGAACCGTGATCGGCGAAGTGCTGGCGCTCGCCGCCGTCGGTGCGGCGCTGTGGCAGCACGCCAGGGACCCGAAGAACGTGGGCGCCCAGGCCCTGATGGCCACCGGCGTCGCGTCCGCGTTCCTGTGCATCGTCGCGGTCACCGTGCTGTTCACCGGCCCGGACGGCACGGGCATGCTCCCCGAACTCCCCGGTCTGGCGCTCGCCGGCCTGGTCAGCGTCGGTGGGGTCTGGATCGCGCGGCGGTGGAACAGCGAGTGGCTCGCCGTGCTGGCCATCCTGGGCAGCCTCGTGCTCGCCCCTTACATCGTGCGCGAGAACTTCGTCTGGTGCCTGGCGTTCATGGTGGTGATGACGCTGGTCACCGAGGCGTTCCAGCCGGGGCGCTCCTGGCTGTGGCAGATGGCCGCCCGGGTGGTGCCCACCAGCGTGGTCTTCCTCTGGGCGGTCGCGCTGCCCGACCCCAGCGTGGTCGCACTCCCGCTCGCCACCATCGGGCTTGCCGCGCTGCTCGCTGCCGCAGGACTGGTGCTCGCGATCCTGCACCAACGCTCCGGTCGCGCGGAGCAGATCGCCGCGACCGCTGCGATGGTGCTGATGGCGGGACCCCTCATGCTGGCCGTCTGGTTCGGCACGATCGCGCAGGGAGCGGTCGCCTCGGCGGCCGTCGGTGCGGCGTTCGCCACCGCGGGCCTCCTGGAGAGGAGGGTCACCGACCTGGTCCGCTCTGCGGCCGTCCCGCTGGGCGCAACCTTCGTCGCCTTCGCGATCCTGCGGATCGCCGACGGCGGCTACGACGGGTACATCTTCTTCGGCCTGGCCGCCGCGTACCTCGCCCTCGCCCGGCAGACCCGGTTCCGGCCGGTCCTGGTGGTGGGCTTCGTGCTGGCGGCCTTGGGCGTGCTGCACTGGGCGCCGCTGCTCGCCACGCCGATCGCGGTCGACCTCGCCACCGGTCACGGCGTCCCTGACGTGGTCGAGTCGCTGCTCGGTCTGCTGGCGACCCTGCTCGGCGCGTGGGCGTTGCGCGCCTTCCTCTCGGCACGTCGCTCCGCGCTCACCTACACGACCTGGGCGCTGTCGATCGGCTTCGGCACGGTGGCGCTGGTCCTCGCCGGCACGATCATCGGCGAGCGCCTCCACGCCACCGCGGTGTGGTTCCAGGCAGCGCACGCCGCGGTGACCGTGTCGTGGCTGCTGCTGTGCGTGGTGCTGCTCCGGCTGGGCCTGCGCCGCGACACGGACGCGATGGTTCCGGTGCGGCTGGCGATCGCGCTCGCCGTGGCCGCCGTCGCCAAGCTGTTCCTGTTCGACCTGGCCACGCTGCCAGGACTCGTCCGGGCGATCGCGTTCCTCGCTGTCGGCCTGCTCCTACTGGTGATCGGCACCTGGTACAACCGCCAGCTCGACCGGGTCCGGAAGCGGCCGGCGCCCCCGGGCACGTCCCCGGACGAGCTGGTCCTGCTCCTGAACGAACAGGGACGCCCCAGCGGCACCGCGCCGCGATCAGCGATGCGCGCGCAGAACCTGCGTCACGGGGCGACAGCGGTTGTCGTCCGGAATTCGCAGGGCCAGATCTACGTGCACCGACGCACCCCGACCAAAGATGTCTACCCCGGACGGCGCGACTTCGCCGCCGGTGGGGTGATCACGGCGGGGGAGAACCCGGACACGGCGGCGGTCAGGGAACTCGCCGAGGAACTCGGCATCACCGGAGTGACGCCGGTTCCGCTGCGGCGCGGCTACTACGCCGACGACCACACCGCCTACCACGGCTTCTGCTACACGGTCGTGTGGGACGGCGAGATCCGCTGGCAGCCCGAGGAGGTCGCGGACGGAGAGTGGATGACCCCCGCCGCGCTGCAGGAGGCCATCCGGACCCGGCCCGACGACTTCATGCCGGACACGGTGAGCCTGCTCGGCGACTGGCTCGCTGCCCAGGCCACCGGCTCTGCGCCCGGTCCGGCCACGAGCTGATGCGTCCCGCTCGCCGCCCGATCTGGTAGGACGGTCCCGTGCGCGCAATCCAGTACTCCGGGTACGGAGCCGAACCCCGTCTGGTCGGGCTGCCCGGGCCGGAATGCCCGCCCGACGGTGTCATCGTGTCGGTGCGAGCCACCGGCGTGTGCCGCTCGGACTGGCACGCCTGGCGCGGCCACGACCCGGTACCCCTGCCGATGGTGCCGGGCCATGAGTTCGCCGGTGTCGTGGCGGCGACCGGCCCGCTCGTCTGCGCATTCTCGGTCGGCGACCGCGTGACCGCTCCGTTCGTGAATGGTTGCGGACGCTGCGAGTGGTGCCACGCGGGTCACGCGCAGGTCTGCCCCGACCAGACCCAGCCCGGCTTCACCCACGCCGGGTCGTTCGCGGAACAGGTCGTGGTGCGGGCGGCCGACTTCAACCTGGTTCGCCTCCCCGACGACGTCGACTTCGTCACCGCCGCGTCCCTCGGTTGCCGCTTCGCCACCTCCTACCACGCGCTCACCGTGCAGGGTCGGCTCAAGGCGGGGGAGTGGCTGCTGGTCGTGGGCTGTGGTGGGGTCGGGATGTCCGCCGTCATGGTCGGGGTTGCCCTGGGCGCCCGGGTCCTCGCGGTGGATCCCTCGCCCGAAGCCCGGGCGAGGGCGACCGAGCTGGGGGCCGAGTCCGTCCTGCCGCTCGCCGACCCGGACGCCGTGCGCGCCGTGACCGGAGGCGGTGCCGACGTGAGCCTGGACGCCGTGGGTACCGGTGCGACCGCCGCTGCGGCTGTGCTCGGCCTGCGCCGCCGCGGGCGCCACGTGCAGGTGGGCCTGATGCTGGACCGGCACGCGGACGCACCGTTGCCGTGGGGTCCGGTGATCGCGCACGAGCTCGAGGTCGTGGGCAGCCACGGCATGGCGGCCGTCGACTACCCCGAGTTGCTTGCGCTGATCACCGCCGGCACGCTCGACCCGCGATCGCTGGTCGGCAGGGTGGTCGACCTGGCCGAGGCCGGGGCAGCGCTGATGGCGCTCGACGCGCCGGTGCCCGCAGCCGCAGGGATCGTGGTCGCTACTCTCTGAGGGCGGTCACACCTCACCCAGGCTGGGCGACTCGGCCTGCACGGCGTGCCCGCCGAACTGGTTGCGCATGGCGGCGACGAGCTTCATGGCCGGCGACTCGTCCTGCCGGGAGACGAACCGGGCGAACAACGCCGAGGTCAGCGCCGGCACGGGGACGCCGAGGTCGATCGCTGCGTCCACCGTCCAGCGGCCCTCGCCGGAGTCGTCGGCGTAGCCCTTCAGCTTCTCCAGGTGCGGGTCGTCGGACAACGCACGGGCGATCAGGTCGAGCAGCCAGGACCGGATCACCGTGCCCTCGCGCCAGCTGTCGAAGATCTCCGGGACGCTGTGCACCAGCTCCGCCTTCTCCAGCAGCTCCCAGCCCTCGGCGTAGGCCTGCATGATCGAGTACTCGATGCCGTTGTGCACCATCTTGGTGAAGTGCCCAGCGCCGTGCCCGCCCGCGTGCACGAAGCCGAACTCGCCGTCGGGCTTCAGCGCGTCGAAGATCGGCCGCACCGTGGCTACGTCGGCCTCGTCACCCCCGCACATCAGCGCGTAGCCGAGCTCCTTGCCCCACACGCCTCCGGAGACCCCGCAGTCGATGAAGTGCACTCCCTGGGCGGCGAGCCGGTCGGCCCTGGCCTGGTCTCCCGTCCACTTGGTGTTCCCGCCGTCGATCACGATGTCGCCCTCGGACAGCAGCCCGGCGAGCTCGTCGACGGCCCCGTCCAGGAACTGCACCGGGACCATCACCCAGACGACGCGCGGCTTCTGCTCGAGGCGCCCGACGAGGTCGGCGAGGCTGGTGGCCTCGGACAGCTCCGGGTTGGTGTCGTAGCCGAGGACGGTGTGTCCTGCCGCGCGGAGTCGAGCGACCATGTTGCCGCCCATCCTGCCGAGTCCGACCATGCCGAGTTCCATCGTGTTCCTCCTCGTGGATCCGGGTTCAGGCTACGACGCGGCAACAAGGCTGCGCTCAGCCGTCGGCGGTGACCTTCGCGTCCTGGCGCGGAACGAAGACCGTGTTCAGGATCATCAGCAGGGACGCGGTCACCGGAACGGCCACCAGCGCGCCGAGCAGGCCGAGCAGGGTGCCGCCGACCATGGCCCCGATCAGCACCAGCGAGCCGGGGATGTCGACGGCCTTGGTCATCACTCGCGGCGTCATCACGTACGCCTCGACCTGCATGTAGGCGAAGTAGACCACCGCGAAGATCAGGGCGCCCCACGGGTTGGTGAACAGGATGACCACGGTGGCCAGGATCCAGAACAGGGCCGGCCCGACCATGGGAATCATCGTGATCGCCAGCGCGAGCGACGACAGCAGGGCCGCGAACGGCACCTGCAGGATGGTCATCAGGATGAACGAGAACACCGCGTTGGCCGCGGCGAGGATGGCCATTCCGGACACGTAGCCGCCGACCGACTCCGTGATCTGGTCGGTGATCTTCTCCAGCTGGGGGCGGGCGTGTGCGGGAGCGAGCCGGACCAGTGCGTGCTGCATCGTGCGCAGCGAGGCGAGGAAGTAGAGCGTGAGCACGAACACGATCAGCGTGCCCGAGACGGCGTTCACCACCCCGGTGCCGACGGCGAGCGCGCCGCCACCGATCGCCAGCAGGTTGGCCGGGTTGGACAACCAGGTGCGGAGCTGGGTCAGCACGGTGTCGTACAGGTCCGCCTGCCCGGTCAGCGCGACCAGGCTGTTGAACCAGTCCGAGTTCTGGATGCCTGTGATGTAGCCGGGCACTGCCAGCGCGAACTGGGTGACCTGGACGATGGCCGTGGGCAGGACCAGGGCGATCAGGCCGCCGAAGATCACCACAAAGCCCACCATGACGGTCGCGATGCTCAGGCCGCGGGACATCCGGTGGGTCTCCAGCCAGCGCACCATCGGGTCGAGCGCGAGCGCGATGAACAGCGCCACGCCGATCGAGACCATCACGGTGGACAACGAGACGATCGCGCCGCCGAGCGAGATCGCCATCAGAGCGCCCACCGTGGCGGTGAAGCCCCACGCGAACGGATGCCCCAGGTCGACGGCGAGGCTGCGCGTGCGCAGGGACTTCCAGCCGGAGAAGGGTGCCGAGGGCGGCGCGGACGTGGCGGGCGATCCGGTCTCGTCCGGCACCGGGTCGGGCCTCGCGGCCCCGGACTCACTCGTGGCGGGCTGTTGTGGTTCGGCCATGCGAGCAGCGTAAGGCCTGGGTGCCGTGCCGGGAGCGATGCCGCGCCCCGGGACGGGTCAGCGCAGCGACCAGCGCGACGGCAGGAGCTCCAGCACGAGCGCTGCGCCCAACACCAGCAGCAACATCCCCACTACCTGTCCGAAATCGACCTGCTCACCGAGGAAAAGGACGCCGACGATCGCCGCAACGACCAAGCCCAGGGTCTTCACCATGCCCGCGCGGGCGCCCTGGCCGCTTCTCGGCATGTGCAGGTCGAGCACCGGCGACGCCAGCCCGATCACGACCACGAGCGCAGCGAGCGCGAGGTAGGCCCAGACCGACCCGCCCCGGGGACCGCCGAAGACGAAGACCAGCGGTAGCGTCGCCAAGGCTGCGATCACGTGGGAGCCGACCGCGACGTCCGGTTCGCCCGCGAGCCGCAGCGTGCCGTAGCGGATCGCGAACCCGCCCGCCACGGCGCTGAGCAGGGCAGCGAAGATGCCGGTGAGGAATGCCCAGCTGTCGCCCTGGGCCGGGAAGATCACGACGAGCAGCAGCCCGGTGAAGCCGGTCGCGAGCCCTCCGGCCGCGGCGGCCGTAATCCGGTCCACGCCCCAGATCTGGCCGAAGAGGGTGGCGAAGAGCGGCATTGACCCCAGCACGATGGCGCTCAGCGCGATCCCCACGTGGGCGAGGGCGAAGCACAAACCGACGTTCTGGACGGCCACAGCCCCGGCGAGGATGACCATCTGCCGGATGTGGGTGGGACGGGCCAACCGCCGACCGTCGAGCCGCACTGACGCCGTGATCGCCACGGCGGCGCTGAGGCTGGTCAGGGTGGCCGCCGCGGCCCAGCCGAAGCCCAGCACGACCCCGCAGACCAAGGTGATGGCCAACCCCCACAGCACGGACAGCGCGGCGTGCGCCGGCCAGCTGCGGTTGGGCATGCGGAATCTCCCCTGAGATGGATTTTCATACATTGTCATACAGGCGCGCCGCGCGTTGAATCGTGAGCAATCGTGCACGGCCGGGGTGGCGTGCTGCACGAACGTTGCCCTTCCGTCCGCGACCCGATGGCTGCGGGAGCCTAACCTGAGCCGATGAGCGACTCCTCGGGGCCCGTGCAGCGGACCTACCTCGTGCTGACGGTGCTCACCACGCTGGCGGCGTCGTCGATCTGGGGCGTGAACACGCTGTTCCTGCTCGACGCCGGGCTGGACAACACCCAGGCCTTCGCCGCGAACGCCGCGTTCACGCTGGGAATGGTGCTCTTCGAGATCCCCACCGGGGTGGTCGCCGACACGAGCGGACGCCGGTTCTCCTTCCTGCTGGGGACGGTCGTGCTGCTGACGTCGACGCTGCTGTACTGGTGGATGTGGATGGTGCGGGCGCCCTTCGCCGGCTGGCTCCTCGCCTCGCTGCTGGTCGGGCTCGGCTTCACCTTCTTCTCCGGCGCCACCGAGGCCTGGCTGGTCGACGCGCTCGCGGCCACGGGCCACACGGGCGACCTGGAGCGGGTGTTCGGACGGGCCCAGGTGGCCTCGGGCGCTGCCCTGCTCACGGGATCGCTGGCCGGAGGCCTGATCGCGCAGGTGAGCAACCTCGGTGTGCCCTACCTCGTCCGGTCGGGGCTGCTCGCCGTGACCGCCGTGGTGGCCGCAGCCACGATGCACGACCTGGGCTTCACCCCGGACCGTGGCCGATCGCGCACACAGGCGCTCCGGGTCGTGCTGGCCGGATCGATCGACGGGGGACTGCGGAACCCGCCCGTCCGATGGCTGATGCTGGCCGCTCCGTTCACCGCCGGCGTCGGCATCTACGTCTTCTATGCGCTCCAGCCCTATCTGCTCCAGCTCGCGGGCGATCCGCGCGCCTACGCGATCGCCGGGGCCGCGGCAGCCCTCTCGGCCGGAGCACAGATCTGCGGCGGCCTTCTGGTCGGTCGGGTGCGTCGACTGTTCCGGCGCCGTACCGACGCGCTCGTGCTGGGCGGGCTGGTCGGTGTCCTCCTGCTCGTCGGGCTCGCCGCGGCGAACTCCCTGTGGATCGCGCTGGTGCTGGTCGGCGTCTGGTCGCTGGTCGGCGCTGCCACGTCGCCGCTGCGGCAGTCGTTCCTGAACGGCCTGATCCCGTCCGCGCAGAGGGCCACGGTGCTGTCGTTCGACTCCCTGATGGGCTCCTCGGGTGGCGTCGTGGTGCAGCCCGTGCTGGGCAGGGTGGCCGATGTGTCCGGCTACGCCGCGTCCTACCTGGTCGCTTCCGGCGTGTACGCGCTCGCGTTGCCGTTCACCTGGCTGGCGCGCCGGGAGCGTGCCTCCAGCGACCCGATTGACAGCGCAGACGCCTGATCCGCTCGTCGTCTAGGATCCGGAGCGATGGAGCACGGGGGGAGAGGACGGAAATGCCAGCTTCGAATCCGGAGTCGATCGCGAAGCGCCTGTGGTGGCTGACCCTGCTTCGCGGCGTGATCAGCATCGCGCTCGGCCTGGCAGCGGTCTTCTCGCCGGGGCTCACCGTTCAGGGCTTCTTCATGCTGTTCGGCGTCTTCAGCGTGATCGACGGGGTGGTCGCGCTCGGTACCGGCATCGTGTTCCGCGGCACCAGCTGGGGCTGGACGGTGTTCCAGGGCTCTGCCGGCGTGGTGATCGGCTTCATCGCGCTGCTGCGGCCGAACCTCGTCGCCGCTGTGATCGTCGTCTTCCTCGCCATGTGGGCGCTGGTCATCGGCCTCTTCCAGGTGGCCATGGCCTGGCAGCTGCGCGGCCAGGGACAGCGCAGCTGGCTGTGGGTCCTGACCTCCGGCGGCGTGACCGCCCTGCTCGGACTGTACTTCCTGGTCAATCCCGAGGTCGGGGCTGCTTTCCTGACCGTCACCGTCGGCATCTTCATGCTCGTGATCGGCATCGTGATGGCCTTCGGCGCCCTGCAGCTGCGGCGCAGACCCGAGGAACTCCTGGCGCTGATGTCGTGAGCGACCGGTTGTTCGTGGCGGTCGTCCCGCCCAGGTCGGTGGTCGACGCCATCGACGACTTCCTTGAGCCGCGCCGCGACGCCGGGACGGCGTTCCGGTGGACGGAGCCGGAGGGCTGGCACCTCACCTGTGCGTTCCTGCCCGCCGTGGAGTCATCGCGGATCGAACCGCTCGAGGAGGTGCTGGAGGGGGTGGCCGGGCGCACGCGCCCGTTCGCTGTCCAGCTCGCCGGTGCCGGAGCCTTCCCGGATGCCGATCGTGCCAAGGCCTTGTGGCTCGGCGTCCCGGAAGGCTCAGAGGACCTGGCCCGCCTGGCTCGCCGCTGCCGCAACGCGGCTGTCTCCTGCGGCGTAGTGGTGGACGGCGGACGGTTCCACCCGCACCTGACCCTCGCGCGGACCAGGCCGTTCGCCGCCCGCCGCTGGCTCACCATCCTCGACGCGATCCCGGAGCAGGCCTGGGGCGTGGAGGAGTTCGTCCTCGTCCGCTCCCGGCTGCTGGCCGGCGGCGCGGGCTACGAGACCCTGCGCCGTTTCCCCCTCGCCGGCTGAGCGGAAGGATCCGCGCATGGTCGCCATCAGGGGAATGTTCGCCGACACGGCGCCGCTGGCCAACCCCCACTTCCGGCGCCTGTGGCAGGCGAACATCATCACCGTGATCGGGGCACAGCTGACCGTGGTGGCGGTGCCGGCCCAGATCTACGCGATCACCGGCGACTCGGGCTACGTCGGCCTCACCGGTGTCTTCGGACTGCTTCCGCTGGTCGTCTTCGGGCTGTGGGGCGGCGCGCTCGCCGACCACTTCGACCGTCGGGTGCTCCTCCAGGTCACGACGTTCGGCCTGATCGCGACCAGCGGGCTGTTCTGGGTCCAGGCCGCGCTGAACGTCAACAACGTCTGGCTCATGCTCGGCCTGTTCGCCCTGCAGCAGGCGTTCTTCGCCGTCAACCAGCCCACCCGCAGCGCGGTTCTGCCGAGGCTGTTGCCGGCTGCGCAGTTGCCGGCGGCGAACGCCCTCAACATGACGGTGATGATGGCGGGCGCGATCGTGGGGCCCATGATCGGCGGGATCCTGATCCCCGTCCTCGGCTACTCCTGGCTCTACCTGGTGGACACGCTCACCCTGTTCGCCACCCTGGCCGCGGTGTGGCGACTGCCCGCCCTGGCCGTGGAGAACCGGGTCGGTGCGCCGGGCCTGCGCTCGGTGATCGACGGGCTGGCGTACCTGCGCCTGCACCCGGTACTGCTGACATCGTTCCTGCTGGACCTGATCGCGATGATCTTCGGCATGCCCCGGGCGCTCTTCCCCGAGATCGCGCACCAGTCCTTCGGAGGGCCACTGGAGGGCGGCACGGAGTTCGCGCTGCTGATGGCCGCGATGCCGGTCGGCGCCGTGATCGGCGGGGTCTTCTCGGGCTGGGTCTCACGGGTCCGGCGGCAGGGCCGGGCGGTGATCTGGAGCATCGTGCTGTGGGGTGCAGCGATCACGCTGCTCGGGCTGGCGGTCGGCCTTGCTCCGCGCTGGCCGCTGCCGATGCTGGCGGCGGCGTGCGCTTTCCTGATGGTCGGAGGCGGTGCCGACATGGCGTCCGCGGCGTTCCGGCAGTCGATGCTGCTCTCGGCCGCCGACGACGCGGTGCGGGGACGTCTGCAGGGAGTGTTCATCGTGGTCGTCTCCGGTGGGCCACGGATTGCGGACACCCTGCACGGCTACGCCGCCGGGCTGCTCGGCACCGCGTGGACGACCGGTGGCGGTGGACTGCTCGTGATCGCCCTGACCGCCCTGGTGGCAGCAATTGTGCCCGCCTTCCGGAGGTACCGTCCCGCCTAACGTCGGGGCATGGCTGTCCAGAGGGTGCTGTGGGTCGAGCGCGGGACCGGCGCGGTGACTCGCTGCGGGGATGCCGACATCCCCGCGCTGCTGGCCGACCCGTCCGGATGGCTGTGGCTCGACGTCCCCGAACCGGACGAGGCGACCGGGACGCTGCTGCACGACGAGTTCGGCGCCCACCCCGCGGCGGTCACGGACGTGCTCGAGCGCAATCACGTGCCGCGCCTGCATGTGTACGGGCAGACGCTCCTGCTGATCCTTCAGCGCCCGCTGCCGGGGGAGAACGGGCACGTCCACTACCTCGAACTGGACCAGCTGATCGGGCCGAACTACTTGGTCACGACGCACGGTCCACGGAACCCGGCCGTCCCTCTGGAGGTGATGCTGGAGGAGACCGAGGAACTCGCCGAGCGGATGCTCTCCGGCCGGCGCGTGCCGTCGGGGCCGTGGGATGCGTCCCACCGGATCGTCTCGTCGCTGACGATCACGCAGGAGCGGCAGGTGAACGCCCTGGCCAGGGACGTCGGCGGTCTCGAGCAGCGGGTGATGGCGCAGCGGAGCGACGCCCATCCCGAGGCATTGCTGGAGGACCTGTTCCGCACTCGGCACACCCTCCTGACCCTGCGCACCATGGCCGGTCAGGCCGCCGAGATCTACGGACGCGCCATCCGCCTGCTGGGCGAGGATGCCGGGGTGCGGGAGTCCCTGCGCGACAGCAAGGACGCCTACGACCGGCTCAGCCGGATCGCCGGCAGCCAGCTGGAGTACCTGTCCGGGGTCACCGAGTACTACCGGGCTCGCACCGACACGAAGATGACCATCGCCGCGGAACGACTGGCGGTGATCGCCGCGATCACGTTGCCGGTGACGGCGATCAGTTCGGTGCTGGGCATGAACGTGATCGTGAACGACCGGACCGACTGGCCCTCGCTCGCGATCCTGCTGGCGGTGATGATCGCGCTGTCGCTGGTGCTGCTGCGCTGGGCGAAGCGCCAGGGCTGGTGGTGAGCCGCCTGCCAGCGGCCCGTGGACCGAATCGGGGACGGTTCCGTACTCGGTCCATTCTCGGGAGGTGGACCGAGTTCGGAACCGTCCCCAACCTGGTCCGGATTCAGGCCAGAGCAGCCTTCACCTTCGCGGCGACGGCCGCGCCCTGCGCGCGTCCGGCGGCACGGGCGTTGACGGCCTTGATCACCAGGCCCATCTGCTTCATGGACGGAGCCGCACCCAGTTGCGCGGCCGCTGCGGCGACCTCCTCCGCGACGATCGCGTCCAGCTCCGCCTCGGTGAGCGCCGCGGGAAGGTATCGCTGCAGCACCTCGACCTCGGCCAGCTCCTTGGCGGCCAGCTCGGGACGCTTGCCTGCGGTGTAGGCCTCGGCCGAGTCGCGTCGCTTGGCCACCTCACGGTTCAGCACCGCGATCACCTCGTCGTCGCTGAGCTCGCGGGCCTCGCTGCCGGCGACCTGCTCGTTCTTGATCGCCGCAACCGCCATCCGCAGGGTGGACTTGGTGAGCTCGTCGTGGGCCTTCATCGCCGCGACCATGTCGGCCTGGATCGTGTCCTTCAGTTCGCTCATCGTCATCCTTTCCGCGCAAACCACACCAGTCTCTCACGCGCGACCCGTTCGCCCCGCTCCGGGGTCCCCGGGACGAACCCGCGATGACGCCCCCCGAACCCGGGAGGGCCGGGTGAGGCGGGCTGACTATGCTGAGGCCCCGGATAGCAGGGGGAGAGGTTCTCGATGGCGGACGGGGCGCAGCCGGGTTCGGTGGGGCTGGTCAGTACGAAGACCGTCCGGCTGTTCACCACGGAGTCCCCGCTCATGCTCGAGCTCGGCGGCTCGCTCGGACCGATCGACGTCGCCTACGAGACGTACGGGTCGCTCTCGCCCGCAGCGGACAACGCCGTGTTCATCTGCCATGCGCTGACCGGGGACGCACACGCCGCCGGCTTCCACGAGCGAGCGAAGCGTCCCGGCTGGTGGGACAACCTGATCGGCCCCGGACGGCCGTTGGACACCAACCGGTTCTTCGTCATCTCGGCCAACCTGATCGGCGGCTGCCAGGGCAGCACCGGGCCGTCCTCGACCGACCCGGCCACCGGCAAGGCCTACGGCCTGCACTTCCCACTACTGATGATGCGCGACCTGGTCGAGGTGCACCGGGCCCTGGTCAGGCACCTGGGGATCAGCCGTCTGGTCGCCGCACTCGGCGGGTCGCTGGGCGGCATGCAGGTTCTGCAGTGGGCGCTCGACCACCCCGCGGAGGTCGCCAACGCCATCGTGGTCGCCGCGTCGAGCCGGCTGACCGCGCAGAACATCGGCTTCTCAGCGGTCGCACGCCGGGCCATCATGACCGACCCGAACTTCGCGGACGGCGCGTACGCCGCGGGCGGCGTGAACCCGGACACCGGCCTGGCGATCGCGCGGATGATGGCGCACATCACCTACCTGTCCGAGGATGCCCTGACCGAGAAGTTCGGACGCCAGCCCCACCCGGACCGGCAGCACCCGGGGTTCGGCATCGACTTCGCCGTGGAGAGCTACCTCGATCACCAGGGCCAGGTGTTCCTGGAACGGTTCGACGCGCTCAGCTACCTGTACCTCACCCGCGTGATGGACTACTTCGACCCGTTCGCTGCTCCGGACGCGCTCGAGGCCGTGACCGCGGACCCGGTGAAGTGGCTGGTGCTCTCCTTCGACACCGACTGGCGCTTCGGCACCGAACACTCGCGGCGGATCGTCCGCAAGCTGGAACGGGCAGGGCAGCCGGTGACCTTCCGTGAGATCCCCTCCGCCTGGGGCCACGACTCGTTCCTTCTCCCCGTCGAGCCGTACCACGCCACGCTGCGCGCCTACTTCGACCGGGCGTTGAAGGAGGTACGGGCATGACCCTGCGTCCCGACCTCGCCCTCGTGGCCGGACTGATCCCCGCGGGCAGCCGCGTGCTCGACCTCGGCTGCGGCTCCGGCGAGTTGCTGGCCGCGCTGATCGCGAGCGCCGGCTGCCGCGGCACCGGCGTCGAGATCGACCCCGACTCGGTGCTGGCTGCCATCTCCGCCGGCGTGCCTGTGATCGAACTCGACCTCGACTCCGAGCTGGCGGAGTTCGCCGACCACTCCTACGACGTGGTCGTCCTGTCCCGGACGGTGCAGACCCTGCACCGGCCGGTGGAGGTGCTCAACCACATGGGACGGATCGGCGAGCGGCTGATCGTCTCGGTGCCGAACTTCGGCTACTGGAGGCACCGCCTGCGCCTGCTGCGCGGCCGGATGCCGATGTCGCGGGAGATCCCGCACGCCTGGTACGACACCCCGAACCTGCGCCACACCACCCTGGTCGAGCTGGAGGAACTGTTCGCCAGCCTGGGCCTGAAGGTCGAGCAGCGCGTGGTGCTCAGCCCCGCCGGAGCGCCGCTGCGCAGCGGTGATCGGCTGTACAACGTGGTCGGCGGCTCTGCGGTCTACGTGCTGCACACGAACGGCGGCTGAGCCGGCGGCCCTCACGACCCGCCGGCGAGCGCCTTCACGATCCGCTCGGCGGCACCGCCCAGGTTCAGGCCCTCGGCCAGTTCGGCGAACCGGACGGGATCGACGGGGCTCGCCGGGATGCTGAGGTCCAGCTCGGGCACCGCCGCGTCGGTCCGCACGGCGACGACCTCACGGGCCGGTCCGAGGTAGTCGATGGCGGCGGCCAGCTTCGCGGTCATCGTCGCCGGCAGCTTCCCCGACGACGCCGCCGCCACGATTCCGGCGAGGTCGGCGTGCGCCTCGACCAGCCTCGCCGCGGACTTCTCGCCGATGCCCGCGACGCCGGGCAGGCCGTCGGACGGATCCCCGCGCAGCACCGCGAAGTCCACGTAGCCGGCGCCGCCGATGCCGTACTTCGCCCGGAGCCAGCCGTCGTCCACCCGGTCGTGGTTCGCGACGCCGCGGCCGCAGTAGAGCACCCGGACGCCGCGCGCGTCGTCGACGAGCTGGAACAGGTCCCGGTCGCCGGTGACCACGTCGACGGGGATCCCCGAGCGGGCGGCGAGCGTCCCGATCACATCGTCGGCCTCGCAGTCCTTCGCGCCCACCACGGACAGGCCCACGGCGTCCAGCACGTCGCGGATCAGCGGCACCTGGGCCACCAACTCCTCCGGAACCCGCTCGACGTCGTCGTGATCCACCCGGTGCGCCTTGTAGGACGGCACCAGGGCCACCCGCCACGCGGGCCGCCAGGCATCGTCCCAGCAGCACGCGACCTGACTGGGGGAGTAGTCGGTGACGAAGCGGGCGATGAAGTCGAGCAGCCCGCGCACCGCGTTCACCGGACGCCCGTCCGGAGCCCGCAGGCTCGTCGGCAGCCCGTGGAAGGCACGGAAGTACAGCGAGGCGGTGTCGAACAGCATCAGTCGGGGCTCGGCCATCGCCCCATGCTGCCGCACC
>PHEV01000086.1 GCA_002843035.1 Actinobacteria bacterium HGW-Actinobacteria-5 | reverse complement strand
ACTTTCCGGGCGTGCCCTCGCCAATGAAACACCCCGAACGGCTCAATGTGGTCATATTCCGCGAAAATACCGAAGATGTGTATGCAGGCATAGAATGGCCAGCCGGCAGCCCCGACGCTCGCGCCATCATCGAGACAATCAACGCAACACCGCATGAAGGCAACAAGATCGAGGACATCGCCGCAACTGCCATTGGCATAAAGCCTATAAGCGAAACAGGCTCGAAGCGCCTTATCCGCCGGGCAATCCGGTATGCTCTTGCAATGGGGCTCCCATCGGTTACCCTAGTTCACAAAGGCAATATCCAGAAATATACAGAGGGAGCCTTCCGCACATGGGGATATGAGCTTGCACAAAAAGAATTTTTCGAGCAGACCATCCAGGGGACAGAGGCAGCTCCCGCGCCCGGCAAAGTAGTCATCAAAGATGTCATCACTGATGCCATGTTCCAGGAACTGCTCCTGAGGCCCGAGGAATATTCAGTAATTGCAACGACAAACCTGAATGGAGATTATCTTTCGGACGCATGCGCCGCGCAGGTCGGCGGCCTCCGCGGCACTCGCCAGGCGCTCAAGCGGGACGACACCGGGCGCCGCGTGGGCGAGCCGGTGCCGGTCGAGGCCCGGCCCTTCGTCCAGGTGGGCGAGGAGGCGGGGTCCCTCAGCGACCGAGAAGCTCATGCCCGGATCGCCTTCCGCACCGTTCCCGTGACCCGGACGCCCACTGCCAGGACGACCGCGGCGACGCAGGCGACGGTGAGCGCCACCGACCACTGCGCGTCGGCGTCGGTGCCGATCCCGATGCCGTGGACGACCGCGATGCCCCAGGCGAGATAGCCGGCCCAGTGCACCAGGCGCCAGGCGGCGTGGGGTAGCCGGGTGCGCAGGAGGCTGGTGATGGTGACGGCCGCAAGCAGGTCGAGAGCCAGAGCCCCGAGGCCGAGCCAGACGGGCTGGTAGAGGCCTCCCCAGGGCACCAGGGCGTCCCACCACCGGATGTCGACGTAGGTGTCCACCACGGCGGAGGTCACGTGGACGACCAGCATGGAAACGGCCAGCAGCGCGACGTTGCGGTGCACCAGGGAGCGGACGAATCCCGGGGTGCCCCGGCCCGCCCTGGCTCGCGCGCTGAGCACGCCGAGCACCACCGAGATCGTCATCACCACCAGCAGGACGATTCCTGTCCCGCGGTTGAGGAACCACAGCAGGGGTCCGTTCACCGTTGCTCTCCCTTCCCGGGCCAACCCGCGGTCAGCGTGACCGTGCCGTCCTCGGACACGAGTCGGGCGGCGACCGAGCGTCGGGTCAGCCACTCGATCGCGTCGTCACCGAGGATGACGGCCGCCGTCGTGGCGACATTCGCCGCCGTCGCGGAGGGGCCGGTGGCGCTCACCGTCCGCCAGCAGGTTCGCGCCGATTCACCCGTGCGCGGATCGACCAGGTGATGGCGGATCACGCCGCCCGCCGTCCATCTCCGCACAACGGTCGACGACGTGGCCAGACCCCCCTCCGCGATGGCGACCTCGACAGTCCCCTCCACATCGGGGTGGTCACGGATCTCGATCGGCCACCAGGTCGGACGACCCGTGGGCGAGACCGCCACATCGCCCCCGAGGCTGACCGCGACGCTGGTCTGCTGCTCCTCGGCGATCGTCCGGCTGATCAGGTCGCTCGCCCACGCCTTCGCGACCGCGCCGAGGTCGAGCGCGGTGCCGCGAGGGATCCGGATCGCGTCGGCGTCCCACTCGATCGATCGCCAGGAGTCGGCAGGCGGTGGGGCGATCCGGGCACCCGCGGCCCTGCCGGGCTGCAGCGCGGTGAACGTCCGGTCGTATCCCAGCCCGACCACGACCCTTCCGAGCAGCGGGTGGACGATGCCGTCGGTGTGCTCGGCCGCTTCGACGGCCGCGACCGTGGCGGCAACCAGGAGCGGATCGGACCTCACCCAGCTGCCGGCGCGGGCGTTGACGCGACTCAGGTCCGAATCCGGCCGGAAGCGACTGCAGGTGCGCTCGACCAGGTCGAGCAGGGCCCGCGCGCGGCTCTCCGCGGGGACGGAGCTGTCTGCATCAGCGACGCTGAGTTCCACGTACGTCCCCAGCGCCCGCCAACGGATCTGGGCGGGGGTAGCCGTCCTCACGACCCTGAGGAGGTGACGGGCGGCTTCGGCGCGGTTCGGCGCGAACGCGAACTCGTACCGGACGACCCGCCCCCGACGCGGACCACCCGGACCTGCGGGCCCGGGCCGGGCTTCGTCACGACCTTGATCTTGGTCGCGACCGCGCTGGGCCGGCGGAGCTCCACGACATGGGGCTGCGCGGCGAGCTCGCGCTGGCGCGTGGCAGCCTTGTCGACCTCGCCCTGGGCGTTGGCGGCGGAGGCGGTTCCCATCACCGCGCCGGTGCCTGCCACACACGCTGCGGCGACCGCCCCGGTGGTTGCCGATGCCACGAGGCGGAAGCGGTCCCGGCTGCGTGCTGAGTAGGTCATGGTGCACCCCTTCTCTGGTCCAGTTCAACGCTGCACCATTCGCCGGCAAGCCTTCGTCAAGTCTGGGTTAAGCCCGGCTTGATTCGCGTGACGTCGGCCACGGCCGGCCCGAGACTGGAGAAGACCCGAGGAGAGACCATGCATCTGTTGAACGCTGCTGTCGCCGCCACGTCGATCATCGTGGGGACGGCGGGCGCGTCCGTCGCCTACGGCGCGATGAACACGCCGCCCGTCCAGCCGCAGGACGTGCCCGAACAGGTAACGGTGTACACCTTCGCCCCCTGCGATCCGCCGGCAGTGCTCACCGACGGCGCCTGCGTGACGACGGTGGTGAAGACCGTGGTCAAGGAGGCGAAGCCCAAGGTGATCACGGTCGTGGACACGCACAGATCCTCGAAGGGCAGCTCAGGCAGGTCGACCAGCACCGCAAAGCAGGATCGGCACCACGACGATGACGATCACGACGAGGACGAGCACCACGAGGACGACCACGGCGAGGATCCCGACGACTGACCCCGGATCACCGGTCAGGGGACGAGCCGGGCCGCTCGGGGACCGGCGTTCCGTCCTGCTGCGGCAGCACGAGTTCCACGCTGGCGCCGGGCTGGCCGACCGGTGAGGTGACCAGCCGACCGTTGAGGGCGGCGACGGTACGCCGCGCGATCTCGAGCCCGAGGCCCGTGGACCCGGTCCGATTGGCGCTGCTGGCGGCGAAACCCGGCCCCTGGTCGTGGACCTTGAGGTGAACCTCGCCCCCGGTCAGCCAGAGCGACACGTCGAAGTCGGCACGCTCGGGGGTGTGGGCGAACACGTTCTCGATCAGGATGTCGACCACGTCGTCGGCTTCGGGCCGGGCCAGTCCGGCCCACGCCGGAGCGGAGGGGAGATCGAGCCGCACGGACCGTCCCTGGTCGTCGGCGAGGGCCCGCCAGTACTCGACCCGCTCGCGGACGACGGGGACGAGATCGCACCCGGGGCTGAGGTCCTCACGAACCTCGCGCCGGGCCTCCTTCACGATGACGTCGATCGCGCCCTGCAGGGCCGCCACCCGTTCCTGGAGCCGGTCGGCCAGTTCCGGGTCGTCGACGGCATCGAGGTCGAGACGCAGGGCCGTGACCGGCGTCCGGAGGCGGTGGGCGAGTTCGCCGACGCCCGCCCGCGCCTCGACCAGCAGGCCGCGGATCCGCTCGGCCAGCCCGTTGAGCGCGGACGCCAGCTCCCGGGTCTCCACCGGCCCTTCCTCCACGGCCCGCGCCGTCAGGTCGCCGTCCCGCAGCCGGTGCGCCGTTGCCGCCACCTCGAGCAGGGGCTCGCTGATCTGCCGGGAAGCCCTCGCCGCGATCAGCAGCGACGCAAGGAACAACACCGCGCCGGTCCCGCCGATCATCCACCACGCCTCGGCAACCCCGGTGTACAACTCCGCGGCAGGGATGGTCGCGACGACGACGCTGGTTCCCCGCTCATGGGCGATCGGTACGTAGACGCGTCCGCCCGTCGCGTCGACGACCGAGAACGCCTCGCCACCACGGGCCCGCGCGAGCTCGGCCGGATCGATCGGGCCGACGTTGCCCAGCGGATCGCCGGCCCGGGGAATGACCCCG
Source organism: Actinobacteria bacterium HGW-Actinobacteria-5 (assembly GCA_002843035.1). Classification (GTDB taxonomy): domain Bacteria; phylum Actinomycetota; class Actinomycetes; order Propionibacteriales; family Propionibacteriaceae; genus Propionicimonas. The sequence goes on along the minus strand of PHEV01000086.1, from coordinate 10,846 downwards.
ACCGCAACACCGGACGACTCCGCGGCTGCGTCCACCAGCAGCGCCAGCTGCGCCGGCTCGTTGATGCCGGTCACCAGGATCGCGACGTTGCGTGCGGCCTGGTCGGCCCTCGCCATGCCGCGGTCCTCGGCCAGCGTCCTGACCAGGAGCGCCAGCGGAACCAGGAACGAGACGAGCAGCGCTGTGGAGATGACCGCGACGAGGATCGTGATGCGTCGGGTCACGGGGTGGCCTGTCCCGGATCGACCATCCGCACGCCGACCCCCCGGACGCTGTGCAGGTAGCGGGGCTGGGCTGCGGTCTCACCGAGCTTCCTGCGGATCCAGCTGAGGTGCACGTCGACGGTGCGGTCGGCGCCGCCGAAAGGCTGCTGCCACACCTCGGTGAGAAGCTCGCGCTTGGTCACGACGGCGCCCGCGCGCTGGGCGAGCAGGAGCAGCACCTCGAACTCCTTGCGGGAGAAGGCCACCGGGTTGCCGTCGAGGGTGACCTTGCGCCGGAGCGGGTCGATCACGAGGTCGCCGATCACGATCGGCACTTCGTCCTCGTCCAGTTCGCTGCGGGCGCGCCGGAGAACAGCCCGGATCCGGGCCGCGACCTGGTCAGCGCCGAAGGGCTTGGTGACGTAGTCGTCGGCGCCGGCGTCGAGCGCGCGAACGATCGAACGGTCGTCGTCCTGGGCGGTGATCACGATCACCGGGACGTCACTGACGCCGCGGATCATGCCCAGCACCCCGAACCCGTCGATGTCGGGGAGCCCGAGATCGAGGAGCACGATATCGGGCTGCTCCTGGAGCAGGAGCGCCATTCCCGCCATACCCGTGCCCGCGACCGAGACCGCATTCCTGCGCTCGGTGAGCACCCGCTTCAGCGCAGCTCGAATCGCCACGTCGTCCTCGACGATCAGGACCAGCGCCATGGTGTGACCCTACGCCACCGTCGGGTCGTGCAGGATGCGGCATGATGTCCGGATGATGCGTCGGCTCCCACTCCTGGCCTGGGCCGGAGTCTGGGTCGTCCTGGTCGTGTTGTCCACCACCGCCGTGTGGTGGGCGATCTCGCACGCCGGCTCCCGGGTCACCAGCATGGCGGCCCCGCAACTGCCCGCGAGCAGCGCGACGGCCGTCACTCCGCCCACCGCGTCACCGACGCCGGCTCCCACTCACCCGTCGACGCCGGCTCCGACCCATCCGTCCACCCACGCGCCAACTCATCCAGCGACTCCACGAGCGACAGCCACCCGGACCCGCACGTCCACGACGCCCGCCGTGCAGCGTTCCTGGACAGGGACGCCCGGCCGGGTCACCGCGACCTGCCGCTCGGAGCGGATCACGCTCGACGCCGCCGTGCCGGCCGACGGCTACGTCGTCGATATCGAGGGACGGGGACCGGAGGCGCTCGAGGTCGAGTTCCATCGCAGCGGCGGTGACACCGACACCAAGGTCAGGGGCACCTGCCGGGCGGGCGAACCGCGGTTCACGGTCGAGCAGGACTGACCGCGGCTGACCCGATCCCGGGCCCGGCGGCTCCGAGCCGGACGCTCAGTCGCGAGACGCTCGCACATCCGACCGCCGTCCGAGCCCGGGCACGGGCACGGCAACCATTGCTGCCCACCGTAAGAACTCCGTACTGGATCGAGGACGCTCGGCCGGTTAGCGTGGGGCGTCCCGAGAGCCCAGGAGGCAGGGTGTCCGTCGCCGCGAAGCCCGTCACCGGGCTGCGCGACGCGCACGGAAGGGTTGCCCGCGACCTCCGGGTCTCGTTGACGGATCGCTGCAACCTTCGGTGCACGTACTGCATGCCGGCCGCGGGCCTGCCGTGGCTGCCGGGCCCCGACGTCCTGACCGACGCCGAGGTGGTGCGGCTGGTCGGTGTGGCGGTGGAACGGCTCGGAGTGAGCCGGGTGCGTTTCACCGGGGGTGAGCCGCTGCTGCGGCGCGGGCTGGCCGGGATCGTCGCGGCGGTGGCGCAGTTGCGGACGCCGGATGGTGCTGCGCCGGAGTTGATGCTGACGACCAACGGGGTCGGGCTGGACCGGCAGGCCGAGCAGCTGCGGCAGGCCGGGCTACGGCGGGTGAATGTGTCACTGGACTCCCTGGATCGGGAGCGGTACGCCACGCTGGCGCGTCGCGACCGGCTGGACGAGGTGCTGGCAGGGCTGGCGGCCGCTGCTGCGGCGGGGTTGCGTCCGGTGAAGGTGAACACCGTGGTGATGCGTGGGGTGAACGAGGCGGATGTGGTGCCGCTGGCCGAGTTCTGCCTGGCCCGGGGCTTCCGGTTGCGGTTCATCGAGCAGATGCCGCTGGGGCCCGAGCACGGCTGGGACCCGGCCGTGATGGTGCCGGCCACCGAGATCCTCGCGCAGCTGCGCACCCGGTTCGCCCTCACCGAGGCCAAGGAACGAGGGGCGGCTCCGGCCCAGGAATGGCTCGCCAGCGCGAAAGGGCTGCCGTCGGGCCGGATCGGAGTGATCGCCTCGGTCACCGCTCCGTTCTGCGCGGCGTGCGACCGGACCCGGCTCACTGCGGACGGCCAGCTGCGCACCTGCCTGTTCGCCCACACCGAGACCGACCTGCGCACCCCTCTGCGCGAGGGCGCCGGGGACGCCGAGCTCGCCGCGCTGTGGCAGGCAGCGCACCTCGGCAAGGCCGCAGGACACGGCATCGGCAGACCCGGCTTCCACCAGCCGGCTCGCACGATGAGCGCGATCGGCGGCTGAGGGCGGAGATCCGGTTCTACGCCGGTGCCGCAGACGCTGCGGGCACCGCCACCACCACCCTCACCGGGGAGCAGCTCACCGCCGTCGGGCTCCTCGATCGCCTCGGCGCGCAGAACCAGACCCTGGCAGTGGTGCCCGCCCGCTGCACCCTTCTGGTCAACGGCAGCGCCGTCCGCGAGCCGGACGAGCCCATCCTCGGCAGCGCCCGCGTGGACGTGCTACCACCCTTCGCCGGCGGCTGATCCCTGCGGAACCCACGCAAAGTGTCCCGTAGAGGCCGTAGTCGGCCTCTACGGGACACTTTGCGGTGAGGAGGCGTCCGCACTCGTGCGCAAGAATACCCTCACCCGTATAACGTCCTATTGTGTTAACATTTAACCATGAGCCATCACGAACCCACTTCCGGAGCCACGCCGCGCCGGATCACCCACCTGATCGGCCACGAGTACTGGACCGGCACCGCCGCACGCACCGCACCCGTGTACAACCCGGCTACGGGCGCGCAGACCGGAGCGGTCGACCTGGCCTCGAAGGAACTGGTCGACGAGGTCGTCGCGCGCTCACAGAAGGCGGCCGCAGCCTGGGGTGCGATGTCGATGACCCGGCGGGGCACGGTGATGTTCGCCTTCCGCGAGCTGCTCAACGCCCACAAGGAGCGGATCGCGGAGATCATCACCTCCGAGCACGGCAAGACCGTGTCCGACGCGCTCGGTGAAGTCACCCGCGGCCTCGAGGTGGTCGAGTTCGCCTGCGGGATCCCGCACCTGCTCAAGGGCGGCCACTCCGAGAGCGTCTCCACGAACGTCGACTCCTACTCGCTGCTGCAGCCCCTCGGCGTGGTGGGCGTGATCTCCCCGTTCAACTTCCCCGCGATGGTGCCGATGTGGTTCGTGCCGATCGCGATCGCCGCGGGCAACGCCGTGATCATCAAGCCGTCCGAGAAGGACCCGTCCGCGGTCAACGCGATCGCCGAACTGTGGCGCGAGGCAGGCCTGCCCGCCGACGTGCTCAACGTCGTGCACGGCGACAAGGAGGCTGTGGACGCCCTGCTCGACAACCCTGCGGTGAAGGCCGTCTCGTTCGTCGGGTCCACCCCGATCGCCCGCTACGTGTACGAACGAGGGACGGCCAACGGCAAGCGCATCCAGGCACTCGGCGGGGCGAAGAACCACATGCTGGTGCTCCCGGATGCCGACCTCGAATTGGCTGCGGACGCCGCGGTGAACGGTGGCTTCGGTTCCGCCGGCGAGCGCTGCATGGCGGTCTCCGTCGTCCTGGCCACCGACTCGATCGCGGACCAGCTGATCGAGAAGATCGTCGCGCGCGTCCGGACGCTGCGGACCGGCGACGGCAGTACCGGCGTCGACATGGGCCCGATCGTCACCCGGCAGGCCCGCGACCGGATCACCGGCTACATCGCCGCCGGCGCGCAGGCCGGGGCCACGCTGGTGGTGGACGGTCGCGAGGGCCCCTTCGATGGCCCCTCCGACGGCTACTTCGTCGGGCCGACCCTGTTCGACAACGTCGCCACCGACATGAGCATCTACACCGACGAGATCTTCGGCCCGGTGCTCTCGGTCGTGCGGGTGTCCGGTTTCGACGAGGGGCTCGGCCTGATCAACGCCAATCCCTACGGCAACGGCTCGGTGATCTTCACCAACGACGGCGGCGCAGCGCGCAAGTTCGAGATCGAGGTGCAGGCCGGCATGGTCGGGATCAACGTGCCGGTGCCGGTCCCGATGGCCTACTACTCCTTCGGCGGCTGGAAGAACTCGCTGTTCGGTGATTCCCACGCTCACGGCACCGAGGGCGTGCACTTCTTCACCCGATCAAAGACGGTGACCCGCCGCTGGCCGGACCCGAGCGCCCGCGGATTGCAGCTGGGTTTCCCGCAGAACCACTGATATGATACCCCCTGGGGTATGAGTTACCCGTCGGCCGTGCCGACGGCCGGTCCTGGGTGCTGACTCAAACGAAGGGACCGACCGATGCGGCGCGGCCGACGGCCCCTCGCCTCCGCCATTCCCCACGGCACCACGCCCGCAGGCGACGCTCCGCGGCGTGGGGTGGGCATCGAAGAGCCGTCGCGCGGAAGGACACAGCATGGGTTCGCCGGAGGAGTTCTTCGGACGCGTCCCGCGCGCGCTGGACGCCGTCCGTCCCGAGCAGCTCTCCGGGCTCGCCTACTGGCGCGCGGCCTGGGGTACCCGCCAGAGCGTCGCAGCGGTCATCCTCGCCGTCGCCCTGCTGCCGGCGTACGCGGCGGTCGCGGGCTGGCCGCACGACCCGGCGACCCTGGTCGTCCTCGGCGTGCTGTCCGCCCTCGGAGCGCTGGTCGGCGCGAGCTACCTCCCCTCCCGCGGCGCACCGGCCGCGACCAGCCCGTGTGCCGCCGGCCCTCTCCTCCTGCTGGCCGGCACCTTCATCCTGCTCGGACGCGGCCCGGTCACCTTCACCGGAGTGCTCTTCACCGGCCTGCTGGCAGTGCCGGCGCTGCTGCTGCGCGCGTTCGGGCCGACCACCTGCCCATCCTGAGGACGGTCCGACCGCGACGCCAGGTCACGGCCGTGCGGTCTCCTCGCCGGGAACGCCGCGGCGCGCGAGGCCGGAGCCTCAGATCGTGAGGGTCGCCCCGTCAGCGCCGGTGGCGGTGATCGTGAACGTCTCGGACACGAGGTCGGCGTCCAGCGTCGCGGACAGGCCGCCCTTGCGCCAGGTGACCAGCAGCCGTTCGGCGCCCGTGTCGGCCACCTCGCACTCGGCGTCGAACCCGAACGCACCGAAGGTGTTGCGGAACCTCAGCAGCTCGAGCTGGCGCTGCACGACCGGCACTCGCAGCCCGGCCGCGATGTCGTCGGCACCCAGGTTCGTCCGGTTGATCTCCTTGTGCCCGCCCGATCCGGCCCGCTCCACCGCCGCGTGGTCGTTCTTCCCCGCGAACAGGTCCAGGTACCACACCTGCGGCTTGCCCGGCATGAACAATTGCACGGCGCGCGCCAGCAGCAGCCGCGCGTCGCTCTCCCCGAGCGCGCTGTAGTAGGTGGCGTTCACCTGGTAGTACAGGTTCTTCGCGCCGTGCAGGTCCTTGACGTAGCCGCCACGGCCGACGATGGTCGCGATCAGCGCCTGGATCCGCTCCTCGTCCAGCAGGCCCTTGAGGTCGAGCAGCGGGATGCCGTCGTGGCAGCCGAGCATGTTCACCGTGTGGATGTCCTTGGCGAGCAGCTCGCCGATCCAACGCTTGAGCGTGGAGGCATCGCGCCGGTCGAGGGCGTCGATCAGCAGGCCCGGAAGGAAGAAGTCGTAGGTGAGGAACCCCTTTTCCGCCAACACCTCGTGGATGCCCTCGGCGTAGGTGGAGTGGATCTCCGGCAGCAGCCTCAGACCGCGCCGGTCGGCCAGCTCCTTCACCCGGGCGAGCAGGTCCCAGGTACCGGGGTCGTTGAGGAAGTTCTTCAGCCCCGGCGCCTTGGGGGCGTACGCGAAGGCGTCCAGCCGGACGATCTGCGCGCCGTAGCCAGCCAGCTTGTCGAGGGTGTCGGCGTAGAACTCCCAGACCAGCGGGCTGGCGATGTTCAGATCCATCTGGCCGAGGTAGGTGCGGTTGCCCTCCACGAGGTTGACCACCGCGTCCCTGACCGGTTCGAAGCCGCTGAAGTCGGCCTCGCCCGGGCGCTGCCCGGACGCGAGCGCTGCGGCCACCCGCCCGGAGAGCACCTCGGCGCGTCCGTACTGCAGCCCGGTCGCCCGCATCAGGTCCTGCGTGCCCGGAGCGGTGTAGCGCACCTCCTGGTAGAAGGTGTTCCAGTACGGCTTCTCGGTGCCGTCGGGCAGCCGCACCATCAGGATCGGCAGGCCCGGCTTGCGGAAGAACATGTCCCTGATCAGCTCGGGGTCGGGCTGCACGTAGCCTTCCGGGGTCAACTCACCGTGCCCGGCCCAGAACTTGTTCCAGTCGATGAAGAAGTCGGTGAACTTCGACCGCTCGCCGTGGGCGAGGATGTCCTGGAACTGCGGGGACAGCACCGAGGCGTGGTTGAGGATGAAGTCGAACGCGAAGTCGATACCCTCCCCGGCCAGGGCGTCCAGGTCGGCCGCCGTGGCGAACTGCTCGGACAGGCTGTAGTCGATCACCGAGAAACCGCGGTCCAGGTCGGTGTTGAACACGCTGGGCAGCAGGTAGGCCGAGCTGAACACGTCCGCCAGTTCGGGACGCCGCACGAACGCGACCAGGTCGGCGAGGGTGCCGCCGATGCTGTCGGGGTAGACGTTCAGCATCACGCCCGCCCCGGGCAGATCGGCTCCCATCGCCTTCAGGTAGCCGTCGTAGTCGAGCAGTTCGCCGGACTTGGCGACGATGATCCGCGCCTTCGGCGCCTGGGCGCGCAGCTTCTCCTGCTCGATTTCGAGCACCATCGTGGTGAACGGGCTGTCCACGGCGCCGTCCCGGCTGCGCGAACGGCGATGCGCAAGGGTCTCCTCGGGGGTGCTGTTCAGCAGGACCGGAATGTCCACGCCGGTCAGCTGGTCGGAGTTGCCGTGCGTCCACTCCACGACGACCACGCGGACATCACGCACGTCCACCGCGTCGTACCAGAGCTGGTCGGGCGTGCGGCCCATCCGCTTCAGCATCAGCTCGGCAGCGCCGGCGTGGAAGGCGGCCAGGATTCCGCTGACCTCATCGAAGTCGGTCTCTGCCGGAGTGCCGAGGTAGCCGGCGAGTGCCCGGCGTCCGGCCTTCTGGTAGGTGGACAGCCACGGGTGTGCAGCGATCTCGGCGGGATCGGCGTCCCGATCGGAGGCCACCAGGGCGGCCAGCTCGTCCCGCACCGCGCCGTCGTAGGCGCCGCGAGCAACCAGCCCCTGCACGCCGCCCACCCGAAAGGTCCGAAGCCGTTCAGCGTCGTTCATCGCGGGGATGCGCCGTGGATAGTTGTCCCCGGAGAGCACGTAGGCACCCACGCCGAGCGCGTTCAACCCGTAGGCCAGCAGCGAGCCGATCTCGGACTTTCCCACGCCCGAACCGCCGCAGACAGCGACGACCGCGCGTCCGCCGTCGGACAGGAGGGGGTCGAGGAGCCGCCACAGCTCGGGGAAGATCACTCTCGCCTTGGCCACGTGGGTGTCCTCGATCTGGACCTTGTCGCCGGGCATGTCCCCGATCGGCACGGCGGCCAGGTCGGTCACGTCAGGGAAGCGCACGTCCATGTGGACTCCTCGAAGTTGTCACCACCAGCAGGTTAGCCAACCCGGGGACGAACGTCTGCCCCTGCGGCTAAATCGATTGACCAAATCGTACGCGGCGGAACCCTGCCACGGCAATCCGTCCGGTCCCGTACCACCCCTCGAGGAAGCCGGGCGCGAGCACGTGCCCGGCCAGGTGCGGCACGAGTTCGGCCAGCGATCCGAACTCCCGCTGCGCCGGAAGCGGCTTCGGCGAGGGCGTGGAGATGGAAGCCGTACCGGTGCGGTCCGTGATGGGGCGGTGGCATCCGCCCGTCGTGGGGACTGGACGTGCCATCCACAGCGACATATCGTGATGTGTGTCGATAGTCTTCAAAGGAGAATCGCCATGAGAGACCTGCCCGATCCCCGGCACGGCGGACGCGGCGGCTGGTCGCATCGCGGACCCAACCGGGTCCGGCGCGGCGACGTCCAGGCCGCGGTTCTCGCGCTGCTCGCCGGAGCCGACATGCACGGCTACCAGATCATCCAGGAGCTCGCCGAGCGCAGCGGTGGCGTGTGGCGTCCCGGTGCCGGCAGCATCTACCCCACCCTGCGAATGCTGCAGGAACAGGGCCTGATCCGCAGCCGCAACGAGGGCTCGCGGCGCGTCTTCAGCATCACCGACTACGGCCGGCGCACGGTCACCGAGTCCGGCGACACCGAGCCCTGGAAGGTGTACGCGATGAACGAGGGCGCTTCCGTGAAGCTCCGCGAGGCGACCCAGTCGCTGTTCGGCGCGTTGGCACAGGTCGAGGAGACCGGTGACGACGCACTGCGCGAGAAGGCCACGGCGATCGTCGCCGGGGCCCGGCGCGCCGTGTACCTGATGCTCGCCGGGGAGGACGCCTGAACGAACCCACCGAGCAGAAGGAGACCGCCGAGCCAGGACGGATCGGCGCGCCCGCGGCCTGAACCCGCCGCGCGGCCCTTCCCGGACCCGTGCGATCCCGCAGCCGCGCGGAGTCCCGCGATCAGGAATCAGGCGGTGAAGCCGGACGCCAGGTTCGCCAGCAGCCGGGCCCCGAAACCGGTGGCGCCGGCGGAGCGCCAGGCCTCGTCCGCGTCGCTCGACATGGTGCCGGCGATGTCGATGTGGGCCCACGGCGTGCCCGCCACGAACTCGTCGAGGAACAGCGCAGCCGTGGTCGCGCCCGCGTGCGGGCCACCGAGGTTCGAGATGTCGGCGATATCCGAATCGAGCTGCTTGCGGTACTTCCGCTCCAGCGGCAGCTGCCAGACCGGCTCGTCGGTGGCTGCGGACGCCGCCCGCACCCGGTCGACCATGCCCTGGTCGTTGCCGAGGACGGCAGCGCGCGACTTGCCCAGCGCCATCAGGGCAGCGCCGGTCAGGGTGGCGATGTCGACGATCGCGTCCACGCCGGCCTCGACCGCGAGCGCCAGGCCATCCATCATCGCCAGCCGGCCCTCGGCGTCGGTGTTCTTCACCTCGACGGTCTTCCCGTTGCGGCAGGTGAGCACGTCGCCGAGCTTGTAGGCCGAGCCGGAGGGCATGTTGTCGGTGCAGCACAGCCAGCCGGAGACCGCGGCGCTCGTACCGAGGTCGCGCAACGCGGTGAAGGCGCCCAGCACGGCCGCGGCGCCGCCCATGTCCATCTTCATCAGCAGGTGCATCGGGTCGGACGGCTTCAGGCTGATCCCGCCGGAGTCGTACATGATGCCCTTGCCGACCAGCCCGAGGTGTCCGGACGGGTCGCCGGCGGGGGTGTAGGTGAGCAGGACGAGCCGCGGCTCCTCCTCGCTGCCCGCGTTCACCCCGAGGATGCCGCCGCAGCCCAGCTCGATCAGCGCTGCCTTGTCGAAGGACTCCACCTCGAAGCCGAACTCGGCGCCGAGCTCCGCAGCCACCTCGGCCAGGTCGGTGGCGGTGAGGTGCCCGGGCGGAGTGTTCGCGAGGTCCCGGGCGACCGTGGTCGCGCGGACGGTGAGGAGCGCTGTGGCGATCCCCGCCGCCAGCGCGGCGGCGTCCGCCCCTGCCACCCTCAGCTGCAGCACTTCGAGCAGGACCTCCTTGGGCTCCGCCTTCAGCACCGCGTAGCGGTAGCGGGCGAGCAGCGCACCCTCGGTGAGCACCTGGCCCGCGATCCGGGCGTCGAGGCCGATGGCGGGGACGTCGAGGCCGATCCGTCCGCCCTTCTTCGCGGTCGCGCGCGCCGCAGCGGCCGCCGCGTCCCGCAGGCTGTCGGCGTCCAGCTCGTCGAGCGCGCCCACACCCACCAGCACCAGCGGGTGACCGTCGCGGGCGACGACGAGGCTGCTGCCGGCGGACGCGTCGAAGCCCGCCGCGGCGAGGGCCTCCGCGCCCATCCCCACCACGCCCGTCAGATCCGTGCCGGTACCGACCAGGAGCGCCACCGCGTCGAGATCGGGCGCGAACTCCGGGACAGCGTCCACCTCGCAGCTGGTGCCCAGCGAAGGCACCGGCGTGAAGTCTGCGGGAATCAGCTTGTGCGGGCTGCGGGTCATGACACTCCTTCGATGTCGCGGTGACGATCAGACACTATGCCGCCGAACCCCCGCAAGGGGTCGACCCGGATGTGGCCGATAAGGAGAACCGTCCCCTTATCGGCCAGGGCCGGGTGTGGACGAAAAGGAGAACCGTCCCTTGTCGGCCACCTGGCCGATAAGGGGACGGTTCTTGTTTTCGTCCACCCCGCGCGGAGCCGCACCGGGAGGGGTGCTGCGGATAGGGTTCAGCCGTGAGTCCCGTGGCGATCGTGCTGACCATCCTGGTACTGGCCGTCGTCGCCTTCATGTCCGGCCGGGTCCCGATGGGCATCGTCGCCCTCGGCGTCGCGCTGGCGCTGTGGGCCACCGGCGTCCTCACGCTCACTCAGGCGCTGGCCGGCTTCGGCGACCCGACCGTGATCTTCATCGCCACCC
>PHEV01000085.1 GCA_002843035.1 Actinobacteria bacterium HGW-Actinobacteria-5 | reverse complement strand
GGCTGATGCCCCAGCAGCGGGTCGGCCTGTTCGCGGTCCGCAACCGGGCGCTGGACTCGATCGTCCTGCTCGGCGTCGGCATCGGCATCACGCTCCTGGCCTGGTGGATCCCGCCGAGCCGCTAGCCCGGATCTGCGCCGGGCGCGGCGCTCGGTGAGGTGCGGGCCCGGGCTTCGGGTTGTCCGCGTCGCCGTCCCCGGTGAGGTCGGCGGAACGCCTCAGCGGAAGTCGCGCTCCAGGAACTGGCCCTCGGAGGCGTCCGTGGCGACCCGGGACGCCTCGCGCTCGCGGAGCTCCACCCGACGGATCTTGCCGGAGATGGTCTTGGGTAGCTCGGTGACGAATTCCACGATCCGCACCCGCTGGTAGGCCGACAGTCGCTCCCGGGCGTGGGCGAAGATCTCCTCGGCCGCCTCCTGCGGCCTGGCGGCGAGGTCCTGGACGAGGCAGATGAATGCCTTCGGCACGGCCGCGCGCACCGGGTCGGGGCTCGGCACGATCGCCACCTCGGTGACGTAGGGGTGCTCGAGCAGGATCGACTCCAGCTCGAACGGCGAGATCTTGTAGTCCGACGCCTTGAACACGTCGTCGGCGCGGCCGACGTAGGTGAGGTAGCCCTCGGCGTCCATCGAGGCGATGTCGCCGGTGTGGTAGAACCCGCCGCGGGTGGCTTCAGCCGTCATCTCGTCGTCGGCGTGGTAGCCGGCCATCAGGCCGAGGATCGGCTGGGACAGGTCCAGGCAGATCTCGCCCCCGTCCGTGGTCGGCTCGCCGGACGCCGGGTCGAGCAGCACGACGGGGTATCCCGGCATCGGGCGTCCCATCGAGCCGTCCTTGACGACCTGGCCGGGGGAGTTGCCGATACAACAGGTCATCTCGGTCTGGCCGAAGCCGTCCCGGATGGTCGCGCCCCAGGCCTTGCGCACCTGTGTGATCACCTCGGGGTTGAGCGGCTCGCCCGCGCCGAGCAGCTCACGCGGCGGCCGGGTCAGCTGGGTCAGGTCGGCCTGGATCAACATCCGCCACACCGTCGGCGGTGCGCAGAACGTGGTCACCTCGTGGGTCTCCATCACCTGCATCAGCGCCGAGGCGTCGAAACGGTCGTAGTTGAACACGAAGACCGTCGCCTGGGCGAGGAACGGGGAGAAGAAGTTGCTCCAGGCGTGCTTGCCCCAGCCGGGGGAGGAGATGTTCAGATGCACGTCCCCGGGACGGACGCCCAGCCACCACATCGTCGACAGGTGCCCGACGGGGTAGGACACGTGGGTGTGGGCCACCAGCTTGGGTCGGGCGGTGGTGCCGGAGGTGAAGTAGAGCAGGCTGAGGTCGGACGCCTTCGTTGGCGCACTGGGCAGGTAGGTCGCCGGCGCCTTGTGGGACTCGGTCATCGAGATCCAGCCGGACGGGGTGCCCTCGCCGACGCCGATCCGCAGCACCGAGCGCGGCAGCTCCTCCAGGCGGGCGTGCAGGCTGGTCGGCGCGACCACTGCGCTCGCGCCACCATGCTCAACCCGGTAGCCGAGGTCGGCCGCGGACAGCAGCGTCGAGGTCGGGATCGCCACCGCCCGGATCTTCAGCAGGGCGAGCAGCAGCTCCCACAGTTCGACGGTGTTGTTCAGCATCACGATCACGCGGTCGCCGGCGCCGATGCCGAGTCCACGCAACCAGCGGGCCACCTGGTCAGAGCGCTGCGACAGCTCGGCGTAGGTCCACGACTGCGCGCTCAGGTCGGCGGAGACGATCGTGACGGCGGCACGGTCGGGATGCTCTCCGGCGACCACGTCGAACCATTCGGTGGCGAAGTTGAACTCGTCCAGTTCCGGCCAGCGGAATCCTGCGACGGCGCCGGCGTAGTCCTCGCCGTGGGCGAGCAGGAAGTCGCGGGCCTCTCGGACGGCCCGGGTGGCGGGAGTGGCCTGGCGGCCGAGGAACACCATTGCTGGCTCGCTTTCGGGAGGGACCCGGACAGCGTAGTCCTACGGCTACGGAACCGTAACTAGTGGCCACAACCCGGGAACAGCGGTGCGGCCGGCCCGAACCGGGCCGGCCGCACCACGAGGTCGCTACTGCTCGATGAAGAACTTCGGCGAGGTGTAGGTCTCCCAGTGCTTGCTGCTGGACGCGCTGCCCAGCGGCTTGAGCACCTTCAACTGCAGCTGGTAGTTCCCGTCCGGGAGGTACCCGATGCCGTTGTCGGCGGTCAGGTACTCCCCGAAGAACGTGACGGCCTGCAGGTCGACGTCCCTGGGCATCTCACCGAGGTGGGTCGCGTCGACGGGGTCGCCGGCCTCGGGGTTGATCAGCGCGTAGTAGGACTTCTTCGTCTTCACGTTTATCACCCTCATCCGCACGTCGGACGCGGGGTAGTCGAGGTGGTAGATCACCGAGGGGAAGTAATCGGACAGGTCGAAGGCGTACTTGTTCGACTTCGTGGACGACAGGAAGTAGATCCCGTCGTCGTACACCTCGACACCCAGCCGCGGCAGCGACCACTTCTTCCCGTTGGCGTCGACCAACCGGTACCCGTTGAGGACCTTCACCGACTGGTAGTCGCCACGCATTCCGGCGAACGGCACGGAGACCGCGTTGCCCTCACCCGTGGTGGTGAACTGGATCCAGCCCCCGTAGAGCAGGCCGGCCTTGCCCTTGAGTACCTTGCTCGGCGCGGTGAGTTTCACCGTGACCTGGGCGGAGCCGCCCGCCGGAACGACCACGGACTTCACCGACGCGCGGAACCCGGCGTCGCCGAAGCCGTACTTCGGAGTGGTGGTCCCGACGTAGGTGGCCGAGCCTGTGCTGGCCGCGGCGCTGACTCCGGAAACCCGCTTCGGGGTGTAGGTCTGGTCGGACCCGGTGCTGTTGGTGAGCGTGATGGTCACGGTGTGGGAGTTCCCCTCGCCCAGTTCGAGGACGGAGGGCGATGCGGTCACGCCGTCGGCCGCCGCGATCGCGTTGGCGGCCTTCACCAGTCCTGCTCCCTGCCGGAACACGGCCTCGGGGTACTTGGTGACTCCCGACTCGGTGGACTTCGCCACCGGGACGGCCGTGTTGTACAGCAGCTGGGCGGCCTCGGCCGGATGCCCCTTCAGGGCCGGCTTCGCCTGCAGCAGCAGGGCCGCGGAACCGGCGACGTACGGGGCGGCCATCGAGGTTCCCGACATGTTGCCGTGACTGCCGAGCTCGATCGGAAGGGTGGAGTAGATGTTCCCGCCCGGGGCCGAGATCGTCGGTACCAGGCCCAGGTCCGCGGCGAGCCCGGCGGAGCTGAAGGTCGAGAGCTTGCCGCCGTTCGGGTTCGCGAGATCGGACTGTACGTCCAGCCAGGTCATGGTCTGGGGGCCGGACTTCTTGATCAACGCCGCGAGCGCGGAACCCTGGCTGCCGCTGATGCTCACCGCCGGGATGTCGTAGGTGTCCGCCCCCGTGCTGTAGCCGGACAGCCCGGACGCGGTGTCGTAGAGCACCATTGCCGCAGCGCCTGCGATCTCGGCGTACTTCACCTTGGTGCTGATCGCGCAGGTTCCCCGCTTGACCAGGATCGCGGTGCCCGGCGCGACGCTGGTCAGCGTCTTGCAGGCGGTGCTGCTGGAGGCGTTCACCAGGCTCAGGCTGGTCGTGTTGTCCGCGGGCGCATCGGGCGTGCCCTCGACCGCGGCGTACACGATCTTGCTCTCGCCGACCGCGAGCGCCTTCGCGCGGATCGTCTCGGACTCGTACGAGGCCACCGAGATCACGCCCGAGCCGACGCCGGGGCTGCCGGCGGAGAACAACCCGGTGTCACCGCTGTTGCCCGCGGCGGCGACAACGACGACGCCCGCGTCGACCAGGTTCGCGGCCGCGACCGCGTCCGGATAGTCGGGCCAGGAGCCGAAGTCGCTGCCAATGGACATGTTCACGATGTCCATGCCGTCGCTCAGCGCGCGGGACATGGCCTGGAGCAGGATGTCGGTACCGGTGCTGCCCTCGCAGCCGAACACCCGGTAGGCGCCGAAGGTGACCTTCGGCGCGACGCCGGTGACGCTGTCAGCGGCGCCGGTGCCGTCGGCTCCGATGATGCCGGCGACGTGGGTTCCGTGGCCATCGCAGTCGTCGGGGTAGGCGTCGGGCACGGGGTTGGCCGAGCCGGACTCACCGGTGGAGTCGTAGTCGTTGCCGACGAAGTCGTAGCCGTACTTCACCCGCGGCGCGCTGGAGCCGAAGTCCGCGTCGTTGCCCTGGGTCCCGGAGCCGCCGAGGTCGAGGTTGTTGTAGTCGATGCCGGTGTCGATCACCCCGACCTTGATCCCCTCACCGGTGAAGCCGGTGTCGGTCGCGGCGACCTCGCTGACGGCCGCCGCGGCGTCCGCCCTGCTCGTCACGTCCTTCGGCAGCGACACCTTGAGCACGGGGTACACGGCGGTCACAACGGACGACTGGGCGAGCTTCCTGATCTGGCTCTCGGACGCCGTCACGCTCAGCCCGTTCCACAGCGAGGAGAAGCTGGACTTCACCGTGATTCCGGCGCTGGCCGCCGCCGTCCGGGCGGTGTCGGCGCTGGCCCTGTTCAGGGTCCTGCTGCCGCCACGGGTCAGCGGCTTGCCCTGGAGCTGGACCAGGTAATGGCCCTTGATCACCCGGGACTGGTCGGTGAGGCCAGCCACTTTGAACTTGGCTTGGGTGTCGATCGGTGCGGCGCCGGCCGGCACGGCCAGGCTGCTGCCGATCAGGGCGGTGAGGACGGCTCCGGCGGCGACGCCGCGCAGAGTCGACCGGGTGCGCGTGCGCATGCTCTCAGTCTCCTGGTGGTCAGGCGGATAAAGGTGTCCGCTCCCCCCGAGAGCATGTGGACATCCGGCACGATAGCGCGGTGGCGAGTGGTCCGGGCCCATCTGGGCAAGTCCATACGGGCCCGGCGACGCAGCGGGGGCGCGGGGACCAGCCCCGCGCCCCCGCCATGGGACGAACCGTGAGGATCAGATCAGGCCGAGTTCGGTGACGGCGGCGCGCTCGTCGACCAGTTCCGCAACGGAGGCATCGATCTTCGCGCGGCTGAATTCGTTGATCTGCAGGCCCTGGACGATCTCGTACGTGCCGTTCTTCACCACGCACGGGAAGGAAGAGATCAGTCCCTCCGGGACGCCGTAGGAACCGTCGGAGGGCACCGACATGGAGATCCAGTCGCCCTCGGCCGAGCCCAGCACCCAGTCGTGCATGTGCTCGACGGTGGCGTTGGCCGCCGACGCGGCGGAGGAGGACCCGCGAGCCGCGATGATCGCGGCGCCCCGCTTGGCGACGGTCGGGATGAAGTCGCTCTCGAGCCAGGCCTGGTCGTTGATCACCTCTGCGGCGTTCCTGCCGTCGATCTCGGCGTGGAACAGGTCGGGGTACTGGCTCGCCGAGTGGTTGCCCCAGATGGTCATGTGCTTCACCGAGGTCACCGGCACGCCGGCCTTCTGCGCCACCTGGGTGATCGCACGGTTGTGATCGAGCCGGGTCAGGGCGTTGAACCGGTTGTTGGGGATGTCGGGGGCGTTGCTCATGGCGATCAGCGCGTTGGTGTTCGCCGGGTTGCCGGTGATCAGCACCTTGATGTCGCTCGCCGCGACCTCATTGAGGGCCTTGCCCTGCGCGGTGAAGATGGCGCCGTTCGCGCTCAGCAGGTCGGCCCGCTCCATGCCCGCGGTGCGGGGACGGGCGCCCACCAGCATGGCGAGGTTCACGCCGTCGAACACCTTGGTGGCGTCATCGCCGATCTCGACCTTGCTCAGCAGCGGGAAGGCGCAGTCGTCCAGTTCCATGACGACGCCCTCGAGCGCCTTCAGCGCCGGGGTGATCTCCAGCAGGCGCAGTTCGACGGGCTGGTCGGGGCCCAGCAGCGCGCCGCTGGCGATCCGGAACAGCAGGCTGTAGCAGATCTGACCGGCTGCGCCGGTGACCGCTACCTTGACGGGGGTCTGGCTCACGATGTGCTCCTCGGTGAGATGTGTGGCTGGTGAGTGTCCGCTCCGACGCTAGCAGTTGGCCCGACCATTGCGGCACCGCTTCCAGAGCCTGCCCGCGGGCCGCGGGAATTGGTGCACGGGACCGGGCCCCGCCCGGGATCCTGCCCGACGATCCGGAGGCCAACCGCTATCCTTGCGGGAGCGGGGGGAGCGCTCGGGCCGCGGCCCGCTGGTGGGCGTTCCGGTCAGACGCGAAAACAGGAGCTGCGATGCTGCGAGCCGGACGTCCGGCAACGAGGCACGGGAGTCGACGCGCAGCCGCCGTGCTGGCCACGCTCGCGCTGGTCGCGACCACGTTCACACTCGCCGTCCCGCCCGCTGCCGCGGAGGATTCCGATCTGCGGGTGCCGCTGCCCAGGACCATCTCGACGCCGACGGTTGCCGCCGCGTCCGGTGACCAGACCGTGCTCGACGTGAGCACCAGCGCGCTGCCCGAGCTGGTCGTGGCCGACGCGACCGGAGCCTTCACTCCGCTGGCTGTGCCGTGGCTGGCCGACGGCACCATCGCGGACGCCCGTGGCGGGACGCTCGTCGCCTCCTCGAGCGGCTACGACGACAGCGGCGACTTCACCAACGTGTACCGCACCGACCTCGCCAGCGGGGAGACCGCCGATCCGGTCCGGCTGCCCGGCAGCGGCCTCGAAGCCGCCGACCCGCAGACGGCGGTCTACAGCGACGACGGCGGCTACCACGCGGAGGACCTCGCCTCGGCGACGACCCACGATCTGGAGTATGCGGCGCCGACGTCCGGCAGCCCGTACGTGCAGGTCGGCCTGGCCGGCCAGGCCGTCGCACTGTTCGCCGCGCTCACCACCACCTCGAGCGGACGCCCGGGCACCGGCTACCTCGACGTGGTGCCGCTGAACGGCGACCCGGCCACGCTGTCCCGGGTACCCGTCGCCGGCCTGATGGACGCGGCCCTGCGCGAGGGCCAGGTGGTCTACACCTGGGCCGACAGCAGCTACCTCCACCTGTGCTTCCGCTCCCTCGCGGACAATGACTCCTGGCTCTCGTCCAGCAACTGCACCACGGTCAAGGCGCCCGGTGGAGGCGACCAGCGTGACGCCTGGACCGCGATCCACTCCGGGGCCGGCTGGCTGTACTGGTCGGTGTCGTCGGGCTCTGGCACCGACGAGTACCTGGTCCCGGGCACCGACACGCCCGGGACGCCGACCAAGGTGAAGACCGACGACGCCACGACGCTGTACCCGGCCGGCGACGCCACCCGCCTGCTCGCCACGGTCGGTACGGGCCAGGCCGGCTACGTGGGTGCCGTGGATGAGGACGGCAGGATCAGCAAGCTCTACGGCTACCCGGACGTCGCGACCAAGGTCGACGTCCTCGAACTCACCCCCGACCGGGTCACCGGTCTGGACGAGCGCCCCGAGGTGGGCGGGTCCGACTTCCAGGCGTGGCAGCGCCCCCTCTCCGCCACCGCGATCGGCGAGGAGGAGACCCCGTTCCCGCGGGCGGAGGACGTGGGCACCTCCGGGGCCAGGACCCTCCTCGACGACGGAAGCAAGCTGCGGCTCTACGACCGGGGCGACCTCGTCCGCACGCTCTCGAAGAGCAAGTACGGCTCGCTGCCCGGGTTGATCAGCGGCCCCTATTACCCGGTGTACACACTGTCCTACATCCAGGCGATGCAGGTCGACGGAAAGGCGCTCAAGCAGGCGACCATCCGGGGCATGTTCGGCTCGCTGATCCTGATGCGCACCAACGCATCCCTGGGTCGCTACGACGTGTACGACCTGGTCACGAAGCAGTCCGCGCGGGTGAACGTGCCGGTGAAGTACCGGCTGCAGGGGTTCAGCCTCGCCGGGCTGTGGGGTGACTGGGTGTTCGGCTACACCTTCGACTCGCACTACATCCCCTACACCCTGGCGATCAACTACCGCACCGATCAGGTCTACGAGCGCTACGGCCTGCCCGTCGACTACGGCGACAGCTTCGTCGCCATCCAGTACTACGACGACAACGACGCGCTCCGGCTGGAGGTGTGGAACCCGGCCACCCAGGCGACCGAGAGCGTCCCGGACGTCGACTGGGACGCCGTGGTCACCGACGGGACGGCCCGGCTGGCCTACTCCACCGCAACCGAGCTCGTGGTCCGTCCGCTCACGGTGGCGCCCACGTCCGCCCCACGCATGCTCGGCATCCTCGCGCCCAGCAGCCTGAACCTGATCACCAGCACCCGCTCCTGGGTGCCGGAGATCGACACCACCAAACCGCTCGCCGGGGGTACCCTCACGATCAGCAACGCCGCCGGTGACGTCGTCCGGACCTTCACCGTCGCGGCCAGCGACGACGGGTCGGTGCGGGGCCTCGCCTGGGACGGCAGGGACGAGGCCGGCAACGACGTCGCGACCGGCACCTACACCTGGAAGCTGGTCGCCTCCGCGCAGGACGGCAGCGGCAACGTGACCCGCGTGGACGGCAGTTCCGACTTCGGCGAACCGGCCGACGGCACCGACGGGGTCTCGGGCACCTTCGCCGTGATCAAGGCCTTCCTCGGCACGGTCAGCGGCCCCACCCCGACGATCTCCGACACCACCCCGACGGTGGCCCAGACCCTGACCGCGAAGACCGGCACCTGGTCGCCCTCGGGCGCAACGGTGGCCTGCCAGTGGCGGCGCACCACCAGCAAGGGCACCGTGAACATCTCCGGCGCGACGGAGTGCCGCTACAAGGTGGATCCGGCCGATGTGGGCGCGAAGCTGAGCGTGACCGCGACCGGCAGCTACGACGGCTGGAAGGACACCACCAAGACGTCCCGGGCGACGTACACGGTGAAGAAGGCGTCCTTCACCCAGACGCCCACGCCCACGATCGACGACCCCACCCCCGAGGTCGGTGACACGCTCACCGCGACCCCGCGAACCTGGGAACCCGCCCCGGTCGGCTTCACCTATCGCTGGTACAAGGTGAAGAAGTCGAAGTCCTACGCGGTGACCTCGACCCGCACCGACCCGACCTACACGGTGCAGCCCGGCGACGCGGGCTACCAGCTGAAGGTGAAGGTCACCGGTACCAAGGACGGCTACAACACGGCCTGGAAGTACTCGAAGCCAACCGCCGCGGTACCCAGACCCTGAGCCCACCCGCCCACCGCGGTAGCCCTTCCGGGGACTGTGGCAGGCGAACGTCCGGCCGATACCCTCACACGCGGGGGGAATCGCACGCCGCGAAATCCGACAACCGGTCCAGATCCCGGGCCGATCGAGGAGCGACGATGCGAGCTTTCGCGTACCACCGTGCGGTGGCCGCCACGGGCGTGGCCGTGCTGTGCACGGGTCTCCTTCCGGCGTCCCCGGCGGCCGCGGCCATCCTCCACGACTGGAGTACGCCGCTCGCCGAGACGACCGTGCAGACCGACCTGGTTGCCGCGTCCGGACGTTCGATCCTCACCTTCGCCGGCGCCACCTACCGGCTCTCCACCGACTTCGGTGCCACCTGGCGGACGGTCAGGCCCGCCCTGAGCGGCGCCTCCGGCGTCGATCACCCCGACTACGTCGCGAACGGTGTCGCCGCGTTCCGCGTGTGGTCCGGTCGCGGGGTCGTGGTCGACCTCGGCTCCGGCGCGTCCCGCGACGTCGACCTGTCCCGGGTGCGCACGGACGCCGACGAGGAACTCCTGGCCCTGACCGACACCCACGTGCTGTTGCAGGATTCCGGCCGGGCCGTGCTCGGCGCTCTCGACGCCGGCCTGGTCGCGACGGCGACCGCCCTGCCCGACTGGGCCGACCTGCCCGCCGCGCCGTCCCGCACCCGGTCCACAACCGACCGTTGGGCGATGGACGCCGGCTTCGCCTACCACCTGCGCTCCTATGGCGGCAGCGGATGGGTCGGGCTGGCCACCGACGTCGACCCGGTCGACCTGGACGGCAGCGCCGGCCCGGCGGCGTTCCGCGTGCCCGGTGACCTGCTCTTCGTGCGCCCGCTGGACTCCGCAAGCCTCGAGTACGTCTACCGAACCGCTGCCTCGGTGAACCGCTGCGTCCGTGACCTCGCGACGTCCACCTCGTCGTGCCGCAAGCTCGTCCCGACCGGACGCAACGCCCGGGTTTACGCCGAACGGATGGGTGAGGCGCTCGTCGTCACCGTCGGAGCGCGCGTGTACACCTGTGCGGACGACACCGCCTGCGCGCCGGGCAGGGTTCGCCTGCCCGGGCGTCTCTCCGTGGTCAGCACGTCCCATCCGATCGGCGATCCGGCCGAACCACTGCTCTCCCTCGGTGTCTCGGGCGGCGGCCCGCTGTACTCGGTGAGCGCGGAGCACCGGCTGGTGCTCCGTTCGGCCGGGCTGACCGCTCCTGCGGTTCCGGGCATGCTCGGCCTGGCCGCGGACCGGGTCGTCGGAACGGACGCCCGCTCGTCCGGGGCGGGCTTCACCGCCTGGCAGCGGCCGCTCACCCCGTCCGGGATCGGCCCGGAGACCCTGCTCGGCACCGAGGTCACCGACGTCGCAGCCTCCGCAGCCCGGGTGGCAACCAGTGGGCGCTCCGGCCTGGTGCTCTACGACGACGGGCAGAAGTCGTCCCGGGTGCGCAGGGCGGGCACGCTGGCCAGCCTCAGCGGACCGCACCCGCTCGTGCTCGCGACCACCTCCACCTGGGTCGGGGCTCCGCTCGCGTCGCTGAAGAGGCTGTCCGGCGCGGTGACCGACAACTTCGGTACCCGGCTGCTGTCGCTCGCACCGGACAGGTCCGCGCTGGTGATCACCGACCTGGCCGAGCAGGGGTACCGCCTCGACGTACCGCTGCCCGACGACCTGGGCGCGAACACGGTGCCGGTCTCGGCCCTGCTCTGGGGCGACTGGCTCGGCGTGACCTTCCTGACCTACCGGATCTCGGGCGAGGAGTTCGACGTCTCGCTGTCCGCGCGCGTGGCCCGGATCGGGCCCGCGCCCGCCTGGAGCACGCCGGTCACCGGACTGCTCGCCGACCTGGGTGACGGCCTTGCCGTCGTCTGCGACATCGAGTCCGACACCTACTCCGCGCGAGCCTGGAACCTGGCCACCGGTGAGCTGTCCGGTCTGCCCGGGGCCGCGCGGTACAGCTACCCGGCCGTGGATTCCGGACGGATCGCCTATGCCACCGACACCGATCTGGTGGTGCGCGAGATCGCAGGGACGGGCACCTCCGCGCCCCGCGTGCTCGGCTCGGTCGCTCCGGCTGGCTGCAACGCCTGGGCCTGCTCCTGGTCGCTGCAGGTGGACGCCACGAAGGCGTTCGTGCGTGGCCAGCTGGTGATCCGGGACGCCTCGGGCCACTCCCGCGCGCTGGCGACGCCCGCCGCGACGGACGGGTCGCTGCGCGGTGTGACCTGGGACGGGAAGCTCGACGACGGCAGCTACGCTCCCGCCGGCACGTACACCTGGCAGCTCTCCGCCGCAGCCTCGGACGGCTCCGGCGCGCTGCGCGCGATCGACGGGACCCAGCTCCCCGGCGGTACCGTCACGGTCACCCAGCACCGGCTCGGCCGGGCGAAGCTCGGCAGCGTCCGGATCTCCGACACCACGCCGCAGGTGGGCCAGCTCCTCACGGTGGCCGCGCGGGTGCGTCCTGCCGACGCGACCCTTTCCTACACCTGGTACGCGGGTGCGACCGTGGTGGCGAGCGGCAGTGGCGACGCGGGCGCGAGCTATCAGGTCCAGCCCGCCGACGCGGGGGCAAGGCTGCGGGTCGTGGTCACCGCCCAGCGGGACGGCTACGACCCGGCTTCCCGTGGGTCGGCCTGGACCCGGGCCGCCGCGTGAGCAGGAGCGCGGGCTCCGCGCGGACCGGTTGTCGATGGGTCAAGACCCTGCCCGGAGCGAACACCGGGGTGATAGCGTCGCGGCCGCCACGCCTGCTGCGGGGGATGAACAGAGGGAGACGGGCATGAACTCGGTGCACTCGAGCGGCGTGAACCCGGCGCGACGCAGTGCGGGTGCGCACCGCCGCGCGGCCGCCACACTGGTCGCACTGGTCCTCGGGCTGGGCGGGCCGGTCGTGCTGGCGCCACCGGCCGCGGCAGTGGACGGCGAGGCGCGGGTCGACCTCCCCACGACGGGGAGCGAGCCGACCATCGTCGCAGCCTCCGGGGAGTCGATGATCATCGCGGTGGGCGACGAGGGTGACGAGCGCTACGAGCTCGTCACCGGTGCGGGTGCGCAACAGGAGGAGCTGGCCGGAGTGCCGTTCTTCCGGTCCGGCAAGGTCCGCTACGTGGGCGGCGGGGTGATGTACTACGCCGACGAGTTCCAGGGCGACGACACCGGGGACTTCAGCAACGTCTACGCCTACCGGTTCGCCACGCGCAGCACCGACGACCCGGTGCGGATCGACGCGGACTCGCTGACGGCGGTGGGCCCGACGGCGGCCATCTTCGCCGACGCGGACGGCTACACCGCCCAGGCGTACGCCGACCGGTCCACCCACGCGCTCCAGCTCCCCGACCATGCCACCACAGGGACGCCCACGCGCTCGTTCGAGCTCAGCGGCGACTCCAGCGCTCTGCGGGTCACCCGGGTGCGCTCGAACGACAAGCTGGGCCAGGGCTACCTCGACCGGATCCCGCTGGACGGGACCGCCGGCGACTCCGTGGCTGTCGCCGGGCTGGCCGCGGCCGCGCTGCGGGGCGGGCAGGTCGTCTACCTCACCGGCACGACCTCGCGCGCCCAGCTCTGCTTCCGCGGCATCGCCGCGTCGTCGCGGTCCTCCTGCGTCACCGTGAAGAAGGGTGACTACTCGAAGGCGACCGCAGAGCTGTCCCTGGGCAGCAACTGGGTGCTGGTCTCGCTGCACAAGACGCCCTCCGCAGCCCTCGTCCAGTACGTGGCGACCGGGACGACCCGCCCCGGCACACTGAAGCTGGTCGCTCGCACGTCGTCGATGCAGTCGCTGCGGCTGGTCGGACGCGGCGACAGCACCTGGCCGCTCGGCCTGATGCTGACCGGCGCCGGTGGCTTTGTCGCCAAGTACGACCCGGCGAGGAAGAAGATCTCGACGCTGTTCGGCTACCCGCAGGTGACCGCCTCGGTGCGCGACCTCCAGCTCACCGCCGCGAGCGTGACCGGACTGGACGACCGTCCGGCGCGGGGAGTGACCGGGTCGCAGGCGTGGCGTCGTCCGGTCGGCGACACGATCGGCCAGGACCAGACACTCTCGCCGCGGGCCCGGCAGGTCTCCGTCTCCGCCGGACGCACCCTGATCGCGGGGACCACCGGAACACTCGTCCTGCAGGACGCGGGGAAGACCGTCCGCAAGCTTCCGGCGACCGCCGGCCTGGGTGCCCTCAGCGGTCCCTACTACCTGACCACCGACGGCGGCCGCACGTCGGCGCGGAGGGTCGACGGTGCGTGGCTCGCCGGAGGCAAGGACATCGTGGCCCTGTTCGGCCCGGTCCTGGTGCGGCAGAGCGGACGGGACGTCACCCTGAGGAATCTGGAGGACGGCACCAGCAACACGGTCACGGCGCCGGCCGGGGTGACCATCACCGGGTTGTGGGGCACCTGGTTGCTCGGCGAGGACGCCGACGGCAGTACCGTCGTGCTCTCCAGCGATGGCGCCCACGTCTACACCCACGACGGCGCTCCCCAGGCGATCGGGGACGGGTTCGCCGTGATCGCCGTCGACGACGCCGACACCGGTAATACCCGGCTCGGGGTGTGGAACTTCCGCACCGATCAGACCGCCTCGTTCTCCGATCCGTGGCGGGCGGCGTCGACCGACGGCGTGCACCGGCTCGCCTACACCACCGATTCCGAACTCGTCGTGGTCAACCTCGACGACCTCTCCACCGCGTCCTCGGATGTGTCGAGTCCGCTCGAGCTGGGCGCGCTCGCGCCGAAGCTCTTCTACAACCGGCCGACGTCGGCGAAGTGGGCGTTCCAGCTGGACGCCAGCAAGGCGCTGTCCGCGACCGGAGGGGTGCTGCGGATCACCGGTGGCGCAAGCACGTTCGACCTGCCGGCGGTAGATCCCGACGGCGACGGGTCGATCCGGGTGACCTGGAACGGGCGGGACAGCCACGGCGCGGTGGTCCCGGCCGGCACCTACACCTGGAAGCTCGTCGGCGTCCGCGCCTACGACGGGTCCGGGCCGGTGCGGACCGTGGCCGGCGGCGAGGTGGAGGGCCAGGTGACGGTCGTCTCGCGGGCCCCGTCCGCGGTGACCGGTGCGACGCCGACGGTCGACGACCGGAACCCGAAGCTCTTCGCGACCCTGACCGTCGACCCGGGCGCCTGGAAGTCCGTCCAGGGCCAGCCCGCCTTCGCCTACCAGTGGTACCGCGGCTCCCGGGCGATCGCAGGCGCGACGGGCAGGTCCTACGACGTGACCAGGGACGACCTCGGCGCCAAGCTCCGGGTGAAGGTGACCGGCTCCGCGGACGGCCAGAAGTCGACGTCGCGGTACTCCGCACGCACGGCGCCGGTGGTGAAACTGAGCTTCGCCCCGACCTCCGTGCCCACGATCAGCCCGTCCGCGGACCCGGTGGTGGCCCAGACCCTGCACGCATCCACCCCCGACTGGGATCCGGAGCCGGATTCGGTCAGCTTCCAGTGGTACCGGGTGGCCGGCGGGAAGACCGTCGCGATCAGCGGCGCCCGGGCCGAGGACTACGCGGTGCAGCCGGCCGACGCGGGAGCGCGGCTCCTGGTCAAGGTGACGGCGTCCCGGGCCGACTACCAGAGTGCGACCAGCGCCTCGGCGGCGACCGGGACGGTCGTCCGCGCGGACTTCTCGGCCACCGCGGCCCCCACCATCGACGGTGAGGCCGTGAAGGGTTCGGTACTCACTGCCCGACCGGGCAGTTACGACCCCGCGGCAAGCTTCGGGTACCACTGGTTCCGCACCTGCGGGGCGTCCCCCGCCGTAGCCATCGACAAGGCGACGAAGGTGACCTACACGCTCGCGTCCGCCGACGTGGGCTGCGTGGTGCTGGTCCGGGTGACGGCGACTCGGTCCGGCTACAACCCGGACGTGCGGGACTCCGATCCGAC
>PHEV01000084.1 GCA_002843035.1 Actinobacteria bacterium HGW-Actinobacteria-5 | reverse complement strand
TGGTGACGAGCAAGGTGCCGTCGTCCGGTGCGAGCAGGGCTTGCCACAGGCCGGCGGGGGTCCAGCCGTGGTGGGGTGCGGCCACGTTGGCGGTGGCGATCAGCAGGGCGGGGAGGCCGATGATGATGGCGAGCAGCCCGGTTCCGGCAAGGATGGCGGTGAGTCGTCGTTTCATCGTTCCGTTCCGTTCTGGACGCGCAGGATGCGCACCGTGCTGGTTGCGGTGACCTGGATCGGGCCGACGCCGATGCTGGACAGGAACAGCGGCTCGTAGTCGGCCCGCGCGGTGACGACCAGGTTGGTGCCGTCCTCCACGCTGGCGCTGCCGGTCATGCCGACCGCCTGGAGATAGTCGACGGCGGCGGTCTTGGCCTCGCGGGTGCGGACTTCCAGGCGTCCGGATTCGAAGAGGGTGCCGGTGGACAGTTGTTGTCCGGCCTGCCGGGCGGCCTGTGCCGCAGCGTCGCCGGCGGCTTGTTTGGCGCGGACGAGCCCGGACAGGTCGACCGCGATCGCCAGGACGAGCACCATGGTGGTCGCGATCACCGCGGTCCACACGGTGACCACAGCGCCCCGCTCGTCGTGGACACGCCTCCCGCTGCTGGTCATCGGTGGCCCGTCCGTTCGCGGTAGGTGTCCAGGGGGCTGGTCATGGTGGCCTGGATGGGCATGGTGTGGGGGATGCCGGGCAGTGCGGCGAGGTCTGCGGTGTTCAGGTCGCAGCCGATCTGGACGGTGACGGTGGCCGGGGTGCCGACGGGCCGGGAGAAGCCGGTGGTGTCGATGTCGATCCGGGTAGTAGTGCAGTCGAGGCCCTGGTTGGCCAGGCTGGTGGTTGCCCACTGGCGGGCCTGGGTTCGGGCGGTGGTGGCGGTGCGGGCGATGGAGGCGGCGCGGGCGGCGTCGGCGGCGGCGGTCTGGACGGCCTGGTGGGCCAGGGCGATCCGGCCGCCGAAGATGACCAGCCAGATGAACCCGGCCAGCAGCGGCGCGCACACCACCAGCTCGACGGCCATCACCGAGCCACGCTCATCACGCCGAAGGCGACCTCGTGAGTGGATCATGTGGGTCTCTCCACCGGCGCCTCAGCCTGCTGGACCACCGGGCTGCGCCACCCCGGAAACACGCTCAGGGCTTGCCCGCTGACGGTGGCGGAGGCCCGGGTGGCGGTGCGGGTGCAGGTGATCTGCACCTCGGTGATCGCATCACCGACAGCTTCTTGGAGGGTGGCGGCCGCGGCCCGGCAGTCGGCGGGAGTGCCGTGTTCGGCGGCGGCTGCGGCGGCTCCGGTCTGGGCGATGCTGATCGCCGCACTGCGGCCGTAGTAGTACATGGCGGCCTGCATAGCGGCCAGGAACAGGCCCATCAGCAGCGGCATAATGATCACCAGCTGGACCGATCCGGCCGCGCCGCGTTCCCCACGGCCCCGGCGGGGTCGTGGGTGCAGGTGGTGCCGGAGGGTCATGGCCGGTGTTCAGTGGAGGGCGTTGAGTTTGCCCTGGATGTAGTCGTTGATGGTCGGACCGACGAAGGCGAGGATGGCCAGCACGATCAGGATCAGGCCGAGGATTTCGACGGTGCTGATCGCGCCGCGTTCGTCGTGCTTCATGGACCGGGTGTCGTTGATGAAGGTCAGCATCCAGCCGGCCGTCTTGTGGTACCAGCTCGTCAACATGTCAGTTCCTTCCAGTGGGGTTGAGGGGGTTCAGCCGGCGAGGAGCCGGAAGACGGCGGCCATGATGACGACGCCGATGAAGGCGGCGGCCATGACCAGGGTGGGCAGCATCAGCGAGTCACTCTTCGCGTTGATGTCGGCCCGCTCGGCGGTGGTGATCGCGTTGCGCAGCGCGGTGGAGCGGGCGCGCAGGGTGGGGACGACCTGGGCGCCTTCCTCGCCGGCCAGCCGCAGGGTGTCGGCCAGGTCGTCGAGGTCGGGCAGGCCTTGCTGGGCGGCCAGGTCGGCCAGCGCATCCCAGGGCGGGACACCGGAGTAGCGGCTACGGACCACAACGGCGCTGATCCGTTCGAACGGCCACGACCGGCCCAGCCCGGCCGAGGTTTCCATCGCCTGTCGGGTGCCGATGCCGCCCGCGGCCCGGCCGAGCGCGATCAGGTCGGTGTAGGCGCCCAACGCCCGCCGGAACTCGGTCCGTGCTCGGGCCGCGGTGCGGGCGATCCGCCGGTCCGGCAGCAGCCACGCGACCGCGGCCGCCACCAGTGTTGCCAGCGCGGGCACGGCGAACGGCAGGCCGAGCCGCATCGAGTACAGCCCGCCCACGACCGGGACGCCGGCGAGCACCAGCAGGACGGCCGCAACCTTCTCCCCGTAGTAGGCGCGCAACGGCATCCCCAACAGCTGGAGATCCTTGTCCGGCACGCCGCGCAGCAGCGTCCCGGGCAGATGGCCGATCGCCCACATGCCGACCCGGTCACGGAAACCGGCCGGGCCACCGGTGCTGTCGTCGACGCTGACCGGGGTGCGGCCGGGTGCCAGCCGGGCCAGGGCGGTGGCGAGGTCGGGTTGGGCGGGTTGGAGCCACCACACGAGCAGGGCGATCCCGCCGCCGACCATGGCGCCGGCCAGCACCCACAGCTGCACGGTGGTGGTCATCGTGGCACCTCCCGGACGGGCAGGAACCGGGCCGGCGGGTCGTCGGCCACCATCTGTTTGAGCCACGACAGCCCGCAGATGAACAGCGCGGCCAGCCCGTCCAGAACGAGTTGTCCGACCGGGGTGGTGTAGGGGGCGAGGAAGTCGCCGGAGAAGGCGAGCAGGCCCATCCCGCCGACGGCGAGGAGGGTGATCAGCCGGGCCGAGCCGCGGGCCTTGTCCCGGTCGGCCTCGATGTCGCGGCGGGACCGGACCTCCTCGGCGACCGATTCGGCCAGTCCGGTTAGCACCCGCGACAGGCCCTCGCCGCGGTGCCGGGAGCCGATGATCAGGGCGCTGACGACCAGATCACCGGTCGCATCGTCCAGGTCGTCGGCGAACCGGAGCAGGGCGTCCTCGGTCGACCAGCGGGCCCGCAGCCGCGCCACCAGATCGGACACCTGGGGCCGGATCGCGGCCGGGGTGGCGCGCAGGCTGGCGGTGAGGGCTTGTTCGAGGCTCTGGCCGGCGGTGATCACCGAGGCGAGGTTGCGGGTCCATTCGCTGATCGCGTCCAGCCGGGCGATCCGCTTCCCGCCGTCGGAGGTGACCAGCAGCGCCGGCAGACCCAGCACCGCCAACGGCAGCAGCAGACCGACCACCAGCGGCACCCCGAACACCGTCACCACCACACCGGCCAGGGCGGCGGCCAGCAAGCTCCAGCGCTGCCAGCGCGGCATCCTAACCAGCCGGGCCACCCAGCGGGGAGCCGGCCGGCGGGGCCTGGGCGGCGGTGCGGGTCGGCGTTGCAGCCCGTACACGCCCAGCACGATTCCGGCGGCGATCATCGCCCCCGACAGCATCGACAACACCGCCCCGGTCATCGCCCACCCCCGGTGGTGCGGTAGTCGGCGGCTTCGCGTTCGAACGCGGCACCGTCGAGGCCGGCGGCGACCAGGTCGTCCCAGATGCTGTCCGGGCGGGTGTCGGCCACGCCGGGCTGGCCGGGGACACGGCGGAACACGGTGGTGAAGGAGATCCCGGCCGGCCACTCCCCCGGGGTGACCTCGACGATCTCGGACACGAACCGGCGTTTGTGGGCGACCTGGCCGAAGTCGTCGATCGGGGTGATCTCCGAATGCATCTGCACCACCAGATCCAAGGTGGCGGCCAGCTTCGCCGCGACCAGGTCGTGGCTGACGTGCGGGCCGGCCTCCATCGCGCAGGTGATCAGCTTGTGCACCGCGAGCCGGGCGTTGGCGGCGTGGGTGGTGGAGATCGAGCCGGTGCCTGATTCCATCACCTTGATCATGTCCATCGCCTCCGCGCCCAGGACCTCGCCGACGATCTGCCGATCGGCCCGGAACCGGAAACTGCTGGTCACCTGGGAGCCGGTCGTCCGCCGGCCGGCCAGGCTGCCGTCCTCGGCGCGTTCCCCCGACCCGGCCCGCATCTCCCAGTCGAACACCACCGCGTGCTGCCCGTCGATGTCGGGCAGGAACAGTTCCCGCTCCGACTCGAACGTGGCAACGATCTCCATCCGGGCGATGGCCGCGCACAGCGCCCGCACCAGCGTGGTCTTGCCAGCTCCCTGCGCGCCTGAGACCAGGATCGACTTGCGGGCCCGGATGGCGGCACGCAGGAAGTCGGCCATCACCTCGCTCAGCGTGCCCCACTCGACCAGGTCGGCCAGAGTGACCTGTCGGATCCGGTGCCGGCGGATCACCAGCGACACCCGGCCAGTCTCCAACGAGGCGGCCAGCCGGGAACCGTCCTGCAGTGTCAGGTTGAGCGAGGGATGTGCCGGAGTGAACGAGCGCGGATTGTCCGCACGGGAGGCGACGAAAGCGATGAACTCGACCAGCTCGGCGTCGCTGTCCGCGACCGGCGGGAGCTGCCGCATCGACCCGTCGGCGTACTCCACGACCACCCGGTCGCAGCCGTACACCAGGATGTTCTCCACCCGGGGGTCGTCCAACAGCGGCTGGAGCCGGCCCAGCCGGAACACGCTGTCGAAGATCGCCTGCGCCAACCCTTCCTGCTCCTCGGTCGTGCGGATCTCGCCGGAGCGGGCCAGGGACGCGGCGGTGTCTTCGTCCAGCAACTGCCTGATCACCGACCAGCCAGCCGCCTCCTCACCCTGGCGGTCCGCGACACCGCCGACCCGGCCCGGGAGCCGTTTGGCGACCTCGCCACGGAACCGGGCCACCTCCGCCCAGTCCACCCCTTCCGCCGGCGGCGAAGGACGAAGGTTGAGACGGATCGGGACCACCGGCGACGGCATCACGAGGGTGACCGGTACGGGTTCGTCGGGGGCGCGGAAGGCGCCGCGGACCCGGCCCGGCCGGCGTCCAGGCGTGGGGCGTTGGCTGCCGAACATCGGCAGGCCGAGCAGGTCATCTTCGTGTTCCGGCTCGCTCATGGACGGGCCTCCTCTCCACTCGCCTGCGGCGCGATCCACCGCGCCCGTTCCCGCTCCGTCCTCTCCGCCACCGACCGCAACGCCTCACCGGCCGCCTGGATGCTGCGCTGATAGCCCGAGGCGGCGAACGACTTCTCGGCGGCCTGCGGCCGGCCGGTCAGGCGCCCCAGGCCACGGGCGGGCGGCAACGGGTCGCCATGGGAGAACACCGCGGCCCGGGCCGGGTCCCACCGGATCGAGCCCGCCACCGCCACCCCCAGGGCGCGGGACACCTCGCCGGCGCTGTACGGACGGCCCGCACCCACCAGCAGCAGCCGGACCTCGTGGCCCGGGCCAGCCGCATCGTTCAGCGACAACGCCCACGACCGTGCGCCGGCCACGTCGACCAGGCTGGTCCGGCACACCAGCACCGTGACGTCGGCCTGGTCGATCAACGGGGCCGCCGAGCCCTCCAGCCCGAGCCGGCCGGCGTCCACGATCACGTCCTGATCCCGCGCGGCCAGGTCCCGCAACACTGCGGCGAGCGGCTCCCATAGCCGGGCCAGGCCGGCCGCCTGCTCATGCGACCGCGACCCGATGATCACCGACGCCTGGGTGCCATCGACCGGCATCGCCATCCGCAACAGGGCATCGGCCAGCACCCCGGCCCGGTGGGCCTTCACCAGATCGACCACCCCGGTGTGGTCCCGGGTGCCCCGCCAGAAACCGGCCAACAGCGCCGACGACCCCGACGGATCAGCCTCCACCAACAGACACGGACGCGGCCAACACGCCGCCAACGCCAACCCGGTCGCAGTCACCCCCGGAGCACCGGACGCCGACGCCAACGTGACCATCGCCATCCCGATCAGCGCTCCCTGCTCGCCAGCACCAACGCCAGATCACCCGACGCCGCCCGGGCAGCCAACTCACCTGCCCGGTTATCGGCCACCAGCACATCGACCACCGTCTCGGTGTCCCCCGGCGTCACGTTCAACACCGTCGCGGTGATCTCCGTCGGCGCCCCCGTCACCTGCCCGCCCTGCGCCGGGGCCTGCACCAGACGCACCGTGTCACCCGCCTTCAACGGCTCGGTCGGAATCAGGCCGGCGGCGATCGGCACCGCCACCACCGCCAAGCCGGCGCCGGGAACCACCGCATCACTGACCTGATCCGGCGACACCAAGGTGCCCACGGCTAGATCCGTGACGGCACGCTTGCCCACCAGCGAGTCCACCGCGGAGGCCGGTACCGTCCGCAGCGACGGATCCAGCGTGACCCGGACCGTGGTCAGGTCCGTCGCGGCGATCAGCTGGCCGCGCTCCACGCCGACCCGGACTGCGACCACCTCGCTGGCGCTCGAGGACGCCGTCCACAACCACAGACCGGTCACCCCGCCCAGGCACACCAGCACCACGGCCACCACCACCGGCAACGTCCGGCGCTGCAGCTTCGTCGTCTCCGGCGCGACCAGCGCGGGTGGTGCCGGCTGGACGGTCTCGGTCGTCGGCTTGGTCTGTGCGGTCTCCATCGGTTCACTCCCTCATCTGCGTGTCACGATCACCTGGATCTCCCCCACCCGCAGAACCCGGGTCGAGGCAAGATCGAGCCGGATCGTCCCCGACTCGCCATAGCCCTGCCAGTCAGCAACCCAATGCGCCACCGCCCGCACCACGAACCGGCCCTGCCGGTCATACACATGGCCGCACGTCGGAGACGGACCCACCATCCCGTTCCGATCGACCATGCTCGACCGCCACCGAGTGCCCACACCACACCGCAGAACCGTGCCGTCGCCCATCGACCACGACACCGACGACACGTGCGCCGTCAACGAGATCCCGCCAGCCGTGATCGACGCCGGCCCCCACGACGTCCGCGACGGGTTGTCCACCCACAACCACACCGGGATCCCGACCGCCGTCATCACATCCGGATCAAGCGGGGTCAGACCGATCTCCACCGGCTTCAACTGCAACCGGGCGATCGCCGCCCACGCCAACTGCTCCGCGCTCTCCCGCGGAGGCACCCACAACCCGATCAGGTCCGGCTGACCCGCCAGCAGACGACACTCCACCCACACCCAGTCGTCCTCAGGCGGATCATCCGGAACCCCACGCGAGAACGCCGAACACAACGGCGGCTCCGGAGACTTGTCCTTGCCCCCATCGCCGTCGCCGCCTCCATCACCGCCGCCGTCTTTGATCCAGCACTCGTTGGTGATGCGATCGCAGACAACCTCCGCGTGCGCCGGGGCCGCGGACAGCGAACCGAGGAGCAATGCACAACCCGCCATGATCGCGGCGGCTCGGAGGATCACGGACATGGGTCACCGAATCCTTCCTTCTCGCCAACGATCAGGAAGCCCGATGTGCCTTTCGCTACCTCGAACTCACGAATGGATGCGGGTATCTTGGCCAGCACCTTCTCGGACGCGTCTACGAGGGTCTGCCCTTGTGGATCGCGACAGACAGTGACGTTGACCGACTCGCCGGCGCCGCTGCCGAAGATTCCAGAGGCGCTCGTCCATGCCAGGCGAGCCGATCCTTCGTACCGCTCCTTCCTGGCCTTCAGCTGCTTGAAGAGAGTGAGATTCCCCTCGAGCATGTCGGCTCCGAGGAGCGGGCTCAGCGCCCCTTTCGCCTCGGCCGTGGAGAACTGCGATGGATCAGCGAGGAGCCGCTCCTTCGCATCGAAGTAGTCCTCGACCACCTTGATCGCGGCGGTCTGCGTCGCGTTCCAGGTGCTGGTCGAGGTTGGCGTCGGCGTCCCAGACGCTGAGGTCGCTGACGGGCTCGGCGTGGAGGTGCTGATCGTGGTGGGGCTCGGGTCGGCGGTCGCTGGTCCGGTCGTGCAGCCGGTGAGCAGGGCGAGCGCGATCATGCAGCCGGTCAGGGGGAGCCGGCGGGGTTCGGTCATAGGGGCACCCTTCTTCTCTCTAGCCCACTAAGCCGATGAAGAGGGGTCGATCCGGACAAAACAGCAAGATTGCTACATCAGAAGCGGGCCGGGGAGCACGATCGCGGCTTCAGTTGTAAACCCGACACCGACGAGACAGAGAGACCCGGGAACGGAGGATCAGCCCGAGGGGGTGGGGCCAAATCAGGATAACTCCGCTTGTCAATAGAAACTCGACCCGGTGACCGGCAAGAAGTGAGCCTGGGTAGACCCGCAACTTTGGCGTGGCGCGATGGCCTCGCAGCGACCGACACGCTCTGCACCTCGCCCCTGACGGACGGAACGTAGACTCGGCCGAACGACGAAGCCGCCCCGCCGAAGGGTCTTCCGATGGACGAACCCACGCCTCAACTCCGCGGATCATCTTGGGTGAGGTTCGCGACCTGCGGCTGGGAACGCGGCACTCAACCCGCCCCGGTGGCTACGTCAGTCGGGACTCGACCTCGTTGGGATCAGCAGCTTGGTGGACGATGGCGAACACGTCAACGAACTCGGCGCCCTCGTACGTCCTGAACCAGACGTGATAGGAGAAGACGCGCAGAGCCTCGTGGCGGACGCCGGGATAGACCTCGCGGCGCAGGAGCGGATACTTCCCGATGAAGTCGAGGGTCGCCAGCAAGTCCTCAGTGAAGTCGTCGATCCGGTCGGTGAGGTTCTGGTCGGCGGCGAACCAGTTCACATGGCGGTCGTAGTCCCGCTGCGCGTTGGCAGCCAGACGGACTTCATAGGTCACGCGCTGCGTCGGTGCGTGCGGACCTGGCGTCTGAACTCGTCCAGAGTGACGTAGTCCGTGACCGGGTCTGGGCCCATCTCTGTCAGGCGATGCTCGATCTCAACCAGGATTGCTGGTGGCACGTAGTCATCGAGTTTGGCGTCGATCGCGCGGCGAAGCTCAAGCAGGTCGGACTCGCTGAGCTGCTCGACCTGCTCCATCAGGACCGGATCCACCATGACGCCATGGTACGCGGCCGTGCCGACACCTGACCCGCGTCTTCGTGCGTGCGCCGTATCGCTAGCCGCGTTGCGGCTAGCCCTCGAACATCTTCCCATCGCCGGGTCGCCGATCGGGCGCCTGGCATCGGGCCTGGTATAGGGCGTCCGGTATAGGGCGTCCGGCTCGCTTGACCTAAAATCGAACAGGTGTTCTACCGTTGTGAGGTGTCCGAACGCTTGTATCCCGCGCCCCTCAATGCACTCGGACCGCCCCACGGGCCCAGCAAGGACAAGCTCTACGAAGGACGCCGGCTCGTCCTGATCAGGCTCGTCTGGCGCACCCACACCGAGATCCGGCCCGGCGTCGCACTCCACAGCGACCAGGGCAGGATCTGCGTCGAATGGAACCCCGCCCGTGGCGTCACCCGGTACACCTGGCTCTCCGAAACAGACGTCCGACCCCGACTCAAGTACCAGCCGTGACTGGTTCTGGAGACGAGGAGGACCCGGTGACGCCGCCTACCCCCAGGAGCATCAACCGGGTCCAGAGGGCGTCAGCGTACGACCTCCAGCACAGAGACCGCCAGAGTGCAGCAGTAGTTTGGGGCAACCCACCCCAGGTAGGTGCGGAAGTCGCCGGTTCACCATGGCCGCTGCCGGGGCCGACTTGCCGCCGCCGGCACCGGCCGGAACACCCGCTTCAGGTCGTCGAGCCGCACCCTGATCAGGCGACGACCCGAATGAACAGCGGGAAGCTCGCCAGAGACGATGCGCTCCCGCAACAGATCCACGCTCACCCCGTAGATCACCGCTGCATCCTGCAACGACACGTACTCCGGACTCGGAACTGCGCTTGCGGACATGATCGGGTTCTCCTCACTCGACGGTGATGCCTGAACCACTAAGCCGAACAGAGCCCCCCGATCCGGACAGACTCAGGCCGAAACCGCAGAATTTCCGCCCCTTCACACCGATCTCAGCCTCGACCTCCGTGGCTCACACCGCCCGGGCGAAGACAACGCCCGACAGCGCCCTACCAAGGCCAGTTGAGCGTGGGCTGACACCATCGAGACGTCTGAGCCTATTGCACGATAGTTGCACGCGGAGGAGATTTCCTCTCGAAAGTGGCCTCTGACAAGGCCATATACACGTCGGGCTGACAGGATTTGAACCTGCGACCCCTTGACCCCCAGTCAAGTGCGCTACCAAACTGCGCTACAGCCCGTTCTTCGGTTGTGGGGCCGTCTCCGGCCCGGCTGGTGACTCTACTACGAATCGGTGGGTGCTCACGAACTGCCC
This sequence comes from Actinobacteria bacterium HGW-Actinobacteria-5, assembly GCA_002843035.1. Taxonomy (GTDB): domain Bacteria; phylum Actinomycetota; class Actinomycetes; order Propionibacteriales; family Propionibacteriaceae; genus Propionicimonas. The sequence goes on along the minus strand of PHEV01000084.1, from coordinate 4,801 downwards.
CGCCACGGCGCCGCCTGGCCCTAGGCTGGTGCTGTCGAAAGGCTCGCCATGACGCTCACGACACCTGCAACGACTCCGGCGCCGACGGTGGTCCGGACCCTCGTGCTCAGCAAGCCGGGAAGGCTCGGCAGTAGCTGGCAGCGGACGCAGAAGCTCAGCTACGGCCGCGACGTCGCCCAGCTCGGCACCTCGCCGGGGGGCGAGAACGTGGCGTGGGGCCCCGGCTACGGCGCTCAGGTGCCCGACCGCACCTGGTGGTACGCGGACGCCGCGAAGAGGCGCCTCGCGCACTACGGTGACCGCGGGCGCTACCTCGGCCAGGTAAAGCTCCCCAAGAAGTACCTCGCGCAGGGCCAGTACTTCCAGTGGGCTGATCCGATCGCCCTCGCCGATGGCTCCGTCGTGCTCACCAGCACCACAGTCGACTCCCCCGCGCTGCTCCGGCTCACCCCGTCCAGGCAACTCAAGACCGTCTCGATGGCCCGCTACGTCCACCTCGTCGTCGGCGACGGCACGAGCCTCTACGGCTTCGACGCGAAGGGCAAGCAGGTACGGGTGAACCCCCTGACCGGCAAGATCACCACCGTCAAGGCCTTCAAAGGGCAGGGTGGACGCCGATTCACCCTTGCCGCCGCTGCCGGCCACCTCCTGCTCACCCGGCCCGGAGTGAACCTGCGCTTCGACCTCACCGACGCCGACCACCCGAGCCTTCTCGTGCACCCCAGCGTCGAGGCTGCGATGAGTTCCAGCGGCAAGCTCTGGATCCTGGTCACCGGCATCGTCGAGGTCACCCCGGAGGAGGCACACGACGTGATCGGCATCTTCTGGGTGGACGCCGACGGAAACTCCTCCCCGGCTCGTCGCGTCCGCACCCCGACCAGCGAGTCCGACCCCGGCGACGGCAAGCACCTGGGCATCCGTCACGGAAGCTCCCGTCCGACCCTCACCTTCGTCGACACCGACGCCGTCCGCACGTACCGCAAGAACTGAACGGAGACCCCATGAAACTCGCCGACGCAGCCCACGACTTCCTCGCCAGTTCCAGAATCGCTGTCACCGGTGTCTCGCGAGATCCGCAGGGCCACGGCAGCAATGCCGTCTACGAGCGCCTCGTCGAGCGCGGCTTCGAGGTGTTCCCTGTCAACCCCAACGCCACCGAGCTCGCCGGAAAGCCCTGCTACCCCGATCTCGCCGCCATCCCCGGCGGCGTCGAGGCCGTCGTGATCGGCACCCGCCCCGAGCACGCCCTCGGCACCGTCAAGGAGGCCGTGGGACTCGGCATCCACAAGATCTGGATGCACCGCTCCGTGGACGCAGGCAGTGTCTCCCCCGAGGCCGCGGCCTACGGCCGCGAGCACGGCGCCACCGTCATCGAGGGCGGCTGTCCGCTCATGTTCGATCCGGCCGCGGACGGCGGCCACAAGATGATGTGCCGGGTCCTGCAACTGTTCGGCAAGGTTCCCCGCACCGTCACCGAGCCCTGAGGTCGGTGCCGCCGATTAGGCTGGTCCCGTGCTCGCACCTACCCCAGTCCTCAAGCCCAGCCCGATCGACATCGGAGGCCTCTTCTCCGGCAGCATTGAAGCGCTCAAGCGCCGGTTCGGGCTGCTCGTCCTGATCTCCCTGATGCCGGCGCTCGCCGTGCTCGCGGTGATGGCGCTCGCCACCATGCTCATGGTGCCCTCGATCGTCGCGCTGGCGAACGGCGACCGGACGGCCGCACCGACCGGGCTGATCGCTGGAATCGCCCTCTTCGTCTTCGGCATGCTGGTCGCGGTCCTCCTCCAGGTGAAGGCCTACGGCATGCTCTCGCAGGCGGCCTACGAGATCGCCCAGGGCCAGTTCCCCGACTTCCGCGGCGTCCTCGCCCGCACCCGTGGCTTCCTGCCACGAATGGCGAGCGTCATCGCCATCGGCGTCCTCGCGGTCGTCGCGATCTACGGGCTGTTCGCGATCCTGGTCTTCGGTGCCATCGGCTCGGTGGCATCGAGCGGACAGGAATCCGCGTCCGGCGCGCTCGCCGTCGTCGGCCTGATCCTGCTGCTGTCGCTCGCCGCCGTCCCGCTCGGCCTCTTCCTCGGCACCAAGCTCCTCTACACCGTGCCGGCCGTCGCGATCGAGGGCCTTGGCGGCATCGAGGGCATGAAGCGCTCCTGGAACCTCACCCGGGGTGCCTTCTGGCGGACTCTCGGGTACTACCTGCTCGCTGCGTTCGCCGTGGCGATGGTGTCATCCACCGTCAGCATGATCGGGCAGGTCGCCCTGCTCCCCCTCGGAATGAACATGAGCTCCCTCCCCGACAACCCCGATCCGGCGCAGGCCCTGGCCGTCGTGGGCGCCATGATCCCCGCGATGCTGGTCATCTACGCCCTGCAGGTGATCGTGCAAATGGTCGCCTACCCGTTCCTGCAGTCCTACCTCACCTACATGTTCATCGATCAGGTTCGGCGCAGCGAGATGCCTGCCCCGCCCGCCTACGGGTATCCGGGCGGGCCCGGGTACTACGCCCCGCCCGGCCAGTACTACGCGCAGCCACAGCAGGGCTACCCGGCGCAGTGGCAGCCGGATCCCGGACGCTCATGGCAGCCGCCGGGATGGACGCCACCGGGGCAGGCTCAGCCACCGCAGCAACCGGGTAGTCAGCAGACCCCTCCGCCGCAGGGTTGGAGCGGCTGGCAGCAGGGCGGCCAGCAGCCGCCCTCGGGTCAGGGTCCCGCACAGGGCTGAGCGAGTTTCCGACCAGCCCGCCCCGCCGCTACTTCTTGCGCTTCTCCCGCGCACGTACCTCGACGTGCACCGGCGAGCCGCGGAAGCCGAAGTCCTCCCGCAGCCGCCGCTCGACGAACCGCACGTACTGCGGGTCGAACTGGCCTGACGTGAACAGCGCGAACGTGGGTGGGGACGTGTGCGCCTGCGTGCCGAACAGGATCCGCGGCTGCTTGCCACCCCGGACCGGGTGCGGGTGCGCTGCGGCGAGCCGGCCGAGGAAGGCGTTCAGCTTGCCGGTGGACACGCGCGTCTCCCAGCCCTCCAGCGCCTCCTCGATCGCCTTCGACAGCCGGTCGACGTTGCGGCCGGTGAGCGCGGAGATGTTCACGCTCGGTGCCCAGGCGAACGCCCGGATGTCCTGCTCCACCTCCCGGGCCAGGTAGTGGCGCCGTTCCTCGTCGGTGAGGTCCCACTTGTTGTACGCGATCACCAGCGCCTTGCCGGCTTCCTCCACCATGGTCAGGATGCGCAGGTCCTGGTCGCTGATCGTCTCGGACGCGTCCAGGACGACCACGCAGACCTCGGCGCGCTCGATCGCGCCCTGAGTGCGTAGGGAGGCGTAGTACTCGTGACCGGACGCCTCCTTCACCCGGCGGCGCAGGCCTGCGGTGTCGACGAACCGGTAGACCACACCGCCCACCTCGACCAGCTCGTCGACAGGGTCGACCGTGGTGCCGGCGACGTTGTCCACCACGGCCCGGCGCGAGTTCGCCACCTGGTTCAGCAGCGACGACTTACCCACGTTGGGGCGGCCCACGATCGCCACCCGGCGTGGTCCGCCGATCTGCTGCTCGCCCTCGCGCGGCGCCTCCGGCATCACGGCGAGGAGGGCGTCCAGCAGGTCGCCGGTGCCGCGTCCGTGCATCGCAGAGACCGGGTGCGGCTCCCCCAGGCCGAGATTCCACATCGCGGCGGCGTCGGCCTCCTGGCGCAGGTCGTCCACCTTGTTCGCGGCCAGCACCACCGGCTTGCGGCTGCGGCGAAGAACCTCCACGACGGCCTCATCGACGTCCTGCGTGCCGACGGCGGCGTCCACGACGAAGAGCACCACGTCTGCGGCGCTGATCGCCAGTTCGGCCTGCTCTGCGATCTGGGCGGCCATGCCCTTCGCGTCCGGTGCCCAGCCGCCGGTGTCGACGACCACGAACTCGCGGCCGTTCCACTCCGCGTCGTAGCTGACCCGGTCCCTGGTCACCCCGGGCAGGTCCTGGACGACCGCCTCGCGGCGGCCGAGTATGCGGTTCACCAGCATCGACTTGCCGACGTTCGGACGGCCGACGACGGCCACCACCGGCTTGACCTGGTCGGCCCAGGTGCTTTCGGTCATCGGCTTCCCCTCTGCTGTTCGTGCGACTGGCTAGGCTACCGCACGCGCCTCTCCAGTCTGGAGCCGCGGCGATGCCAGACTGCAGACGTGCACAGTGCAGCGGACGCGACCACGGGATCGGAACCCCGGCACTGGCTCGACACCGAGCGCCTGCGCGTCTATCCGCGGATCCTGCTCGTGATGTACGCGCTGGGCGTGCTGGCCTACCTGTTCACCATCCACGACGGCCTCGATTTCCGTGGCCAGGTGGTGGGTGCGGACTTCCTGTGCTTCTACAGCGCGGCCAAGCTCGCCCTGGCCGGGCACGCCCCGCTGGCGTGGGATTTCAGCGTTCTGCTGCCCGTGCAGCAGTCGGTGTTCCCCGCCTACACCGGGTTCGGCTGGCCGTGGTTCTACCCGCCCCCGTTCCTCGTCGTGGTCGCACCGCTCGCGCTCCTCCCCTACCCGCTCGCCCTCGCGGTCTTCCTCGGCGCCAGCACCGCCGCGTGGTGGCTGCTGCTGCGCCGGACGATCGCCCGGCCGGGCGCGGCGCTGCTGGTCGCAACCTTTCCCGGCCTGTGGATGTGCGTCGCCCAGGGCCAGAACGGCCTGCTCACCGCGGCTCTCGCCGCCGGCTCGATCCTCACCCTGCGCCGGCGCCCGGCCGTCTCCGGGGTCCTGCTCGGCCTGCTGATCATCAAGCCGCACCTGGCCGTGCTGTTCGCC
>PHEV01000271.1 GCA_002843035.1 Actinobacteria bacterium HGW-Actinobacteria-5 | reverse complement strand
TGCGCCTCAGGCGCTGGCCAGCCACTGGCGGGCGATCCTGATCCGCGCCTCCACCTGCTCGGTCGTCGCCGTGGCCAGCGGCGGTCCCCCGGCTTCCCGCCGCAGCCCCGCGTGAACGTGGCTGTGCGGCACGCCCCTCAGCCGGGCCACCTGCGACACCAGGCTGTTCAGCTCCCTGCGCCGGCCCTCGAGGGCCCGGAACAGGCTGACCTCCTCCGAGACCCGCTCCCGCTTCTCGCGACGGCTCGCCCGGGCGAGCTGCCGGCGCTGCCGGTCGGCCAGCAGGGTCGCCACCTGGTCGGCCTCCAGCAGCCCGGGCAGGCCGAGGTAGTCGGCCTCGTCCGCGCTGGTCGGCTCGGCCTGCATGCCGTAGGCGCGGGCGTCGAACAGCACATGATCGAAGACAGCGTTCGCCTCCAGCGTCTCCTGCTCGCCCTCCAGATCGGCCGTCCGTCGGGTGCGGTTGGCCTCGGCGAGCATCGCCTCCTCCTCGCCCCACAGGTCGTCGGCGTGCTTCGGGCGCCCGAGCACGTGGTCGCGCTGGCGTTCGAGCGCACCGGCGTGGGCGAGCAGGATCGGGACGGTGGGCAGGAACACGCTGGCCAGCTCACCGCGACGACGACTGCGCACGAACCGTCCGACTGCCTGGGCGAAGAACAGCGGCGTCGAGGTGGCGGTGGCGTAGACCCCGACCGCGAGTCGCGGGACGTCCACTCCCTCCGACACCATCCGCACCGCCACCATCCACCGGGCCTCCGACGCGCCGAACTGCTCGATTCGCCGGCTCGCGCCGGGATCGTCGGACAGCACGAGCGTCGGCTGTTCACCGCTGATCGATCCGAGGGCCCGCGCATAGGCGCGGGCCTGTCTTTGATCGGTGGCGATCACCAGGCCTCCCGCGTCCGGCACGTGCCGGCGAACCTCCTCCAGCCTGCGGTCGGCGGCCCGCAGCACGGCAGGCATCCACTCCCCCGCGGGGTCGAGCGCGGTGCGCCAGGCCTGCGCGGTGACGTCCTTGGTGAGCGGCTCGCCCAGGTTCACGGCCAGCTCGTCGCCCGCGCGCGTCCTCCACCGCATCCCGCCGCCGTAGGCAAGGAACACGACCGGACGCACCACATGGTCGCGCAGCGCCTCGGCGTAGCCGTAGGTGTAGTCGGGGACGGAGCGCCGGATGCCGTCGGACTCCTCGGCGTAGCGGACGAACGGGATCGGGGTCGCGTCGGACCGGAACGGGGTGCCGGTCAGCGACAAGCGGCGGGTGGCGAGGGCGAACGCCTGCCCGACCGCCTCGCCCCAGCTCAGCGCGTCTCCGGCGTGATGCACCTCGTCGAAGATCACCAGGGTCCTCGCGCTGGCGGTGCGCGCCTCGTAGGCGAACGTCGCAGCAGCCACCCCCGCGTAGGTCACGGCCTGGCCCTGGAACTGCCGCGATCGTCCCCTCCGGCTGCCGCCAAGGCCCGGGTCGAGATGCAGGCCGACCTTCGCCGCCGCGTCGGCCCACTGCACCTTCAGGTGTTCCGTCGGCGTCACCACGATCACCTGCTCGACGGTGCGGGCCTCCAGCAGGTCGGTGGCCACCCGCAGCGCGAACGTGGTCTTGCCTGCGCCGGGCGTTGCCACGGCCAGGAAGTCGCGCTGGCCGAGCTCGCGATAGCGGGACAGCGCCTCAACCTGCCAGGCCCGCAGCCGTGCCGCCGTGCCCCAGGCGGCCCGTCCCGGATAGGCCGGGGACAGGTCGTCGATCGGCACGGCTCACCTCCCCGGGCGTCGCTTGAGCAGCAGGACCGCGAGCCCGATCCCGACCAGGTCGGCCAGGGCGTCGAAGGGGTCACCATCCCG
>PHEV01000270.1 GCA_002843035.1 Actinobacteria bacterium HGW-Actinobacteria-5 | reverse complement strand
GGCGCTCGGGTGCTGGACGACTTCCTCGACCGGGCCTGAGATGACCGGGGACGCCCGGGCCACCTCCTTCGGCGCCGACGTGGCCGCCTACGAGCAGGGAGCGTGACAGCGGTGACGGTCGGCCAGGCCTGGCACTGGTTCGATCCGGCGCAGGCGGGGCCGCGTTCGCCTGATGACCCCCGGCGAACTGATCTCGATGGTGACCGCCCCGCGGCTGCGTCCCGGCACGGGAGTCGTTCAGGACGGACGCTCGCCGCGGGCAGCGATTGCGGCGAGCTTCGCGATCCGGGACGCCTTCGTCTCCTCGCGCTTGGCCAGCGCGATCGAGGCCAGCGCCTGCTTCTTCAGCGACGGCGGGTAGGAATCCCAGGTGGCGCGGGCGCGCGGGTCGGCGTCCAGAGCCGCGGTGAGCGCTGCCGGTTCCTGGAGCGCCTCCACCGAGTCGTAGACAGTCCACATTCCGTTCGCCTTCGCACGCTCGATCTCGGCGATGCCGGCCGGCCGCAGGCGTCCCTCGCGCTCGAGGTCGGCCACCCGAGCCTTGTTGGTCGCCGACCACGGGCTGCCCGGACGGCGGTGGGTCATCCACAGCATCGAACGCCGCTCGTCCAGCGGCCTGGCCTGCCCGTCGATCCAGCCCCAGCACAGCGCCTCGCGGATCAGCTCGTCATAGCTCAGCTGCACGCCGCCCGCCTCGGGCCGCCACAGCACCACCCAGACTCCCTCCGAGCGCCGGTGGTTCACGTCCAGCCAGTCGTGCCAGGCGGCGAGGCTGTCCGGCTGGAACCGCTCGGCTTCTGCCATACCCATGGTCAGCTCGGGGTGATCGTCGGCTCGTAACCCTCGCGCATCACGTTCGGGCCGCCGGAGACGTCGTCCAGGGCCGCCATGATCTCGGCGGGCAACTCCAGCTCCTCCATCGCGAGGTAGGGCTCCAGTTGGGCCACCGTCCGGGCGCCGAGCAGGGGAGCGGTCACCCCGGGTGCGTCGCGTACCCACATCAGCGCGACCTGGCCGGGGGCGAGGTCGAGGCCGTCCGCAGCGGTCGACACGGCGTCCACCACCGCGCGCGAGCGGGCCTCCAGGTACGGTTCCACGAACCAGGCGAAGTGTGCGGACGCGCCCCGCGAGCCGCGCGGGCGCCCCGTCCGGTACTTGCCCGTGAGCACGCCCCGACCCAACGGCGACCACGGGAACAGGCCCATTCCGAACGCCCGGGCCGCCGGGATGATCTCGACCTCTGCACGGCGGGCGAGCAGTGAGTACTCCACCTGCGCGGAGGTGATCGGCGCGCGGCCAGGAAACGCGGCCTGCCAGGTGGCCGCCTGCGCGGTCTGCCAGCCGACGAAGTTGCACACGCCGGCGTAGCGGACGTCGCCGGCGGCGACAGCGGTGTCGATCGCGGCCAGCGACTCCTCCAGCGGCGCCTGCCCCCAGGCGTGCAGCTGCCACAGGTCCACGTACTCGGTGCCGAGCCGGCGCAGCGAGCTGTGCAGGTCCGACAGCAGGCTCGTCCGCGAGGTGTCCACGACGCGCTGGCCGTCCCGGATACCGAAGCCCGCCTTGGTGGCCAGGACGAGGTCCTCACGGGCGACGTCCCCGGCGCGCAGCATCCGTCCGATCATCCGCTCGGCGTCGCCGGCCGCGTAAGCGGCAGCGGTGTCGACCAGCGAGCCGCCGGCCGCGACGAACGCCCGCAGCAGCGGTCGCGCATCCTCGAGCCGGGTCTCCCTGCCCCAGGTCAGGGTGCCCAGACCGAGCCGCGACACGCTCAGCCCGCTGCTGCCCACCGCCCTGCGCTGCATCGAATCAGACTACGGCTGGAGCACGCCGCTCACCAGCAGCCCC
>PHEV01000269.1 GCA_002843035.1 Actinobacteria bacterium HGW-Actinobacteria-5 | reverse complement strand
GCTGATGAACGGCAGGAAGATCAGCGGGTAGGCGAACGCGCTCGCCCCGTCCGCGGACTTCGCGGTGATGCCGGGGATCACGGCGATCCAGGTCAGCGCAAGGGTGAACAGGACGAGGATGCCGGCGACCGCGAGCCAGGCGGGAAGCCCGGCAGAAGAGCGGAAGCCCATCAGCAGGGCGACGAGCACGACCACCACGACCGAGGCGAGGTTGGCGACGAGTGAGGTGAGGACGTGAGCCCACAGCACCGAGGCCCGCGCGATCGGCATCGAGTGGAGGCGCTCGAAGATTCCGCCCTGCATGTCCAGGAACAGCCGGAACGCCGTGTAGGCGATGCCGGAGGCGATGGTGATCAGCAGGATCCCGGGGAGCAGGTAGTTCACATACGACCCCGGGCCCGCGGTGATCGCGCCGCCGAGGACGTAGACGAACAGCAGCATCATCGCGACCGGGGTCACGGCGGTCGTGATGATCGTGTCCAGACTGCGGGTGATATGGCGCAGCGACCGTCCCAGCAGGATGCCGGTGTCTGCGACGACGTGCGTGCCGGTCATCGCTCGTCCTCCCCGTCCGCGCCGACCAGGGTGAGGAAGACCTCCTCGAGAGTCGGCTGCTTCTCCACGTACTCGACCGTCGCCGGCGGGAGCAGCGCCTTGAGCTCTGCGAGCGTGCCGTCCACGATGATCCGGCCGTCGTGCAGGATCGCGATCCGGTCGGCGAGCTGCTCGGCCTCGTCCAGGTACTGGGTGGTGAGCAGCACGGTGGTGCCCTGCTCGGCGAGTTGCCGGATGTCCCGCCAGACGTCGATCCGCGCGCGCGGGTCGAGCCCCGTGGTCGGCTCGTCGAGGAAGATCACTGGCGGCTCGCCGACGAGACTCATCGCGATGTCGAGCCGGCGGCGCATGCCACCGGAGTAGCCCGACACCGCCCGGTCGGCGGCGTCGGCCAGCCCGAACCGCTCCAGCAGCCCGTCCGCGATCGCCCCGACATCGCTCAGGTGCCGCAGCCGGGCGACGAGGACGAGGTTCTCGCGTCCGGTGAGCACCTCGTCCACGGCGGCGAACTGCCCGGTGAGGCTGATGGATGCCCGGACGTCCGCCGCCCGGGAGGCGACGTCGAAGCCGTTCACCGCGGAGCTGCCGTCGTCCGCCCTGAGCAGGGTGGCGAGGATCTTCACCAGCGTCGTCTTGCCCGCGCCGTTCGCACCGAGCAGCGCCACGATGCTGCCCCGCGCGACCTCGAGGTCCACGCCCCGCAGCACCTCGAGGTCGCCGTAGGCCTTGGTCAGGCCACGCACCTGAATCGCTGCGGTCACGCCCGCTCACCCCGCTCGGCGTCCTCGATCGTCCGGATCAGGCGGGCGCGCTCCTTGTCGATCCAGTGCTTGCCGGTGTAGGCCTGCGCGAACGTCTCGGCGAACTCCACCGGGTCGTCCCCGATGACCTCCCGTAGCGGCGTGCCGTCCGTGGCGGCGCGCTCCCAGAGGTCGGTGAAGTCACTCATCATCTGCATCGTCGTCGCTCCGTCGACGACGCCCGCGTAGTACATGAAGTACCGCTGGAACGCCTTCGCCGAGCTCGCCCAGGGCCCCGGCAGGGCCTCGAGCCGGGCCTTGTACTCCCGGTACCGCCGCTTCTCCTCGAGCGATCCGGTAACCAGCTCTATCCACTTGGCAGCCATGTCAGTCTCCGTCCCTGAGCCGCCCCAGCCGCTCGGCGAGGAAGCTCCATGTCGTCCAGAACTCGGCGAGGTCGCGCCGACCCCGTTCGTTGAGCGTGTACACCTTGCGTGGCGGCCCCTTCTCCGAGGGGACCTTCTCCACGTCCACCAGCCCGCGCTGCTCGATCCGCACCA
>PHEV01000268.1 GCA_002843035.1 Actinobacteria bacterium HGW-Actinobacteria-5 | reverse complement strand
CGGGTGTCGGGTTGGAAGAACAGGCTCATGGCTTGTTGGGCGGTGGTGATGGTGTTGCCGGTGGTGCGTTCGTCGCCGGTGATGGCGCCTTGGAGGAGGCCGTGCCAGAAGGGTGCGGCGTGGGGGTGGCTGAGCAGGATTTCGGCGGGTTCGGGTGACCCGGTGGGGTTGGCGACCCAGCGGAGGACGGTGTCGAGGGTGGCTCCGGTGAGGGCGGCGGCGTGGAGGTAGGCCATCAGCACTTTGGCGGCTTCGGCGGCATAGAAGCGGGCTGAGGCGTCGCCGGAGTCTCCGGTGGTGGTGGCGTGGATGGTGCCGGCAGCGAATGCTTTGGCGCGGCGTTCGGCGGTGATCGGGTCGGTGCAGCCGCGGATGGGGTCCCAGATGAGTTCGGGTAGCCCTTCGGCGAGCCCGAAGGGGTCGAGGACGGCGACGGGACGTTCGTGGTCTTGGCGGGCGGTGAGGCTGAGGAGCAGGTCGTCGGTCTTGGTGAGGGTGACCAGGGCGGCGCCGGGTGCGGACAGGAGCGCGGGGGTGAGGACGTCGAGCGTCTTGCCGGAGCCTTGGGGTCCGATGACGCCGGCGGTGCGGTCCCAGGGGCACCACAGTTGTCCGGCGCGGGGTTCTGCGGCGGTGCCGATCCGCCAGCCGGTGGAGGCGGGGTCGAATCTGGTGCGCATGGTCGGTGTTCAGATCGCGATGCCGGGGGCGGGTGGTTTGCGTCCGCGGCTGGTCGGGTTGGGTGGTCGGCGCACGTCGGGCCGCTCGACGGTCTCCCACAGGGGCGGCTGGTGGGTGTCCCGGGTGAGGGTGTCGCGGACCTTCGGTTCGGCGTGGTGGAGGATCTGGTCGCGCATGTCGGGCCACGCCGAGGGTGGGACGACTTGGTCGATGAGGGCGTCGAGGAGCCCGGACACCTGGCGGTCGGAACGGGCGGAGGCTTGGCTGCGTTCGAGGGCGACGACGGCGCTGGCTCCGTCGCCGGTGAGCCAGGCGGCCATGCCGGCCAGGAACAGGGGTGCTTCGGCGATCACGTTGGGGGTCTGGTTGACGACGTCGCGCCACAGCCGCAGGTGTTGTTCGGCGTTGTTGGCGGTCATGGACAGCAGGGCGAGGTCGCGGACGGCCGGGTTCTGGGTGACGACGGCGAGCTGGAGCGCGGCCGGGGTGTCGATCCGGCTGGTGGTGCGGCCGGGGTTGGGTGTGGGCAGGTGTTGGTTGATCAGGTCGGCGGCGAGGCTGATGAGGGCGGGGTTGTCGTCGTGGGCGGGCAGGCTGGCCAGGGCTGGTTCGACCTGGGCGAGGAGGTCGTCGGTGATGGTGGCGCTGGCGAATCGGGCGTCGAGTTCTGTCCGGCTGGGTAGGACGGGGAGTCCTTGGAGGGTGGCTTCGGCGGCGAGTGGGCCGTAGCGGTCGACGGTTCCGGTCTGGCCGTCGGGGGTGCGCCACGTCTCGCCGCTGACCAGCATCAGGCTGGTGTCGGTGCGCGGACCGAGGTGGGTCTGGCAGCGGCGCAGCAGGTCCCAGCCGGTGCGGGGTTGGTTGGTGTAGGCGATGGCGAGCGCGTCGGCGTCGGGGAACCGGGCCCAGATCCGGTCGAGCAGGTGCTCGGCCTGCTCGGGTGGCTGGGCGGCGTCGATGTCGATGCGGGCGGTGACCTGGATACGGCCTTGTTCGAGGACGAGGATCACCAGTGATTCCTCGGGTTGGAACCCGAGCAGGTGCGGCACGACCTGGGCGACCTCGCCGGGTTCGGTGATTCGCAGGACTGCGGGCTGGTCGCTCATGACCGGTTGTCCTTCCTGGTGCGGTTTCGGCGGCCGGCGCGGCGGCGCGGCCAGTGGGTGGGCCGTCCCGGGTAGGGCC
>PHEV01000083.1 GCA_002843035.1 Actinobacteria bacterium HGW-Actinobacteria-5 | reverse complement strand
GAGCGACGCCTCGGGGCGTGGGGATTGTGCTGCGTCCGGGCGGCCGGGTAGGGCCCGAGCGCTATTCGCTCAGGTCCGAATCAGGGCTCGCGCAGGTCAGATACAGGCGCGCGTCACGACGCAACACAGACACATCGCGGGCCGGGAGAACCGGGTGACGCGAGCGTGGACGTTCGTGGCCAGCTGCATACGCGAAACCCTACGCGTCCACGTGCAGCGCCTCCAAATCGATCGGACTGGTGTGCTGGTCGGCGGGTTCACCGCGGTCCGCGCGGCTCACCAGCCGGAGGTCCGCCCTTTCTCGATCTTGACCGGCTCGACACCACTTGTTGACTTCCGCAGGCGAACGATGGAGTCATGCCAGAGGCTGCCAAGTCACCGCAACGCTCGAAGAGTGTCGCCTTCCGCGTCCGGGGGCTCACCTGCTCGAAGTGCGTAGGGGTCGCCCTCGACGAGATCCGCAGCCTGCCTGAGGTCGAGCAAGTGGGTGTCCGGCTGGTGCCCTTCGGGGTTTCGCTGATCACGATCCCTGCCGCGGGCAGTGCGGATCCCGCCGACGTGAGGGCGGCGATCCTGCGGGCCGGCTTTCGCGTGGTCTCAACCGGGCCGATGGTCCGGGAATCGGTTGATCCGCCCGAGTTCGGGTGGGAGGCCTCTGCCTGATGAACCTTCTGCTCCCTGATCTGCTGCTGAGACGAACCGGTCAGCAGGGGCGGTTGCGCTGGAGCCGCTCCGACCTCATGCGCTTCCAGTCCGTCCGGCTGCAGCAGTTGCGCCAACATGCGATGCAGCGATCCCGGTTCCTCGCTGACTATCACCGTCACCTCGACGCTGCGCCGTTGAAGGAACTGCCGCCCATGACGAAGTCCACCCTGATGGAGTTCTGGGACGAGTTGGTCACCGCGCCGTCCTTGAGGCGCGAGATGGTCGAACGGAACCTCGCGGAGCGTGAGTCGGACGGTACTGACCCGTCACTGCCCTGGCGGGGTCGGTGGTGGATGGCCGCAACTGGTGGATCGACCGGCGAGCGGGGAGTCTTCGTCTGGGACCGCCGCGAGTGGATCTCCATTCTTGCCTCCTACGCCAGGGTCAACGACTGGGCCGGCGTCAGGGTGGGTCTCGGGCACCCGCTGTCGACGGCCATCGTGTCGACCCGGAACCCGACCCACCAGTCCGCCGTGGTCGGGGCTTCGATTCGCAGCAGGTTGGTGCCCACGTTGAGGGTCAACGCAACCGACCCTCTGGAGCAGATCGTGAACCAGCTCAACCGGTTCCGTCCCAGGCTCCTGGTCTGCTATGCGTCGATGCTCGCCCCGCTGGCCGAGGCGCAACTTGCGGGCAGCCTGAGAGTTGCTCCCGAGAAGGTGATCACCGCCTCGGAGGAACTCCTCCCCGCAGCACAACGAATGGCGGTCCACGCGTGGGGAGTGGACGTCCTCAACACCTACGCCGCCACCGAAACAGCCACAATCGCCTCGATGTGTCCGATGGGTTCGCTGCACCTGTACGAGGACTTCGTGCTGGTCGAGCCCGTCGACGCTGCCTACCGTGCGGTGGCGGACGGCCAGGTCGCCGACCGGCTGCTGGTCACCGTCCTGTTCTCCCGCACCTTGCCGCTGATCCGGTACGAGCTCGACGACTCCGTCCGGTTGGCGACCAGGGCATGCCCGTGCGGCTCGCCCTATCGGGTGCTCGAAGCAGTGATCGGCAGGACCGAGTCCAGCCTCCGAGTGGCCGCGCAAGCCGGCGGCGCCGTTGTCGTAGGTCCCAACGTTTTCCACGACGCTGTGGGCCCCCTGGCCGTTCACGGCTGGCAGGTCCGCCAGCTGCCCGGCAGCGGCCTCATGGTGCGAGTTGTCGATCCGGACCATCACCTCGACCTTCCCCGAATCAGGAGCGCCGTGCTGGCCGGACTCTGCCACGCAGGCGTGAGCCCCGACGTGCCCATCGACGTCGAGCCCGTGTCCCATCTCGACCGGACCCGTCTGGGGAAAACGCCCCTGATCGTGCCGTGGCCGGCGTCCGGGACGCGTTCGCGATCTTGACCGATTCTTGACCGGACGCGCCTGTTGACCGGTGTTTTGGGGACATAGCGTTGCCGAGTTGGGATACCCGCACCCCGTATACGCGCAGGTGGAGAGAGCGACGTGGTCTGGCTTGTGGTGGCAGTGGCGGTCGGGATCACCGGGCTGCTCGGTTGGTACTTCTTCGGGTCCGAAAGGGCCGGGCGCGTGCAGCTTGAGAACGGGGTCCAGGTCGTGCGCATCGTCGTGGACGGCGGCTACAGCCCCGACCTCATCGAGGGCGTCCGTCCGGGCGTTCCGCTGCGACTACTGTTCGATCGTAGGGAGGGCGGGGAGTGCACTTCCCGCGTGGTCGTGCCGGATTTTGGGGTGAACGCGGCACTGCCGGCGTTCCGAACGACAGCTGTCGAGTTCACCCCGACCAGCGCGGGGGAGTACCGCTTCGGGTGCGGAAGGAACATGGTCTCGGGCCTCCTCCGGGTCCAGGGCGAGGCGCCGAGACAACTCGCGACATCCGGCGGGGCCTTCCCCGAGGCCGACGGACGCCACGCCGAGCCCGCGACAGCGGCGGCTCTCGCCACGGCCGACGAGGAAGAAGCCGAGCGGTCGGCGGAGATCCGTGACCTGTCCCACCGAGTGATCGTGGGCGCGGTCCTGACCGCTCCGGTGTTGTTCGCGGTGATGGCCACCGAGCTGTTCAAAGTGGCCTGGGTTCCCGCATTCCTGATGAGTCCGTTGCTCCAGTTGCTGCTGGTGGCTCCGGTCATGTTCTACGCCGGCTGGCCCATCCACCGGACGGGCTGGCGGGCGCTGGCCCATCGCAACGCGGACAGGGACTCCCTGATCACAGTCGGCGCAACGGCCGCCTTCGGCTACAGCCTGCTGGTGACGTTCTTCCCCAGTTTCCTCCCGCCGGAGTTGCGCGAGGTCTACTACGAAGCCGTCGGCGTGATCATCACCCTGATCCTGCTCGGCCGACTCCTGGAGACCAGGGCGAAGGCGGGAACGGGCGACGCGATTCGCCAGCTGATCGGGCTGCAGCCCCGGACCGCGCGAATCGTTCGTGGCGGTCAGGTGCTTGACGTAGCAGTCGACGAGGTCATCGTCGGTGACGAGGTAGTCATTCGGCCGGGGGAGAGGCTCCCCGTGGACGGTGAGGTGGTCGCCGGTTCCGCGAGCGTCGACGAGTCGATGATCACGGGCGAGTCCTTGCCGGTCGCCAAGGCACCGGGGGACGCCGTGATCGGGGCCGCGATCATCACCACCGGCACCTTGCGCTACCGGGCCACGAAGGTTGGTGCCGACACGATGCTGGCCGAGATCATCAAGCTGGTTCGGGAGGCGCAAGGATCCAAGGCCC
Organism: Actinobacteria bacterium HGW-Actinobacteria-5; assembly: GCA_002843035.1. Taxonomy (GTDB): domain Bacteria; phylum Actinomycetota; class Actinomycetes; order Propionibacteriales; family Propionibacteriaceae; genus Propionicimonas. The sequence continues at coordinate 11,920 of PHEV01000083.1, read as the reverse complement.
CGATCCAGCGGCTGGCCGACAGGGTGTCCAGCTACTTCGTGCCCGTGATCATGGTGATCGCGGTGTGGGCCTCCGTGGCCTGGTTGGTGTTCGGCCCCCCGCCCGTGTTCATCTTCGCCCTCGTCGCGGCGGTATCGGTGCTGATCATCGCCTGCCCGTGCGCCCTCGGCCTGGCAACCCCGATGTCGATCACCGTTGGCACCGGCAAGGGTGCCACGCACGGCATCCTGATCCGCTCGGCCGAAGCGCTGGAGAGAGCACACAAACTCGATGCGGTGATCCTGGACAAGACCGGGACCATCACCAAGGGGATGCCGGCGCTCACCGACGTCCTGCCGACGGGCGGCATCGGAGGGGACCAACTTCTCGGTCTGGTCGCGGCAGCGGAGAAGGCCTCCGAACACCCGCTGGCGACTGCGATCGTCCGCGGCGCCGCCGATCGCGGAGTGAGCCTGCCCGAGCTGGCGGGGTTCATGTCAATCACCGGGCAGGGTGTGCAGGCCGTCATCGACGGCCAGATCCTCCGTGTCGGCAACCGCCGCCTGCTCGAGGCGGCCGGCATCGATCCAGCGGCGCTGATGGCCGGCCACGACTGGTTGGCCGGACAGGGCAAGACCCCCATCCTGGTCGCCATCGATGCACACCCAGCCGGTGTGGTCGGCGTAGCCGACACGATCAAGGAGGGGGCCGCCGCGGCCGTTCAGGCGCTGCAGGCCAGAGGGATCGAAGTCGTCATGATGACCGGCGACAACCGCAGGACGGCGGCTGCCATCGCCAGCCAGGTCGGCATCGCTCGGGTGATCGCCGAAGTCCTCCCCGAACACAAGGCGGCCGAGGTCCAGCGGCTCCAGGCCGAAGGCAAAATCGTCGGGATGGTCGGGGACGGCATCAACGATGCGCCCGCGCTCGCCCAGGCCGATGTCGGCTCAGCCATCTGCAGGGGCACCGATGTGGCGATCGAGTCTTCGGACACCATGCTCATCGCCGGGTCGCTGTCCGGAGTGGTCACGGCCGTTGACCTGTCCCGCGCCACCATGCGCAACATCCGGCAGAACCTGGTGTTCGCCTTCCTGTACAACAGCCTGGGTATCCCGATTGCCGCCGGTGCCCTCTATCCCGCGTTCGGGATAACGCCGGGCCCGATGGTCGCGGCCGCGGCGATGGCGATGTCGTCGCTGTCGGTGGTGGCCAACTCCAACCGACTTCGTCGCTTCCAGCCACGCCCGATCCCCGTGCCCACTTCGACCACCGTGGTCCCCATGGTCAACGTCAGGGACGAGTCCGAACCCACCGTTCACCAACCGCACCGGGAGGAAACAAGAGGCTTCGGCAGGACGAAGATCGCCCAAGGCGATCGACCCGGTCTCCGGGATGGCATTTGACCCGGCCCGCCCCGCCGCGACCCGCGAACATGGCGGCCAGACCTTCCGCTTCTGCTCGAGCGGGTGCGCGGCAACGTTCGACGCCGACCCCCACCGATACGGCCACGCCCCGGCCAGCCGCACTCACTAGGAGCGCACGGACGACAGGAGGGGCCTGCTGTGACAACCGACCTCGAGCGGGTTGCACTCATCACTCGCCTGCACCGGATCGAGGGCCAGATATAGGTGGCCTGGCTCGAATGGTGGAACAGGACGCCTACTGCATCGACTGACCCAGGTGGCCGCCACCACCGCGGCGCTGCAGTCGATGGCGTTGAGCCTGCTGACGACCACCTCCGCCACTATCTGGCGGAGGCCGCTCACAAGGAGGCGAGGTACACGACACCAAGGGTCAGGGAGGCGTCCCAGGCGATCGCACCCCTGGTTCGGAGCTGAACGTCCACGGGGTGAACCCGGCGCGACCTGCGTTGACCTCGTTCCCGATGCCCACGCCTCGACTTCATCACCCCAGGATCGACGAGCGGCTACTTCTTGACGTACTCGAGCGGGTCGCTGCCCACCCCGTCCTTGTAGAGCGACAGGTGCAGGTGGCAGGCGGTGGACAGCCCGGTGCTGCCCACGTAGCCGACGAGGTCGCCCTTGTCGACACGCTGGCCGACCTTGACAACGAACCGGGTCATGTGGAGGTAGGCGGTCTGGATGTTGCGTCCCTCGATCGTGCCGTGGTCGATGCGGACGTTGTTGCCGGAGCCCCCGCTGTAGCCGGTTCCGGTCTTGACCACGATGCCGGATTGTGCAGCATAGATCGGGTTGTTACAGGCGCCACCGATATCGGCACCATTGTGCAACTTTCGAATCTTCAGGATGGGATGGATGCGATAACCAAATCCTGAGGATACGTCACCTTCGGTGGGCCACAGGAATGTGCTGAGATTGCGCAGGCGTGTGTTCTCTGCCCTGATCAGGGACGTCTGAGTGAGCAGGCCCTTGTGATGGGCGGTGAGTAGGGCAGCCTCCCGTTGGGTTTCGATAGCGCGATCGGCGTCTACGAGTGCCTGGCGCCGCTGGCCGGCAAGGTTAGCGATAGTGGCTTCGGGGTCCGTCCCGTCGGCGACGGTCGTCGCGTTGACCGGAATCGCCAGTGAGTTGGCGGCGAAGGAGGGGACGATCGCCACGGATCCGAGAAGGGTCACGGCGGCGGTTGCGCCCACCAGTGCGGGGCTCAGCGCTGTCCAAACTCGACCCAGACGAGGCTGCGGCCGAGCGAGAACGGGATGAACAGTTTCGTCCTGGTAGGCGTAGCGGGGTGGAGCGCCCACCCGACGGCTCATCTTGCGCAAGACCCCTCCGAAAAGCTGAAGTTCCTACCTAAGAGTCTATCAGCTGGTTCTCATAGAGGGTAGTCACAGGCGATATACAAACTCAGGATCGGGTCTCAACCCCACCGCATCGACTGCCTCGTCGTGTTGCTCGAGGACGAGGACGGCGATCTGGTGGCACCCGCCGACAGGCGTCCTTTGGCGATGCGGACGGCGCCGAAGGGTCGACCTGTGGAGTAGCACGAGCGCAGCACCGACGCCTATCACCGTGAGCACGGCGAGTCCCGGTGGGGTTCCCCGACCCACCAGGATGGCCCCGGCGGCGACGCTCCCGATTGCGCCGAGGAATCTCACGAAGATGGCTGCGAGCCGGCGGCGCGACCGCCCGAACGGTGCGTCCACGGCCCGCCTACTGTCCCAACCGCGCCTTGATCTCAGCGATGAGTTCGGTTGGCTCAAGCCACATCGATGGGTATTCGCCATACCAGCGCTGGACGCCTTGGGCGTCGACGAGGACGAAGCTGTGTCCGGGGAGTTCGGCGTGCATTCCCTTGCCGATCGTTCCATATGCCGTGGATGCCTTACCGTCGTCGAGGAGGAATGGGGTGGTCACGCCGTAGCGACTCATGTCGGCCGTGATGTCGGCCTTGGAGTTCATGACGATCGGGAGCACCGTGATCCCGAGGGCATCGAAGGCGGCCTTGTCCTTTTCAATGGAAGACATCTGCATGAGGCACGCGCCGCAGCCAGCGCCCTCGCTGAAGTAGAGCAGAACAGGCTTCCCGCGCAGTTTGGACAAGGTCACCGAGGTGCCGCTGGTCGTCGCCATGGTGAAGTCCGGTGCGGCCTTGCTGGTCGTGGCCGTGGTGGTCTGGGAGGTGATCAGCATGCCGGCGATGATCGCTACCACTGCGACGGCAGCGGACCAGCCGAGCCAGCGGCGCCAGGTTCGCTTCCGCTTCTCGGCGGTGGCGGCGGCGCGCTGGCGGGCGTGCAGCTCTTGGCGTGCGTTGGTGTTGCTCATGGTTGTTGGTTCCTTGTTCGCGAAGTTGGTTTCAGTGGTTCACGGGCTCAGTGTCGGACGGCCGCGACAGCGAAGGGGCCTCATCCGGCTCGGTCGACGCGTTGTCGGCCGGCCGGCGCACCCGCCGACGCCCGACGAGGGTGCCCCAGACGAAGACCCCCGCGACGAGCAGGAGACCGACGCCGAGGATCGGTTCGGGCACGGGCTGGAGCCAGGTCTCGATCTGGGCGAACCAGGTGGCGAGGCGACGACCGATGGCTACCTGCACGTCGGGACCGCTGGTCATCTGGCCGGTATTGGCCAGGTAGATGATGAAGACGCCCATGATGGCGAAGCCGATCGCGACGGCGAGATTCACGGTGTTGGTGGCCAGCGTCCACCGGCCCAGACGGAGCCGGACGGGCTTGGCAACCAGTGGCTTGTTGCGCAGCCCGGTTGCGTCCCAGACCAGGGCCATGACGAACAGCGGGAAGACCATCCCGAACACGTACGCCAGGCCGAGGGCGACGCCCCCGGCGGGGTTGCCGGCGAGCGCGGAAAGGGTCATCACGCCAACCAGGACCGGCGCGCAACAACTGGATGCGATGCCGCTGAAGACGCCGAGGGCGAAGAAGCTGGCACCGTCACCACGGGCGGTATCAGGCGCACGGAGGAAGTTCGGGAGGCTCCACATGCGCCCGAACAGTGTGAAGCCGGCCAGCACGAGCATCAGGATGCCGCCGGCCCAGTAGAGCACCGAGTGGTACTTGGCAATGGCTGCCGCGATCAGGCTGACGCCGACGGTGATCGGCACGAGCACGACGGCGAGACCGGCCGCGAAGAGAAAGGTGAGGGGCAGCAGCCGCCAGCGGCGGTTCTTCACCGCGCCGGCCAAGTAGCTCGGTGCGAGGAACACGATGCAGCACGGGGCGAAGAGCGCGACCCCGCCGGCGAAGAAGGCCGCGAGGATTCCCCCGGTTGTGAGCAGGTCACCCATTGCGGACGCCTCCTGCAGCGACCGACTCGCGCCGCGCGAGCAGTGCTTCCAGCTTGCGACGGGGGAGTCGGCCGGCGGAGAAGTAGCGCCCATCGACGAGCACGAGAGGGTTCATTGCGGGCCGGTGCTCACTGATCAGTGCGGTGCCGAGCGGTGTCGCCGCCTCGACCAGCTGCAGAGCCAGTGAGGGGTCGCGATGAGTCAGCTCGGTGAGTGTCTTGTGGGCGTCCTCGCAGAAGTGGCAGCCCGGTGCGGTCACCAAGGTGATCGCAGTGGGCGGCGGGAGGGCACGGTCAAGGCTCATCGGTAGTCGCTTCCTGTTTCTGGGTGGCTGAATGGGAGGGCTCCGGATGTCGGCGGCTGAAGCATCGCGTTCTGTCCGGTGGCGTCCAGAGTTCGGGCATTGCCGACACTGAAGTCCGGCTGGTCCCAGGTCGCTGGGGTGGTCGATGCCGAGGATCTCGGTGCGGGAGCGTGCTCCCTGGGCGGCCAGCGGAAGACGAAGGTGGACAAAGCCCACCAGACCCCGCCCCAGATCACGACCATTGCGAGCGCGCCGACGACCCAACTCGTCGGGCCCATCATCCCGAATCCCATCATCGCCACCTCCTGGGCAAGTCGCCAGCTGTTACCAGCCTGATCGAGGAGTGCGGAGATACGCCGAAGGAATCGTGAAGAAACGGTATTGATCCGCACCGTCGACTCGGGCGATGGGGGGCCTGCGGGCAAGATGGCCCGCATGACCCAGCGCGCGACTTCGCCCGGCCCGCACATCCTCGTCGTCGACGACGAAACCGTGCTCGCCGGCATGATCGGCAACTACCTCGGACAGGCGGGGTTCCGGACCACGATCGTGCACGACGGGGAGGCGGCGGTGGCACGGGCACTGTCGGCGGACCGACCCGACGTGGTCATCCTGGATCTCGGGCTGCCCGGGAAGGATGGGCTCGAGGTGTGCCACGAGATCCGGCGCCACTCGGACTGCTACATCCTGATGCTCACCGCCCGCAACGAGGAGATCGACAAGCTGATCGGCCTGTCCTCGGGGGCTGACGATTACATGACCAAGCCCTTCAGCATTCGAGAATTGGTGGCGAGGGTGAAGGCGCTGCTCAGACGTCCTCGCGCCGAACGTGGTGGCGAGAACGATGAGTGGTCCGTCGGCCAGCTCACCGTCGACCCGTTGGGTCGGCGGATTCTGGTCAGTGGAGCCGAGGTTGACCTGACCAGGACCGAGTTCGACCTGTTGGCAGTCTTGTCGTCGAGGCCCAGTCTGGTGTTCTCACGCCGCCAGCTGATCGACCGCGTGTGGACCGAGGACTGGGTGGGCGATGAGCACCTCGTCGATGTGCATGTCGCCCATCTCCGCCGCAAGCTGGGCGAGGTGTCGGCAGCATCCTTCGTCGAGACCGTGCGCGGCGTGGGCTACCGGATGGGGCCGGCACAGTGAGCCAGCCAGCACCCGGGAGTCTCACCACCCGGCTGTTGATCTCCCAGATCGCCGTGTCCACAGCGATGGCGCTCACCATGGTGATCGTCGCCGCCCTCGCCGGACCGTCCCTGTTTGAGGCGCACATGCACCAGGCCGGCCAGGCCAACCCAGAGGTGCTCGCGCATTCGGCTGAGGCGTTCCGCACCGCGGGCCTGCTGTCGCTCACGATCGGCCTGCTGATCGCCTTCGCCGGGACCCTGATCGTCAGTGTCCTCGTTGCACGACGGCTGCGGCGGTCGTTGGACCGGCTGGGCGATGCCGCCGTCCGCATCTCCCAGGGCGACTACAACCTGCGGGTACAGGACGCTGACTCCCGGGAGCTGGACACCCTCGCCAACAGCTTCAACACCATGGCGGAGAAACTCGGCGGTGTCGAGGCGACGCGACGCCGGCTGCTCACCGACTTGGCCCACGAGATCCGCACCCCCCTGGCCAGCATGGAGATCTGCGTCGAGAGCCTCGAGGACGGCGCGATCGACCCGGGCCCCGAGGCGTGGCGCATCCTCACCGACCAGATACAGCGGATCTCCCGGCTGGCCGAGGACATCGGACAGGTCTCGGCCGCCGAGGAAGGCCGTCTTGCGATGGACCTTCAGCCGACGAGCGTCCCGGAACTCGCGCAGCGCGCAATCCGCGCTGCCCGGGATGGCTACGACCGCAAGCAGGTCAGGCTGGACATCTCCTCGGATCCTGCCGGTCCGAACCTGACGGTTGAGGCCGACGCGGCCCGGATCGGGCAGGTGCTGGGCAACCTGCTGTCCAACGCGTTGCAGCACACGGCCCCGGGCGGGCACGTCGAACTCCTGGTGGGGTCGCGGGACGGCTGGGTGGAGGTTCAGGTAGCTGACGACGGAGACGGCATCTCCGCAAGGCACCTGCCGCACATCTTCGAGCGGTTCTACCGGGCCGACACCGCCAGGGACAGGGAGCGCGGCGGCACCGGGGTGGGCCTGGCCATCAGTCGGGCTATCGCCGAAGCCCACGGCGGACACCTGACTGCGGCGAGTGAGGGGCCGGGCAGGGGAGCGGTGCTCACGCTCCAGCTCCCGAGGCTCAGCGAGATCTTGACCGAAACTTCATGAAACCCATGCCGAAGTCCCGCCAGTCGGTGCGCATGCTGGCAGTCCGGTTACCGAAGTGTTGAGGAGCGACCTTTGAACAGCAGCTTCACCCGTCGACAGCTGATTGTAGGCGGCATGGGACTGGCCGGCGCGGGCCTACTGGCGGCCTGCTCGTCAACGGGTGGCGGCGCAGCTACCCGTGCACCGGTGTCGGCCGCGCCCACGCCCAGCCTGGGGAAGCCTTCGGTGGAGGCAACGCTGCGGGTCGGCGTGGATCAGGTCGACCTGGGTGGAGTGACCGCGTCCACCTGGCTGTACAACGGTGTCCTGCCCGGCAAGGAGTTGCGCGCGAAGGCCGGCGACGTGCTGGCGATCCGCGTGGAGAACGCCCTGCCGGTCGACACCAGCATCCACTGGCACGGGATCAGGTTGCACAACGCGGCCGACGGTGTGCCTGGCCTGACCCAGAACCCGATCGCGGCCGGTGACAGCTTCAGCTACACCTTCCGGGCACCCGATCCCGGTACCTACTTCTTCCATCCGCACAGTGGTGTGCAGATCGACCGCGGCCTGTACGCGCCGCTGATCATCGAGGACCCGGCCGAGCCGGGCGGCTACGACGCCGAATGGGTGCTGGTGCTCGACGACTGGACCGATGGAGTCGGCAAGAGCCCAGACGACATCCTCGCCGAGTTCAAGGCCCAGAACGGCACGGTCAGCAACGGCATGAACCACGACATGGGCGGGATGGGTGGCATGGGCTCCTCCCCGCTGGGTGACGTCGGGGACATCCGTTACCCGTACTACCTGATCAACGGACGCATCCCGAAGTCACCCCGAACCCTCACCGCCAAGCCCGGCCAGAAGGCCCGGATCCGAATCATCAACGCCGCCGCCGACACACTGTTCCGAGTGGCACTCGGCGGGCACGTGATGACCGTCACCCACACCGACGGCTTCCCGGTCCAGCCGGCCGAGACTCGAGCGCTGTACCTGGCCCAGGGCGAGCGGGTCGATGTCCTGGTCACCCTGCGGGATGGCGTGTTCCCCCTGGTCGCAGCAGCCGAGGGCAAGAGCGGACAGGGCCTGGCTTTGGTCCGGACCGGCTCCGGGGCCGCGCCGGCAGCGACCGTGCGTCCCGCCGAGCTGGACGCCGACCCGCTACTGCTGACCACACTCATGCCTGCCGACTCGGCCCGCCTGCCCGACAGGCAGCCCGACCAGGTCGAGCAGGTCACCCTGAACGGTCAGATGCAGCCCTACGCCTGGGGGATGAACGGCACCGTGTTCGGTTCCGACACCCCGATCCGCACCACCAACGGTGCCCGGGTGCGGCTGCAAATGACCAACATGACGATGATGGCCCACCCCATGCACATCCACGGCCACACCTGGTCTCTCCCCCAGAACGGCGGCCTCCGGAAGGACACGGTGCTGGTGCTGCCGATGCAGACCCTTACCGCAGACCTCCAGGCCGACAACCCCGGCAAGTGGGCCTACCACTGCCACAACATCTACCACGCCGAAGTCGGCATGATGACCAGCCTCCAGTACTAGAACCGCGTCCCCGACTGGGACCTGGGCCCCGGCCCGGACTTATCCGGCGGGCTCGTTGACGTCGCGCCGTGCAGACCGTCGAGCTGATCTGCTCGGGCCGCGACGGAGGTTCTGAGCCGAAACAGATCGCTGCAACGGCCAGTGGAGATCTTGATCCGATCTTGACCGAACCTCACCGCCATACCGGTGATTGGGAGCGTACGGTTTCAGACAGAAGATACCCCCATGGGGTATGAGGCTCGCGGTACAGAGGATGGTGAAGTGCGATGGGCTGGTTGGTGATCAGCGTCGCGGTGGTGTTGACCGGGTTGTTGGGATGGTTCTTCTTCGGCCCGAGGAAGGCCGGCCGGGTTGAACTGGAGGACGGCGTCCAGGTTGTCCGGGTCACCGTGGATGGCGGCTACAGCCCCGATCTGATCGAGGGCGTGCGACCCGGGGTCCCGGTGCGGATCCTGTTCGACCGGCGTGAGGGAGGTGAGTGCACCTCCCGGGTGGTGATGCCCGACTTCAAGGTGAACGCATCCCTGCCGGCGTTCCGCACGACCGCTGTCGAGTTCACTCCGGCCGAGGCGGGCGAGTTCCGGTTCGCGTGCGGCATGAACATGGTGTCCGGAGTGATCCGGGTCAGCGGTGATCGCGGCGTAGCCGGCCAGACGGCGCAGGCTGTCGGCCACGAGCACACCGCTGTGCCGAGCGCGCCCGCACAGGGCGCTGCCCCCGATGCCTCTGAGGAGGATGCGGAGCGCGCCGCCGAGATCCGGGATCTGGTGCGCCGACTGGTGATCGGTGCGGCGTTGACCGCTCCGGTGCTGTTCGCGGTGATGGCGTCTGAGTTGTTCCGGGTCACGTGGGTGCCCGAGTTCCTGATGAACCCGTGGCTGCAGTTGGCCCTGATCACGCCGGTGATGTTCTACACCGGGTGGCCGATCCATCGCGTCGGCTGGCGTGCCCTGTCCCACCGCAACGCCGACATGAACTCGCTGATCACTCTCGGCACGGTCGCCGCGTTCGGCTACAGCGTTCTCGTCACGGCGATGCCGGGGCTGCTGCCCGACGAACTGCGCCAGGTCTACTTCGAGGCGGTCGGCGTGATCGTCACCCTGATCCTGCTCGGACGACTCCTCGAAACCAAGGCGAAGGCCGGCACCGGCGAAGCGATTCGCAAACTGATCGGCCTGCAGCCTCGCACCGCCCGCATCGAACGCGGCGGCCAGGAACTCGAGGTGAGTGTCGAGGACGTCCTCGTCGGTGACGTCGTGGTCATCCGGCCGGGCGAGAAGCTGCCCGTTGACGGTGAGGTTGTCTCCGGCGCGTCCACGATCGATGAGGCGATGGTGACCGGAGAGTCGATGCCGGTCACCAAGACGGTCGGGGACGCCGTGATCGGCGCCACGATCAACACCACCGGCTCGCTGCGCTACGTCGCGACGAAGGTCGGCGCGGACACCATGCTGGCCCAGATCATCAAGCTGGTCCGCGAAGCGCAGGGGTCGAAGGCGCCAATCCAGCGGCTGGCCGACAAGGTGTCCGGCTACTTCGTGCCCGCCGTGATCGCGATCGCGGTGTGGACGTTCGCCTTCTGGATGCTCTTTGGACCGCCGCCGACGTTCGTGTTCGCCCTGGTCGCAGCGGTATCGGTGCTGATCATCGCCTGCCCCTGCGCCCTCGGCCTGGCAACCCCGATGTCGATCACCGTCGGCACCGGCAAGGGTGCCACCCACGGCATCCTGATCCGCTCGGCGGAGGCACTGGAGACCGCCCACAAGCTCGACGCGATGATCCTCGACAAGACCGGCACCATCACCAGGGGTGTGCCTGCCCTGACCGACGTGCTGCCCGCCGGAGATCTGACGGAGGCCCGGCTGCTGGCTACCGTGGCGGCCGTCGAACGTACCTCCGAACACCCGCTCGCGACCGCGATCGTCGCCGGTGCCGTCGAGCGGGGACTCCGGCTGCCCGCCGTGGCCGGGTTCGAGTCCGTCACCGGCCAGGGTGTCCGCGCCACCGTGGACGGAGAGCAGGTGCTGGTCGGCAACCGGCGGCTGCTGGAGTCCGCCGGCGTGGACGTCCAGCCTCTGCTGGCCGCCCACGATTGGCTCGCCGGGCAGGGCAAGACGCCGATGCTGGCTGCTTTCGGGGGCCGACCCGCCGGCGTGATCGGGGTTGCCGACACCCTCAAGGAGGGTTCGGCAGCGGCTGTGGCCGCCCTGGAGGCGCGCGGCATCCAGGTTGTGATGATGACCGGCGACAACCGGGCGACGGCCGCCGCGATCGCCGCCCAGGTCGGTATCCGACGGGTCGTGGCCGAGGTCCTTCCCGAGCACAAGGCCGCCGAGGTCAGGCGCCTCCAGGCCGAAGGCAAAGTGGTCGGCATGGTGGGGGACGGCATTAACGACGCGCCCGCTCTGGCGCAGGCCGATGTCGGCTCGGCGATCGGCACCGGCACCGACGTCGCCATCGAATCCTCCGACATCACGCTGATCTCCGGGGCCTTGTCGGGGGTCGTGACCGCGGTCGACCTGTCGCGGGCGACGATGCGCAACATCAAGCAGAACTTGGCGTTCGCGTTCCTCTACAACACCCTCGGCATCCCGATCGCCGCCGGCGTGCTCTACCCGGCGTTCGGGGTCACCCTCAGCCCGGTGATCGCCGCCGGCGCCATGGCACTGTCGTCACTGTCGGTTGTCACCAACGCCAACCGGCTCCGCCGGTTCAACCCGCGCCCCATCCCCGACATCCCGCTGGCCGCCGTCCAGCCCGTCGTCGAGGTCGGCGGAACCGAAGCACCCCACCCCACCCAACACCATCGAGAGGAAACGCCAATGTTCGGCAAGAAGAAGACCAGCAAGGCCATCGATCCCGTCTGTGGCATGAGCGTCGACCCCGCCAAGGCTGCAGCCACCCGCGAGCACGACGGAACGACCTTCTACTTCTGCTCCACCAGCTGCGCCGAAACCTTCGACGCCGACCCGCACCGCTACGGCCATGGCCAGGCCCGCACCGCGCACCACGGCCACTGAACGAGCACCGTCAACCCACAGACGAGAACGGAGGTGAGGAGCATGCCCGGCGACCAGCGGCCTGACCGGCGGGCGCTCCTCACCCGCCT
>PHEV01000082.1 GCA_002843035.1 Actinobacteria bacterium HGW-Actinobacteria-5 | reverse complement strand
CAAGGCTCGTCTGACCGGGGTTCGTCATGAACCCTAGGACGGGCCTGTGACACTGCCGGGCGGAGGGCTTCGGCGACCTCGGCACTGCATCCCGACCCGCGCAAACCTAGACCCATCCGGAGTCGGTCTCAATGACGGTTTCCACAGGCCCTGTGGACAACTTGGGGACAAGTTCGGGAACGCGCCGGGGCGCCTGTGTACGACGCGGTGTCGTAGCTGTGGATGCGAAGACTGAAACGCTCTCATTCCCGGTCTGGCTAGGTGATACGCCTTCGTACACTTGTGGACGCGAAGAAGTCGGCCACGAATTCTGTGACCTGTCGGCCCACTTGACACGCCACGCTGAGGGGGGTGTATAGCATCCCGGATGTGGCCGTTATGCACACGGTTTCCACACCCTCTCCCGTTTGTGCGAGATACCCTTGGGGGGTATCGTGGCAAGGGTTGATGGAGGTTGTCATGCACCACGAGGAACAGTTGTCACACGAGTCCGGCTGTGCCCACGACCAGGGTCATGGCTACCTCGACCACAAGGCCGAGTACCTGCGCCGCCTGAAGCGCATCGAAGGCCAGGCCCGCGGCCTGCAGCGGATGGTCGAGGAGGAGCAGTACTGCATCGACATCCTCACCCAGGTCTCGGCCATGACGAAGGCCCTCGAATCCCTTGCCCTGGCCATGCTCGACGAGCACCTCAGCCACTGCGTGGTCCGCGCCGCGCGGGCCGGTGGCGAGGAATCCGAGGAGAAGATCCGGGAAGCCTCGGCGGCGATCGCCCGTCTCGTCCGCTCCTAGAACCGAACCAAACGAAAGGAAAGCCCCATGATCACCAGCTACACCGTCACCGGGATGACCTGCAACCACTGCGTGCACGCCATCAAGGAGGAGGTCTCGGCCGTGCCGGGTGTCACCGGCGTCGAACTCACCCTCGAGGACGCGAAGCTCAACGTCAGCTCCGAGTCCCCGGTCGACTTCGACCGCATCGTCGAGGCCGTCTACGAGGCCGGCGAGCAGTACAGCGTCGCCTGAGCCAGCGTCCATGACCACGCAGCAGCGGGAATCCGTCGAACTCGACATCTCCGGGATGACCTGCGCCTCGTGCGCGGCCCGGATCGAGAAGAAGCTGAACAAGCTGGACGGGGTGCAGGCGTCGGTCAACTACGCCACCGAGAAGGCCTTGGTGCTGTTCCCGACGGCGATCCCCGTGGACGACCTGATCCAGGTGGTCGAGAACACCGGCTACGGGGCCGCGCCGCACAGCGACGAGTCCGAGCCGGTCGACCACGCCGCCACCTTGCGCACGCGCCTGGTGTGGGCTGCGGTGTTCGGCATCCCGGTGATCGCGTTGTCGATGGTGCCGGCCTGGCAGTTCCCCGGCTGGCAGTGGGTGAGTCTTGCCCTGTCCATCCCGCTGTACGTGTGGGCGGCCTGGCCGTTCCACCGCTCGGCGTTCGTCAACGCCCGGCACGGGGCGACCACGATGGACACCCTGATCAGCCTGGGCACCACCGCAGCGTTCTTCTGGTCGCTGTACGCGCTGTTCTTCACCCCTGCCGGTCAGCTCGGCTACACCCACCCGTTCGAGTTCACCCTGATCCGCGGCCACGGCGCGGCGAGCGTCTACTTCGAGGCGGTCGCAGGCATCGTCATGTTCCTGCTGCTGGGCCGCTTCATCGAAGCCCGCTCGAAGGCCGCCGCGGGTGAGGCCGTCCGCGCCCTGCTCCACCTCGGTGCCACCGAGGCCACCCTGCTGAAGAACGGCAGGGAGAGCCTGGTCCCGATCGACTTCCTCAAGGCCGGGGACACGTTCGTGGTGAAGCCGGGGGAGAAGGTCGCCACCGACGGCGAGGTGGTCGAGGGCTTCTCCGCGGTCGACAACTCCCTGGTCACCGGCGAGTCCGTGCCGGTCGACGTGGTTGCGGGGGACGCCGTGATCGGCGCCACCCTGAACACCACCGGACGCATCGTGGTGCGCGCCACCCGCGTGGGCAGGGACACCCAGCTCGCGCACATCGCCCGGCTCGTCGAGGAGGCGCAGACCGGCAAGGCCCAGGTGCAGGCGCTCGCGGACCGGATCTCGGCGATCTTCGTGCCGGCCGTGATCACCTTGTCGGTGCTCACCTTCTGCGGCTGGCTGCTGGCGGGGGAGAGCCTGTTCTTCGCCGTCGCCGCCGGGGTGGCGGTGCTGATCATCGCCTGCCCGTGCGCCCTCGGGCTGGCCACCCCCACCGCACTGCTGGTGGGTACCGGCCGCGGCGCCCAACTCGGCATCGTCATCCGCGGCGCCGAGGCGCTGGAACGGGCGCGCAACGTCGAGGTCATCGTTCTCGACAAGACCGGCACGGTGACGACCGGCGAGATGGCCGTCGCGGCCGTCCACCCGGAGGGCACCACCGAGGCGGAGCTGTTGCGCTACGCGGGCGCCGCCGAGTCCGGCTCAGAGCATCCGATCGCCCGCGCCATCGCCGCGCGGGCCGCCAGCGACCTGACCGTCAGCTCGCTCACCAACACCCCCGGTCAGGGCATCCGCGCCCTCGTCAACGGTCGCGAAGTCCTCGCCGGGCGTCCCGACTGGGTGCGTGACGCGATTCGTCCCTCCGACCCGTCCCAGACTCCTCAGCAATCACACCCGCAGCCTTCCGCGGCCGAATCGCGACAGGTCACCACGGTCGCGATCGCCTGGGACGGGCAGGTCCGCGGCACCATCGAGGTCGCCGACACCGTCAAGCCCGGCTCCGCCGAGGCCGTCCGCCGCTTCCGTGCGCTCGGCCTGACCCCGATCCTGCTCACCGGCGACAACCGGGCGACCGCCGAGGCCGTCGCCGCAGAGGTCGGCATCGCCGAGGTCGTGGCCGAGGTGCTACCGCAGGACAAGGTCGCCGAGGTCAGGCGGCTCCAGGAACAGGGACGGACCGTGGCGATGGTCGGCGACGGCGTGAACGACTCCGCCGCGCTCGCCCAGGCCGATCTCGGCATCGCGCTCGGCACCGGCACGGACGCGGCGATCCAGGCCGCCGACCTCACCCTGATGCGCGGCGACCTCCGGCTTGCCGCGGACGCGATCCGGCTCTCCCGGGCCACCCTCGGCCGGATCCGGAGCAACCTGTTCTGGGCGTTCGCCTACAACGTCGCGGCCATCCCGCTCGCCGCCCTTGGCTTCCTCAACCCGATGATCGCGGGCGCAGCGATGGCGTTCTCCAGCGTCTTCGTGGTGCTGAACAGCCTGCGCCTGCGCGGCTTCACCGCCTCCTGAGCCCCGCTCGGGGCCGGCGGCGGTCGCCAGCCGTTCCTCGAGTCCCTCGCCCAGCACGCGTCCTCTAGACTCCCGGGCATCCGGCGCGAGGAGGCGAGGGAATGGACCGGCCCACACTCTCGGAGCGGCTGCGTTACGCCTTCGACGGCTGGATGTCCCGCGGCGCGATCGCCCTGATCGGACTGCTCGGGCTGGCCACGGTGGCCCTGGTCGTGGTGGTCGGGACGCTGGCCTGGATCTTCCACGCCTTCCCCGGTGACGCGACCGACGGCGACATCTTCGACCTGTGGTGGGGCGGCCTGATGCGCACCCTCGACCCGGGCACGATGGGCAGCGACAGCGGCTGGGGCTTTCGCCTCTTCATGCTCGTGATCACGATCGGCGGGCTGATCATTGTGGCCAGCCTGATCGGCATCATCTCCGGAGCGTTCGACGACCGCATCGCACAGCTCCGCAAGGGTCACTCCCGGGTCCTGGAGCACGATCACACCCTGATCCTGGGCTGGAGCAACAAGGTGCCGGCGATCGTGCGCGAGCTGGTGATCGCCAACGCGTCCCGCCGCAGCGCCGTCATCGTGGTGCTGGCGAAACGCGACAAGGTGGCGATGGAGGACGAACTCCGGGTGCGCTGCGGTGACCTCGGCAGCACGACGGTGATCTGCCGCAGCGGGGATCCGAAGGTGCGCGGTGACCTGGCGCTCGGCAGCCCGCAGTGGGCCCGCAGCATCATCCTGCTGGCATCCGAGGACGCGCCCGATCCGGACGCCGACGTGATCAAGACCGCCCTCGCGCTGACCACCGACCCCTCCGTCGATGGTGCCGGGAAGCACATCGTCGCGGAGCTGTGCGATCCCGCGAGCGCTGTGGCCGCCCACCTCGTCGGACGCGACAAGGTGCACTGGGTGCTCGGGCCTGAGGTGATCGGACGGATCGCCGTGCAGAGCTGCCGGCAGTCCGGCATGTCGGTGGTGTGGCAGGAACTGCTCGACTTCGAGGGCGACGAGATCTACTTCACCGTTCAGCCGAGCCTGGCCGGCCGCACCTACTTCGAGGCCCAGCTGGCCTTCGCGACCTGCACGGTCGTGGGCCTGGTCATGGGTGGGGTTCCGGTGCTGAACCCCCCGTCCGGAATCGTGGTGGGCGAGGACGATCAGCTGATCGTGATCGCACCCGACGACAGCGAGATCGAACCGGGCGACGCACCGTCCGCGATCGACCAGGCCCCGATCGTCTCGGACGCGCGGCAGCAGGCCGGACCCGAGCGGGTGCTGGTCCTCGGCACCAACGCCGTGCTGCCCGTGTTGCTGGGCGAGCTCGACGCCTACGTGGCGCCGGGGTCCGAGGCGGTGCTGGTCGCGCCCGGCGGGCCCCCCGAGCTGCCCACGCTGAACCACCTGAGCGTCAGCTTCGTCGACGGGTATCCCGCGCGTCGGGCGGTGCTCGACCGGCTGGACGTGGGCGGCTTCGACCACATCATCCTGCTGGCCGATCCGGCCGGCGGTGATGCGGAGCAGGTCGACAGCCGCACCCTGGTAACCCTGCTCCACCTGCGCGACCTCGCCGAGCGGAACGACCTGCAGCTGAGCATCGTCAGCGAGATGCTGAATGACTCCAACCGCGAGCTGGCCGAGGTGGCCCGGGTCGACGACCTGATCGTGAGCGACAAGCTGGTGGCACTGATGCTCGCCCAGATCTCGGAGAACAGCGGTCTGGACGCGGTGTTCCGCATCCTGTTCTCCGCGGAGGGCAACGAGGTGTACCTGCGCCCGGCGAACTGGTACGTGACCGAGGGCGCGGAGGTGGACTTCTACACGGTGCTGGAGGCGGCGCGCCGGCACGAGGAGACCGCTATCGGCTACCGCCTCGCCGGGCCGGACGGCCGCGTCGCGATCAATCCCGACAAGCGGGACCGGGTCCGGTTCGGTGCTGGCGACCGGTTGATCGTGATCGCCGAGGAATGAGCGTGGATCACTCCGGCGGGTCGTACTGCGCGGTCACCGTGCGACCCGGGAACACCCGGCGTCCATAGTCGGGCTCGAGCCCCTCGGTGAGCGGGACGGGCCGTCCGGCGGCGAGCGCCTCGTAGATCTCGACGAACTCCTTCGACTGGTTGGCGATCGTCCAGCGGGCAGCCATCTCCCTGCTCCGCGCGCTCGCAGACGCGGCGAAAGCCGGGTCCTTCAGGGCGTTCAGCATGCTGACCATCGCGCCCGCCAGCGAGACCGGGTTCGGCCGGGCGAGCACGGCGTTCACGCCCGGGTCGATGACCAGCCGCAGCTCGTGGTCGACCATCACGAACGGCAGGCCGGCGTGGGCTGCCTCGTGCAGGACGAGTGCCTGGGTGTCGGTGAGCGAGGCGAACACGAACGCGTCCCCGGAGGCGTAGTAGGCGCCGAGCTTCTCCCGCGGGATCTGGCCGGGCAGCTTCACCCCGCCGAACCGGGCGGCCCGCTGGAGTCGCCGGCGCAGCTTCTGCGGGGTCTCCCTCCAGTCGCCGACGATCATCAGTTCGGCGTCGGGGATCTGGTCGCGGACCAGTTCGAACGCCTCGAGCATCAGCCCGATCCCCTTCTCCAGCGAGATCCGGCCCACATAGATCAGCCGGGGGCCGCGTCCCTTCGAGATCGGGGGCAGCTCGGGCAGGGCGTCCGTCCCGTTCGGCACCACCCTCACCTTCGCCGACGGCGCGATCTCCAGCACCCGCTTGGCGGTCTTGTCCGACGGTGTGGTGACCAGGTCGGCGTCGGTGAGCATGTTCGCGGCGAGGGTGAGCAGCTCCACCTGGGCGCGGCCGCGGCGGGGGGGCTTCAGCTTCATCTTCTTGACTTGCGCCCAGCTCTTCTCCAGGTGCATCGCGTACACCTTGTAGGCCGCGTTCAGGAACGGCACCACGTGCCAGTAGTGCTCGGCGTACGCCTCCAGGTCGGTGTGCCAGGTGATCACCAGCGGCTTGCCCGTGCGTTGCGCCGCCCACATGCCCAGCAGGCCGATCGCGCCCATGCCGTGCACGTGGATGATGTCCGGCGGGTTCGCGACCAGCTGCGCCAGCCGGTAGTCGAAGTCCTGGCCCATGCTGAGCCGGATCTGCGTGCCAGGGATCGGCACGCTGGGCAGCCGGATCTCGCGGCGGTTCGGGTTGCCCGCGTGCGGATTGGGCCCCTTCGCCTCCGGCGCGACCAGCAGCACCTTGTGGCCCGCGGCCAGCACCTGCTCCTCGAGGAACTGGACGGCGTAGAGCAGCCCACTGTGCGCGGGGCCGTAGTTGTCGGTGAACTCCGCGATCGTCAGCGGCTTCGTTCGTTTGACCGGCTCTGTGGCCGGGACGACATCGTCCTGCAGTTCCTGCGTCATGCTGCCTGGGGTGACCTTCCTGAGCGGCGAACCACGTTCACTGTAGTGGCGAACTGGCCGGACCCGAAGTGTCCCCAGGCCGGTCCCGGTCTCCGGCGGCGCGGACGCAGGCGGCCAGGCCCCGCGGAGCGAAGGCCAGGCCGGCGAGCAGCAGTGTGGCGAAGAGCAGCCCCCAGTAGGTGTTGTCCGGGCGCCCCACTACGAGCAGGGCGCAGACCAGCAGCCCGCACGTCGCCACCACCGGACGGGCGAGGGCGCCGGCGAACAGCCAGCCGAACAGCGCCAGCGGCACCAGCACGGCGGCGACCGCGAACGGCAGTGCCGAGAGCAGCGACCCGGTCCGGACGCAGGCCAGCACGAACGACCATCCGCCGAGCTGCAGCCAGCCGTTCGTGCCGACCGGCGCGGGGGGCTGGGCGGCCGTCACGGCGAGGGCGTGCAGCGCGTAGACGACCCCGAACGCTGCGATCACGCCCAGCCAGGCGTAGCTCTCCCGGCGCCGCCGCGGCCAGGCGAGCACGGCCATCACGACGAGGAACGGCAGGGCGAGTTCGCGGAAACAGACGGCGGCGAACCCGAGCAGCACGCTCGGCCACCAGCGGCGCGGCGAGTACACGCCGAGCGCGAGCAGCATCAGCGCCCCTGCCCAGGCTTCGTGGAACCACGCCACCGGCCCGACGGCGAGGATCGCCACGCCCAGCCCCAGCAGGACCACGGCGGCGAGCCGCTCGGCCCGGCCCACGCCTGTCCGGTCGAGCCGCCACGCCATCGCGAACAGCCCGGCCAGACCGAGCAGGACCAGCAGGACGGTGGCCGCGGTCTCGCCGACCAGCAGCTGCAGCCCGGTGAGCGTGGGCAGCCGGACCACGACGAACGGCGTGGTCGGGTAGCCGTGTGCGAGCTGGGCGGCGATCGCCGCGGAGTAGTAGTCGGCACCGGCGGCCACCCTCGCGGCGGTCTCCCGGTAGAGCGCGACGTCGCCGAACCCGGCCTGCGTCGTGGTGCTGGCCGGCCCGGCGGACGCGGACACCGCCACCCCCCACCCGATCAGGCCGAGCAGGATCGCGAGCAACGCCCGGGCGCGGGCAGGGCCGAGCCCGGGCGGGAGGGTCAACCGGGGCCTCAGCCGCGCAGCGAACCGTAGGTGGACTTCGCCCGCTCGAGGGCGGAGACGTAACCGGCCCGGGCGCTCGCCGTGGGATCCGTGTCGGCGGGGACGGCGAGCAGGCCGCGGAAGTCGGCGACCGAGCCGAACTCCTTGCGCAGCATCCAGTCGTCGAGCCCGTCGATCAGCCTGCGGGCGTAGCCGGCGCCGTGCCGGACCAGCGAGGACGTGGTCATCACCACGTCGGCCCCGGCCAGCAGGTAGGCGGCCACGTCGTCAGCGGTCTCCACGCCCGACGTTGCGGCGAGCGAGACCGAGGTGCGGTTGCGCAGGGTGGCGATCCAGGTGCGCGGCACCTTCGCGTCCGCCGGTGAGGACAGGCTCACGCCCGGCACGACGGACAGCTGTTCGGTGTCCACCGACGGCTGCAGGAACCGGTTGAACAGCACCAGACCGTCCGCCCCGGCCTCGACCAGTTGCAGCGCGAAGTTGCCGACGCTGGAGAAGAACGGCGACAGCTTCACCGCCACCGGGATGTCCACGGCCTGCTTCACCGCAGCCACGATCTCGAGGTGCCGGGCCTCCACATCGGTCCCGGGCAGGGTCACGTCGCCAGGCACGAAGTAGATGTTCAGTTCCAGGGCGGACGCACCGGCGTCCGCCAGCTGCCGGGCAAAGCCGACCCAGCTGCCGGTGCCGGAGGCGTTAAGGCTCGCGATCAGCGGGACGTCGATCGCTGCCGCGGCCCGCTCGACCAGGCTGAGGTAGGCCTGCGCAGGGCTGGTCGCCTCCGGGTCAACGATGTCGGGGAAGTAGCTGGTGGCCTCGGGGAACGATTCGGAGTTGAGTTCCTCCAGCAGCGTGTCCCGTTCGGCCTGGGCCAGCACCTGCTCCTCGAACAGCGAGTAGAGCACCACGGCTCCCATGCCGGTGTCGGCGAGCTCCCGCACCCCGTCCACGGTCTGCGAGAGGGGCCCCGCAGAAGCCACCAGCGGACTGCGCAGCTCCATCCCGAGGTAGGTCGTGTCCATGTCAGCCTCCTGCCACCTCGGCGAACCGCTCCGCGCCGCGGGTCGCCATCTCTTCGTACTCCGCCCAACGCCGGTTGACCTGCTCCTGCCCGAGGGTGAGCAGCTGCTCGGCCGCCTCGGGGTCGGAGTTCATCAGCATCCGGAAGCGCAGTTCCTTGACGTGGTAGTCGCGCAGCGGCATCCGCGGACGCGGCGAGTCCAGCAGGAACGGGTTCTTGCCGGCTGCCCGCAGCACCGGGTTGTAGCGCATCAGCGGCCAGTGGCCGGAGGCCACCGCGGCGTACTGCTGGTCGAGGCCCTTGCGCATGTCGATGCCGTGGGCGATGCAGTGGCTGTAGGCCAGGATCAGGCTCGGCCCGTCGTACGCCTCGGCCTCGCGGAACGCCTTCAACGTCTGCTGCGGGTCGGCGCCCATCGCCACCCGGGCGACGTACACGTTGCCGTAGGCGGTCGCCTGCAGGGCCATGTCCTTCTTGGTGGTCACCTTGCCGCCGGCCGCGAACTTGGCCACCGCACCCAGCGGGGTCGACTTGGACGCCTGGCCGCCGGTGTTGGAGTACACCTCGGTGTCCAGCACCAGGATGTTCACGTTGCGTCCGGACGCCAGCACGTGGTCGACGCCCGCCGAGCCGATGTCATAGGCCCAGCCGTCGCCGCCGACGATCCACACGCTGCGGCGCAGCAGGTGGTCGGCCACCGAGCGCAGGTCCTCCACGCCCGGGCCGGACATCGTGTCGAGCAGTGCCTTCAGCGCGTCCACCCGGGCCCGCTGCTGGCTCAGCTCCGACTCGTACTGCTGCGGGGCGTTCAGGATCGCGTCCACGGTCTCGTCGCCCAGCTCGTCGCGCAGCTCCTCCAGCCGTTGCCGGGCGGTGGCCGTGTGCAGGTCGGCGGCCAGCCGCAGGCCCAGCCCGAACTCGGCGTTGTCCTCGAACAGCGAGTTCGACCACGCCGGACCGCGACCGTACTTGTTGGACGACCAGGGGGTGGTCGGCAGGTTGCCACCGTAGATGGAGGAGCAGCCGGTCGCGTTCGCCACGGTGGCCCGGCCGCCGAACAGCTGGGTGAGCAGCTTCAGGTACGGCGTCTCGCCGCAGCCTGAGCAGGCGCCGGAGAACTCGAACAGCGGCTCCAGGAACTGGGCGCCGCGCACGTTCGCGAAGTCGATCCGCGAGCGGCGGTTCACCGGGATGGACTCGAAGAAGCTGACGTTCTGGATCTGCTTGCTGCGCTCGAGCACCGGGGCCAGGTTGATCGCCTTGCGCGAGCCGCCCGAACCGAGCGGCTTCACCGGGCACGCCTCCACGCACAGCCCGCAGCCGGTGCAGTCCTCCGCGTACACCTGCAGGGTGTAGCGCGAGCCGGGGAAGCCGGCCGCGTTGAGCGGCGCGGACTGGAAACTCTCGGGCGCACCGTCCAGTGCGGAGTCGCTGTAGTACTTGGCCCGCAGCACGGCGTGCGGGCAGACGAACGCGCAGTTGCCGCACTGGATGCAGGCGTCCGGATCCCACTCGGCGATGATGTCGGAGATGTTCCGCTTCTCGTACTTCGTGGTGCCGGAGGGGTAGGTGCCGTCCACGGGCAGCGCACTGACCGGCAGGCTGTCGCCCGTGCCGAGCAGCATGGACGCGGTCACGTCCCTCACGAAGTCGGGCGCCTTCGCCGGTACCGGCGGGATCATCTCCTTCGCCCCGACCGGGGCCGTCGGCACCTCGATCCGGTGCAGGTTCTCCACCGACGCGTCCACGGCGGCCTCGTTCTTGGCCACCACGTCGGCGCCCTTGCGTCCGTAGGTCTTGCGGATGGTCCGCTTGACCTCCTCGATCGCCTCCTCCCGCGGCAGCACCTTGCTGATCGCGAAGAAGCAGGTCTGCAGCACCGTGTTCGTGCGCCGGCCCATGCCCGCCTTGCGGGCGACCAGGTTCGCGTCGATCGCCCACAGTTCGATGCCCAGGTCGATGATCTTGCGCTGCATCGGGACGGGCAGGTGGGCGAACACCTGGTCCGGCTCGTAGGGGGTGTTGATCAGCAGGACGGTGCCGGGGCGCGCGAACTCGAGCACGTCCGCCCGCTCCAGGATCGACCACTGGTGGCAGCCGATGAAGCCGGCCTGGCTGACCAGGTAGGGCGCCTCGATCGGGTTCGGCCCGAAGCGCAGGTGCGAGACCGTGCGGGAGCCGGACTTCTTGGAGTCGTAGACGTAGTAGCCCTGCGCGTAGGTGTTCTCGATCGCGCCGATGATCTTGACCGAGTTCTTGTTGGCGCCCACGGTGCCGTCCGAGCCGAGGCCGTAGAAGACCGCGCGCAGCGTGGCCGGGTCCTCCAGGTCGAGGGTCGGGTCGTAGGGCAGGCTCAGCATGGTCACGTCGTCGTTGATGCCGATCGTGAACCGCGGCCGCGGCGAGGGCAGTGCAAGTTCGTCGAAGATTCCGACGACCATTGCCGGGGTGAACTCCTTGCTGCTCAGGCCGTAGCGGCCGCCGACCAGCAGGGGGAGCTTCTGGCGCCGGCCCGCCGCGGAGGCCTCGCCGATCGCGGCGGCGACGTCGAGGAACAGCGGCTCGCCGCCGGAGCCCGGCTCCTTGGTGCGGTCCAGCACCGCGACCACCCGGGCGGTGGCGGGGATAGCGGCGAGGATCTGCTCGGTCGGCAGCGGCCGGTACAGCCGCAGCTGGACGACGCCGACCTTCTGGCCGTGCTCGTTGAGGTAGCTCACGGTTGAGCGGACGGTCTGGGCTCCCGAGCCCATGATCACGACCACCCGGTCGGCCTCGGGGTCGCCGTGGTACTCGACCAGGGAGTAGCTGCGGCCGCTGATCGCGGCGAACTCCTCCATGGCGGTCGCGACGATCGCCGGTACCTCGTTGTAGTACGGGTTGGACGCCTCCCGACCCTGGAAGTAGGTGTCGGGGTTCTGCGCGGTGCCACGGATGTAGGGGTGCTCCGGCGACAACGCCCTGCGGCGGTGCGCACGGACCAGTTCCTTGGGCACGAAGGCCGCCAGCTGCTCGTCGCTCAGCAGTTCGACCGAGTTCTCCTCGTGGCTGGTGCGGAAGCCGTCGAAGAAGTGCACGAACGGCACCCGCGAGCGCAGCGTGGCGAGCTGCGCGATCGCCGCCGTGTCGTGGGCCTCCTGGACGCTCGACGAACTGATCATCGCGAAGCCGGTCTGCCGCACGGCCATCACGTCCTGGTGGTCGCCGTAGATGCTCAGGCCCTGTGCGGCCAGCGAGCGTGCGGCCACGTGCAACACGGTGGAGGTGAGCTCGCCGGCGATCTTGTACATGTTCGGGATCATCAGCAGCAGGCCCTGCGACGCGGTGAACGTCGTGCTCAGCGCGCCGCCCTGCAGTGCACCGTGGAGCGCCCCGGCTGCGCCGCCCTCGGACTGCATCTCGATGACCGAGGGGACCGTGCCGTAGACGTTCCGGCGGCCCTTCGCCGACCACTCGTCGGAAAGCTCGGCCATGGTGGAGCTGGGCGTGATCGGGTAGATGCTGCAGAGCTCGTTCAGCCGGTACGCAGCCGACGCAGCGGCCTCGTTGCCGTCCATGATGATGCGGCTCATCAGTTCTCCTCCACCATCTCGATGGCGTGCACGGGGCACTGTTCGTAGCAGGTGGCGCACCCGGTGCACTTGTCGTAGTCGAAGCGGTAGCGGAAGCCCTTGCCGAGCTTGATCACCGCGTCCTCGGGACAGGAGCCCAGGCAGCCGTCGCACTCGAAGCAGTTGCCGCAGGACAGGCAGCGGGCCGCCTCGGTGTGCGCCTGTTCGTCGGACAGGCCGCCAACGATCTCGTCGAAGTCGGTGATCCGCTCCGATGGCTCCAGCTCGGGCTGGGTGCTGCGGCGGGCATCGCCGAAGTACCACAGGTGCAGCTTGTCGAAGCTGGCCAGCTCGTGCTTGGGCCGGCCGGGTGCGTCGCGATGGCCGAGCCAGGCGTCGATCTGGGTGGCGGCCCGCTTGCCGTGACCGACGCCGACCGTGACCGTGCGCTCGGAGGGCACGGCGTCGCCGCCGGCGAAGATGCCGTCGACGTCCGTCATCAGGGTGCGCGGATCGACCCGCACCACGTCGTGCTCGAAGTGCATGCCGGGAATCCGGCGCAGGAAGTTGGAGTCGGTCTCCTGGCCGAGCGCGAGGATCACGGTGTCGGCCTCGAGCTTCTCGAAGCGCCCGGTGCCGTGGGCCTTGCCGTTCTCGTCGAGTTCCATGATCTCGACGGTCAGATCGGACTCCTCCATCGAGCTGATCGTGCGCAGCCAGTTCATCTTCACGCCCTCGCGCAGGGCGCCCTCACGCTCCTCGGCGTGCGCAGGCATCTGGTCCTCGGTGCGGCGGTAGACGATGATCGACTCCTCCGCGCCCAGCCGCCGGGCCACGCGCGCCGCGTCCATGGCGGTGTTGCCGCCGCCGTAGATGGCGACCTTGCGTCCGATCATCGGGCGTTCGCCGGACGCGACGTCGCGCAGGAAGCTGACCGCGTCCACGATCTTCGATGCGTCGCGGTTGGGGATGTCGACCCGCTTCGACAGGTGCGCGCCGATGGCAACGAAGGTGGCCTCGAAGCCGCCCTCGGCCTGGTCGGCCATCAGGTCCTTGACCGTGTAGTTGTTCACGATCCGCACACCCAGGTCGAGCAGGCGGGCGATCTCTGCGTCCAGGACGTTGCGGGGCAGCCGGTACTCCGGGATGCCGTAGCGCATCATGCCGCCGGGAAGGTCGGAGGAGTCGCGGATCTCCACCTCGTGGCCCATCCGGGCCAGCTGGTAGGCGGCGCTCAGGCCGGACGGTCCGGCGCCGATGATCAGCACGCGGCGCCCGGAGGTGAACCGCGGCTTGGTGAACGTCCAGCCCTTCTCGATGGCCAGGTCGCCGAGGTAGCGCTCGACGGAGTGGATGGAGACGGCGCCGTCCAGCTCGATCCGGTTGCAGGCCGTCTCACACGGGTGGTAGCAGACCCGTCCGTGGATGGCGGGGAACGGGTTGTTCTTCACCAGTTCGCGCCAGGCGGCCTCCTCCTGGCCGGCCTTCACCAGCCGGAGCCACTCCTGGATGTTCTCGCCCGCAGGGCAGGCGTTGTTGCACGGGGGGAGCAGGTCGACGTAGACGGGCATCCGGGTGCGGACGGGGGCGACGCGGCCACCCTCCACAGCCAGGTCGGGAAGACCGGTGATATCGCGAGCCATGGGCACGCCCTTCAGGTGGGATTCTGGCTTTCGGCAGCAATCTACCCCCGCCCGCACTCGCGTGCTGACAAGGTCATTTATGTAACCTGAAGGGTCCGTTAATGCCGGTTGGGGTACTTGTCGGGATGTCCGATCATGCCCCTGGCGGCCCGAAAGCCTCCGTTCCGGCCGAACGCCTGCACCAGGGCACGGACGTTGGGCCGGAACGGAGGCTCTCAGTGAGAAGGGGTCAGGACAGCGCCTTCGCCTTGAGCGCGGCGTACTCCTCCGTGGTGATGGTGCCGGCGTCGAGCAGGGCCTTGGCCCGGGCGATCTCGTCGGCGGGGCTGCCGGCGACCGAGCGGATGTACTCGTCCGTCACGGCCTTCGACTGGCGAACCTGTGCCTCTGCGCGGGCCGCCATGCCGCCACCACGGGCGATCAGGTAGACCAGCGCCGTGAGGAACGGGAGGAAGATCAGGAAGAAGATCCACAGTGCCTTCCAGCCGCCGCTCAGCTCACGGTCGCGGAACAGGTCTCCGATGATCGCGAAGATCGCGAACAGGTAGGAGATGAAGATGATGATCGTCAGGGTGTACCAGATGATGCTGCCCAGATTGACGAAGAAGTCGGGCACTTCGAGCCTTTCGTTGGCGGATGTGGCTGCGGGCGGACTACCCGCCCGCGCAGCGGAGCATAGCGAGGCAACCTCAAGGGATCGCCAAGGCACGTTCAGGTGTCGTTAAGCAGCCTGCCGCCGGTGGCGCCTCTGGTGCTAGCCTCCCGGCAGTCGGAGAGATCGGGAACCGCACATGACCGCCATCCAGCCGGACAACACCGCCTGGTTCCGCCGCCGGTTGCGGCTGGGCCCTCCGCCGCGACGAACACCCCGCCCCGCAGTGGACCGTGCCTCAGCCCTGGCCCGGTTCGAGGAGCTGGCCGCGCTCGACGACGGCATCCCCGAGGCCACCCGGTCGCGGCTGTTCGAACCGGACGGTGCCGCCATCGCCACGTTGGTGATCTGGCACGGGTTCACCAACGCGCCGTCCCAGTTCACGGCGATCGCCGAACGCCTGCGGGCAGCGGGCTACCGGGTGCTCGCCCCCCGCATGCCGTACCACGGCGAGGCCGACACGCTCACCCGCAACCTGGCGAAGCTCACCCCGGAAATTCTGGTCGACCACGTCGGCACCTGCGTGGACATCGCCGCCGGATTCGGGGACGTGGTCTGGGCGATCGGCCTTTCCGCCGGCGGGACGATGGCGGGCTGGGCCGCAGCCACGCGTCCGGAGGTCGCCCGGCTGGTGGTCGCCGCTCCGCTGGTCGCCCCGGTCGGGTTCCCCGAGCCGCTGGTCCGGTTGTTCGTGAAGTTCCCGCGGATCGTGCCAGGGATCTACTGGTGGTGGGACCCTCGG
>PHEV01000081.1 GCA_002843035.1 Actinobacteria bacterium HGW-Actinobacteria-5 | reverse complement strand
CACCTGGGGACGGAACTCGCGGATCACCTTCACCAGCGGCTCCGCCGCCACCGTCGGGTCGAGCCGCGCGAACGCGTCCGGCGGCAGTTCCTCGCCCTCGGCTGGCATCCCGGAGTCCACGTAGCCGAGCCAGACCTGCTCGATGCCGAGGATCCGCGCGGCCTCCGCCATCTCCGCCTTGCGCAGCGCTGGGAGGTTCGCCTCGTTCTCGGGCGTCTCCAGCTTGGGGTTCAGGATCGAGCCACGCTCACCCCCGGTGCAGGTGGCCACCCGCACCCGGACGCCCTGCGCGACGTAGTACGCGGTGGTCGCTGCGCCCTTGCTCGACTCGTCGTCGGGGTGGGCGTGGACGTGTAGCAGCCGCAGGCTCATGGCCCCATTCTGCGGAACCGGACACCCCGAACCCAAGTCGGACAGGACAGAATGGACGCCGTGACCGATCCGGACGCCGCAGCCCGCCTCGCCCGCCGCTATCCCGCGCCGCCCCGGCGCCGCGGGTGGATCCCGGTGGCGATCGTCCTCGCCGTCCTCGGCACGGCCTGGCTGGTCTGGGCCGGCGGGCACGGCGCCCTCGACGTGGTCACCGCCCGGGTGGACGCGTTCAGCGTCCGCTCGGATTCCCAGATCGACGTGACCGTCACCATCGACCGTCCGGATCCCTCGAAGGGGGCCCGGTGCCAGCTGTACGCCCAGGCGGTCAGCTACGACCGCGTCGGAGAGCTCACCGTCACCGTCCCTGCCGGAGGCGAGCGCCTCACCAGCCAACACATCGAACTGCGCACGTTCAAGCGCGCCACCACCGCGGTGATCGATTCGTGTACGACCACCTGAGTTGTCTGACCCAAGGATTGGACTAGCCTGCACCGCATGACTGATCCGACCACGTGGCTGACCCAGGAGGCCTTCGACCGGCTGACCGAAGAACTCGCGTACCTCAAGACGGAGGGACGCCGGACGGTGACGGCCAAGATCGCCCAGGCCCGCGAGGAGGGTGACCTCAGCGAGAACGGCGGCTACCACGCCGCCCGCGAGGAGCAGGGCCACCAGGAAGCGCGGATCCGTCAGCTCACCGCGATGCTCGAGAACGCCCAGGTAGGTGAGGCTCCCGCCGCGGGGTCGGATGAGGTCGTCCCCGGCGTTTCGGTGACCATCTACTACGACGACGACCCCGACGACACCGACACCTTCCTGTTGGGTTCGCGGGAGCTGGTCGGACTGGACGATTCGGTGGACGTCGAGGTGTTCAGCCCGCAGTCGCCGCTCGGAGCCGCGATCCTCGGCCACCGGGTTGGCGAGACGGTGAGCTACATCGCCCCCACCGGCAAGCCGATCGAGGTGACGATCCTCGAGGTCGAGCCGTTCACCCGCTGACCCCGCACGCACCGGTGGCCTGCGCAGGCCGTGGTCGGCCCGCACAGGCCAGTTCGTGCTGAGGGCCCTGTCTATTCCAGCCCGGCGAGCAGCTCGGCAGCCTCGGCGGGAGACAGCGCGCCGGAGGCCACCTCGCTGAGCACCTGGTCGCGGGTCATGGCGGCCGGGGCGTCGGTGTCTCCGGCGAGGCCCAGCTTCACCAGCAGCCCGGTGAACCGGGCCCGGGCGGTCGGGTAGGACACCCCGAGGTGTTTCTCCACCTCGCGGAGATTGCCACGCGAGGCGAGGAAGACCCGCAACAGCTCGGTCTCGCGCTCATCGAGCGCGCAGAAGTCGCAGTGACCGAACTCACCGGCCAGCTCTGAGCCGCAGTTGCGGCAGCCCAGTCGCGTCGTGACCAGCTCGCCACCACAGACCGGGCACTCGGACGGCGCCCGGTAGCTCATTCCTCGCTCCCGGCCTTGATGTTCGCCCAGCCCATCACGACGCCCACATCGAGGCGGGCGGACCCGTTGCCGAGAACAACCTCGTCCACCTGCCCGCTGTGGGCACCGCTCCAGCTGACCCGGCCGAGCTGGGCCTCGCCGCGAACGGTGACGTTGGAGTCGTCGCCGAGTTCGACGGTGAGCTGCCCGGATTCGACCCGGACCCGGGAACGCCCGGTGGTGATGCTGCCCTTCACCGCGGCCGAGCCGGCCTGCACCAGCACGTCGTTCACCTCGGCGATGCCGCTCAGTTCGGCACCGCCCGCCGTGACCCGGACCTTGCCGAAGTAGGGCACGCCCTCGCAGGTGAGGTGACCGGCGGTCACCTCGACGTCCACGATGATCGCGGGGTTGATCCGCAGGTAGAGCTCCTTGCCCAGCCCCATCGCGCGGATGTCGTCGAGGTTGCGCGGCGGACGCAGGATGCTGAACCCGTCCAGGCTCGGCCCGATCTCGCCGTCGCTGGTCACCTCGAGCACCGAGCCGTTGCGGCGCAGCACGTGCGGCCCCTCCGCGGACGCGGTCGCGACCGCCGGATCACCCACGATCCGCACTCGCCGGCCCACGGCGCGGACCGAGATCCGGTCCACTCCCTTGCTGCCGGTCGGGCGGCGGCGCCCGGAGGCGGGGGCCGGCTCGTCGGCGTCCGGCTGCCCGAAGACCTCACGGGCGTACGGCGAGTACTGGCGGCGTCCGGGATCCTCACCGAGCTCCTCGTTGGTCGGCTCGGCCGGCTTGGGCTCCGGCGCGTCCGCCTTCAGCGCGTCGATGCGACGGGCGGCCTCGGACGCGTCGATACGACCCGCGGCGAGGTCTTCGAGGATGGGGCCCAGATCAGGTGTGCTCATGACTCGATGGTAGGTCGGATCTTCCAAAAAGGAAAGCCTGGCTTTCTATTCTGGCAAGCTGGCTCGCGGTTGATCGAAGTGTTCCGGGTCAAGGCCGCGGATGAACGCCACCGAGAACGCCAGCACCGGGATCACCAGCAGGGCGCCCACGATGCCGGCGATGGTGGCCCCCACGGCAAGTCCGAGCAGCACGGCGAGCGGGTGCAGCGACACCGCCCGGCCGAGCAGGATCGGCTGCAGGAAATGGCCTTCGGCCTCCATCACGAAGACCGTGATGGCCAGCATGATCAGCGCGCTCACCGGGCCGTAGGTGACCAGTGCCAGGGCACAGGCCACCGTCCCGGCCAGGACGGCGCCGACCACCGGCACGAACGCAGCGACGAAGGTGAGCGCGAACAGGGCCCAGGGCATCGGCAGGCGCAGCGCGAGCGCACCGATCAGGATGCCGAGAGCGTCGACGAGGGCGACCAGCACCTGCGCCCGCATGTAGGACACCAGGGAGGCCCAGCCCCGGTCGGCCGCCCGCCCGGTAGCGAGCAGGTAGTGACGCGGCACCAGCCGGGTGATCGAGGCCCAGATGCCGCGTCCGGACGCGAGGAAGAAGAAGGTGGCGATCAGCGCGATGGCGAGACCGGCGAAGAAGTGGCCCACCCCCACCCCGGCGTGGGCCGCCACGGCCGCGAGGTCGGCACGGGAGGCGTTGACCCAGTCGGTGAACTGGGTGAAGTAGGTGTCGAGTTGGGCCTGCTCAATGTGCAACGGCCCGGTGGCCAGCCAGTTCACGAACGTCGCGAACCCGGCCAGCGCCTTGTCCCACAGTTGCGGCCACTCCCTCACGACCTGCGCGCCGATCGCGGCGATCACGCCGACGACGATCAGAACCATCACCAGAAGGCAGGCGGCCGCCGCCAACGCGGGGTGCCACTTCCAGCCTCGCAGCAGCCGGTTCAGGGGGGTGAGCAGCGCGGTCAGCAGCACGGCGACGGCCACCGGAACCGAAACGGCGGAGAAGTAGGTGAGCAGCCACCACAGCAGGGCAACCACCGCGGCGACGACGAGGACGCGCCAGGACCAGTCGGCGGCCGTGCGGAGTCCCTGGGGAACCCTCGAACCGGGCTCGGGCTGTCGGCGGGGACGGGGCGTGAGCATGGTGGAACTGTAGCCAGCGGGCTCCGTCCGCAGCCCCCGGGAGTTCCCGGACCCGTCCCCGGTTCCACCCGTCCGCCGCGGGTCACCCGGGCTGCGAGGCGACGCGTGGCGCCCTCGGCCCGGACGTAGCGGCGCCAGGCGAAGGGGCAGCCGGACGGCAGTAGGGTGGCGGCCGTGAGGACGCCACTGCCGGAGCTGATCGCACCCGACTGGGCCCAGGCCCTCGCCCCGGTGGCGGACCGGATCGCCGCGATGGGCGATTTCCTGCGGGCCGAACTGGCCGCCGGACGCGACTATCTTCCGGCGGGGCACAACGTCCTGCGGGCCTTCACCCGGCCACTGGCGGAGGTGAAGGTGCTGGTCGTCGGCCAGGACCCGTACCCGACGCGCGGCCACCCCGTCGGGCTCTCGTTCTCGGTGGCGCCACAGGTGCGCCCGCTACCGCGGAGCCTGGTCAACATCTACGCCGAACTGCAGGCCGACCTGGGCATCCCGCCCGCGGCGTCCGGCGACCTCACCCCGTGGTTCGAGCAGGGCGTGCTACTGCTGAACCGGGTGCTCACGGTCCGTCCCGGCTCCCCCGGTTCACACCGGGGCAAGGGCTGGGAGGAGGTCACCGAGTGCGCGATCGAGGCGCTCGCCGCGAGGGGTGGCCCGCTGGTCGCGATCCTCTGGGGCCGGGACGCCCAGTCGCTGGGCGCGCGGCTGGCCGGCATCCCGCAGATCGCCTCCGCCCACCCGTCCCCGATGTCGGCCCATTCGGGCTTCTTCGGCTCGCGCCCGTTCAGCCGGGCCAACGCCGCGTTGCTTGCCCAGGGCGGTACCGAGGTCGACTGGCGCCTCGAGACAACGGCCTGATCCGGGTGGTGACCGGAATGCGGCACCCCCGGTGAGCGTTGAAGCGGCGTGTTCTCCTTCACCAAGTCCACGATGATCACTCCCGAGGGTGCGCTGCTCGGGCGCGAGCGCCCGATCCTCACCCCTGGCACCAGCTTCCACGAGGTGCTCGGCACCCGGATCGACGAGGTGCCGGACGGCGCAGAGGTCGCCTACTTCGCGCTCGGCTGCTTCTGGGGCGCGGAGAAGTTGTTCTGGCAGCAGGACGGCGTGATCACCACCGCGGTGGGCTACCAGGGTGGATTCACTCCGAACCCGACCTACGAGGAGGTCTGTTCCGGACGCACCGGTCAGGCCGAGGCCGTCAAAGTGGTGTTCGATCCGACCCGGACCAGCTACGACGCCCTCCTGGCTGTGTTCCTGGAGAACCATGACCCGACCCAGGGGATGCGCCAGGGCAACGACCACGGCACCCAGTACCGCTCGGCGATCTACACCACCGGGCCCGAGCAGGACGCGGCCGCGCGCGCAGCCATCGCCGCCTACCAGCCGAAGCTGAGCAGTGCCGGCTACGGCGCGATCACCACAGAGGTGGTCCCGGCCGGCCCGTTCTACTACGCCGAGCGCTACCACCAGCAGTACCTCGACAAGAACCCGAACGGCTACTGCCCCGTCCACGCCACCGGCGTGGCCTGCGGCTGAAACCCCGTCCCTGATTGACCCGCCGCGGGCCGCACCGGTTTACTGGCAGCGATCCTGCGAGCGGTGAGGACCAATGACGGACCAGACCGATCCCACGCGGCCCACGATGGCCGATGTCGGCCGTGCGGCCGGCGTCTCGGCCACCACTGTTTCGCTCGTCCTGAACGGCCGGGACACCAAGATCAGCAATGCCACCAGGGAACGCGTGCTCGCCGCCGTGGCCGCGCTCGACTACCGGCCGAACCGCACCGCGCAGGGACTGCGGCTCGGCACCACCAGCACGATCGGCTTCCTCACCGACGAGATCGCGATCGAGCCGTTCTCCGGCCCGATGATCGCCGGCATCCACGACCTCGCCTGGGAGCAGCGATCGCTGCTGCTCATGGTGAACACCACCCGCAACCCGAACCGGTTGCGCGCCGCGGTGGATGACCTGCTCGACCGCAGGGTCGACGCACTGATCTTCGCCGCGATGGGCACCCGGCAGGTGGAGTTCCCGGACGTCCCGCCGACCACCCCGACGCTGCTCGTGAACGCCTTCACCCCGGACGGAGGGCTGCCCGCCATCCTGCCCGACGAGATTGCCGGTGGCCGGGCGGCCGTCGAGCACGTCCTTGCTCTCGGCCACCGGCGGATCGCCTTCATCGCGGGACGCGAGGCCGCCTGGGCGACCAGGATGCGGATCAAGGGCTACCGCGAAGGCCTGGAGGCGGCCGGCGTGGACCCGTCCCAGTGCCCGATCTACCTGGGCAACTACCGCATCGACAGCGGCTACGAGATCACCCTGAAGGCGATGCGGGGAAAGCGCCGTCCCACGGCGCTCCTGATGGGCAACGACCAGATGGCGACCGGCGCCTACATCGCGCTGGCCCGGATGGGCCTGCGGATTCCCGACGACGTGTCCGTGGTCGGCTACGACGACGAGCCGCTCGCCGCCGACCTCTCCCCTGCGCTCACCACCGTGCGGATCCCGTTCTACGAGATGGGACGGATCGCGGCCCAGCACACCCTCGACCGGACGGTGGACCGACTGTCGTCGCGGACCTACGAGCCGTGCACGATCATCCACCGCTCCTCCACGAACCCTCCACCGGGGCAGTGAGGCAGCAGAACCTCCACCTTGGCCGGCAGGCCGCGCACGCATAACGTCGGCAGGCATGTGCCGCAACATTCACACCCTGCACAACTTCGACCCGCCGGCCACGAGCGAGGAGGTGCGCGCCGCCGCGCTGCAGTACGTGCGCAAGGTCGCCGGAACCACCCGTCCCTCCCGGGCGAACCAGGAGGCCTTCGACGAGGCGGTGGACGCGATCGCGCACGCCACCGCCCACCTGCTCGGGCACCTGACCACGTCCGCGCCGCCGAAGAACCGGGAGGCGGAGGCGGCGAAGGCACGGGCACGCGCGGTCTCGCGCCAGCCGGTCAGCGCCTGACGCTCGCGGAAAGCACGAGCGCCACCGGCGTAGCGGTGGGACCGTGCAATCCCGCGCGGGCCGATGGCGCTCGGTCAGACGGCGACGGAACCGGGCCGGGTTCCCGTCCGCGACGCTGCGGCGCGGAAACCCGACGTCTCAGCTCGCAGCGGCCGCGAGCTTCTCCAGCGCCTGCTCCCACTTGCGGGTGAGCGCGGCGGCGTCGAAGTAGTGGGGGATGTGCTCGTGCCGGATCTCGACGCGGGTACCGTCGCCGGACGCGGCGAGATCGACCTCGACGATGGTCTTGGGGGCCTCCTCCGCTGCGTGCCAGCTGAACCGGATCTGCTCCAGCGGATGGAAGGACCGGACGACCCCGTAGGTGCCGTCGGTCGCGTGCCAGCTGTCGCCCTTGTCGCCCAGTTCGCCGCCGGTCCCGAGCAGGGCCTCGGCGCCCTCGCGGGTCGCCAGCAGCTTCCACATTTCCTTGACGGGTCTGGACACCGACCGGCTGACAGTCACGGTGG
Source organism: Actinobacteria bacterium HGW-Actinobacteria-5 (assembly GCA_002843035.1). GTDB lineage: Bacteria > Actinomycetota > Actinomycetes > Propionibacteriales > Propionibacteriaceae > Propionicimonas. The sequence goes on along the minus strand of PHEV01000081.1, from coordinate 7,992 downwards.
TGTCCACAGGGTTCACGAGCGTGTCGCCCTGGCTCTGTTCGGTCATTTGATACCTCGTTCCACTCAGTGGTTCGAACCGTCCCTTCGATGGGCCGGTACCGACACCCTACTCAGGATCACCGGCCATGGCAGGGGGTTCACGCAGCCAACTTCGGCGACCTTTTCCGGTGCTCCCGCGTGTCGCTACACGGAGGTTGCCGCAGCACCGGATAGACATGGGTCAAGGCCGGACCAGGTATGAGATGGTCCGGCTTTCACGTCCCCGCACCTGTGGCAGGTGTGCCGGGTGGGACGTCCGGAAACAGCTGTGACAGCTCCCGCGAAATTCGCCCGAAGAGTTCCTCAGAACCGCTTGCGCAGCTCTGCCTGCGGGCGTAGAACTATGCCTACGCAGATCGCGGAGCCGGACCCGAGAGGGAACGGAAACCGGGTCGGCGGCCGTACAGCAATCGCGGTTCTTCATCCGGTGGAGCAATCCGCAGGACGCTTCCGGGACAGGGAGTGGGGCCGGCGCGCTGAGCGGGTTCGGGGAGTGTCCCGCTCCGGACGAACTGAAGGCCGGACCAACTCATACTTGGTCCGGCCTTCGCCTTTCCCGGCGTTCACCCTCCTGCGGCCACCCGGTAGGTTGGGTGACCCCCATGACGGAGGTCGCCCATGTTCCCCGCCCCGATCCTGCGCTGGCTGCACTGGACGCTCAGCATTCCCGCGGTCGCCGTGGTCCTCCTCGCACTGACCTGGGGACGCAACCCGGCCCCGGTCGTCCTCGCCATCGAGGGCGTGTTCCTGGTCGGGTCGGTGCTCGCCGCCGTCCATCACGCTGAGGTCGTGGCGCACCGGGTGGGTGAGCCGTTCGGCTCCCTCGTGCTCGCCGTGGCCGTCACCGTGATCGAGGTCGCACTGATCGTCACGTTGACCCTCTCCGGCAAGGGCGACACGTCCACCCTCGCCCGCGACACCGTCTTCTCGGCGGTGATGCTGACCATGAACGGCATCGTCGGACTGTCCCTGCTGGTTGGCGCACGGCGCCACCACCAGGTGGTCTTCAACGCGGAGGGCACCGGATCCGCCCTGGCCACCGTGATCACGCTCGCCGGCCTCACCCTCGTGCTGCCGCGATTCACCACCACCGAGCCCGGGCCGGTGTTCAGCCCCGCCCAGCTGGCCTTCGCGGCCGTGGCGTCGCTGGCCCTGTACGGCCTGTTCGTGTTCACCCAGACCGTCCGGCACCGCGACTTCTTCCTGCCCACCACGCCGGACGGCGGCGTCCTGGACTCCGAAGACCACGCCGACCCGCCCGACAACGCGACCGCACTGACCAGCGCCGGCCTGCTGCTCGCGTCCCTGATCGCGGTGGTGGGGCTGACCAAGCTGGAGTCGCCGGCCATCGAGGCGGGCGTGGAGGCACTCGGATTCCCGCAGTCCTTCGTCGGCGTCGTGATCGCCCTGCTCGTCCTGCTGCCGGAGTCGATCGCCGCGGTGAAGGCCGCCGCACGGAACCGGGTCCAGACGAGCCTCAACCTCGCATACGGCTCGGCGATGGCGTCCATCGGCCTGACCATTCCCACCATCGCCGTGGCCACGATCTGGATCCCCGGGCCCTTCGCGCTCGGTCTGGAGCCCGTGCACATGGTGCTGCTGTTCCTCTCCGCCGTGATCGCGATCCTCACCGTCACCCCTGGTCGCGCCCGGACTCTGCAGGGATGGGTGCACCTCGCGCTGCTGGCGGCGTTCCTGTTCCTGTCGATCGCTCCCTGAGCCTCGGTGGCCGAAAAGGAGAACCGTCCCCTTTTCGGCCAGGTGGGCGAGAAGGGGACGGTTCTCCTTTTCGGCCAGGTCACCAGTCGTGGCGGCCAGGGACGACCCGCGAGCTGCGCCGGTAGGCGGACACGGTCGGTTCGCCGTCCGCCCAGAACCGCCAGGGACGACCCGCCGCCACGCTCACCCCGACGCGCGGCCCGGATACCACGCGGCCGGACGGCTCGCCGCGGGCCAGCTCGAGTCCACCGGACCCGAACCTGCGGCCCGAGTCGTCCAGCGTCCAGCCCAGGGCGCGACCCAGGTTTCCCGGCCCACGGGCCAGCGCGACGTCTGCAACCTCCGGACGCCGCTGACGGGCCAGCTCGAGCCCTGCCACCACCCGACCCGCCCGCAGCAGCACCGCGGAGCCGCCGCCGGTGCTCCCGCACACGACGTTGCCGCAGATGTGCAGCCCGTGCGACAGGTAGCAGTACAGGGTTCCGGGCGGCCCGAACAGGTCCCGGGTGCGCGGTCGCGGGCCCACGTAGGCGTGCGCAGCCGGGTCGTCCCGACCCGCGTACGCCTCGACCTCGGTGATCCGGACGGTCACCCCGCCGTCACTCACCAGGGCACCGACCAGCAGCGGAGCCAGGTCGGCCGCAGCCAGGGAGAGGTCGTACACGCCACCAGTCTGCCCGTGTCGGGCCGCCGCGCTACCCTCGACCCGTGACCACGCGCCCCCGCCGCCTGCTCGTCCTGAGCTGGCTGTGCGGGATGCTCCTGACCGGCTGCGCCCCCGCTGACCCGACCCCGGTCGACACGCCGACCCCTTCGCCGACGGCGAAGGACTTCACCGTCCCGGACGCAGCCGTCGCGATGGTCGAACGCCTCCTCTCCGAGGCCGACAGCCAGCAGGTGCTGACCGTTGACATCACGGCCGAGACCGTCGAGGTCACCGTGCTGGACTCCGACCACAAGCCGGTCGCCTGGGCCTATCGCGACGGCGAGATCGGGCAGGTCCCCACCGACCAGCAGTACGTCGACCAGGCAACCTTCGACGTCTCGCGGTTCAACTTCTCCGACGTGGGCGCGCTGTTCCGTGCCGCAGCGGGTCAGTCGGGCTCAGCGGAGAACCAGACCCTGACGATCGTCGACTACTCCGGCGGCAACGTGACCATGTCGGTCTCGACCGTGCCCGAGTCGCGCACCGTGTTCTTCACCCCGAGCGGCGCGCTCCTGCCGATCCTCAACTTCGACACCGAGGGCGGCATCACCCAGGGCATCACCGACGCGCTCGGCTCGCGCCTGACCGTCTACTCGATCACCGTCGACTCCGGCCAGGGGGTCTGGGTCGACTACCCCGGCGAACCCGACACGGTGGTGCGTCGTACCCGGACGTCGAAGGTGCCGGTGACCACGAACGTGACCGCCCGCAGCGTGAGCCTGCCGCTGTTCCTGGCCGCCCGGGTGAGTGCGGCCTCGATCTGGAAGGTCGTGGACGCCGCCCGCGGCGCCGGCGAGCTGCCCGAGGAAGGCGGCTGGAGCGTCGTGATCGACGACCGGCGCAACCTCGGCGCCCCCCGGATGTACTTCAGCTTCGGCACCCGTGTGGTGACCACCGACATCGAGGGCAACGAGGTCATCTCGTAGCCAGCGCCTCCCGGACCGGCTCCGGCGCACTGATCAGCACGTACTCGACGTTGCGTTCGGGACCGGGCACCCCGACCTTGCGCCCGTCCGGACCGAACACCCCGAGCCGTGACCCGATGTAGCGCCGGGTGTCGAACGCCCGCACCTCCACCGGATGGCCACGGACCGCGCACATCTCGACCAGGTCCGCCAACGGCACGAAACCCTCGTTGCTGAACGAGACCACCATCGTCTCCGCCCGCACCTGCGCGATCACCGTGGCCAGGGCGTCCGGCATGGTGCGTCGCGAGTTGAACGGGCTCCGGGTGGCCGCGTCGCGGGCGTCCGCACGCTTGCACGCCACGCCGTAGTACTCCGGGGAGTCCCAGCGCACGATGGTCTCCCAGACGTGGTAGTTCGTGAAGTAGCGGTGCTGGTTGTAGGGCGGGTCGAGGTAGGCCAGATCGACCGGGTCGAGGGTAGGGGCGAGCGTGAGCGCGTCCCCGCGGACCGCGCGTCCCGTGCCCGGGGTGAGCTCCGGAGCGACCAGGCGCAGCGGGCTCAGTGCCCGCGGGGCCCAGTCCTTCAGGTAGGCCATCTGCAGCCCGACGGTGGAGTCGACCCGGTCGGCCGCCTCGAGAAGTGCGGTGAGCAGGACCGGCCGCAGCCGGTGGTCGGCGTAGTGGTCGTCGATCCCCTGCCGGATCGCGTCGATCCGCATCCCGTTGTCGGGATGGAAGTAGCGGGACCGCTCGCAGAACACCTCGGTCACGTACCCGCGACGATCGGGCAGCGCCGACAGCCGGGCCAGTGCCTCGGCGAGTTCGGCGGCGTCGACGTCGGCGACGTCGGTGACCACATACGCCTGCGCGAGCACTTCCGAGTAGGCGGCGGTATCCACGCAGGTCGCGAAGCCGCCGCGCCGGCAGAACTCCTGCGCGACCCGGGTGGTGCCGGTGAACAGGTCCAGGGCCGTGCCCGCGCCCGAGGCGCTGAACAGCCGGCCCAGCTCGCCGACCAGCCGGCGCTTCGAGCCCAGATACTTGATCAACCCAGCGCGCCCGCCGCGAAGGTGTTGCACTTGCCGGGATCGCCGGAGTTGAAGCCGACGGCCAGCCAGTGCTTGCGCATCGCGGCCGACCCGTGGGTCCAGGATTCGGGCGACACCGACCCGGTGGACTTCATCTGGATCCGGTCGTCGCCAACGGCCAGCGCCGCATCCACGGCGCGGTTGAGGTCGTCCCGGGTGACCCGCGTGATCGGCGAGTTCGGGTCGGCGGTGGCGTTGGCGAGCCAGGCGCCCGCGTAGCAGTCGGCCTGCAGCTCGAGGCGCACCTGGGCCGACTTCGGCCCGGTGCTGTTGCCGGAGGCCTGGGCCTTGGCCAGCACGCCGGTCAGGTCGGAGATGTGGTGGCCGTACTCGTGCGCGATCACATAGGCCTCGGCCGCGTCCCCACCCTCGGCGCCGAGCTGACCCTTCAGCATGGTGTCGAAGAAGCTGTCGTCGAGGTAGACGACCTTGTCGGCAGGGCAGTAGAAGGGGCCGACCTCGGCGGTGGCCGTGCCGCAGCCGGTGGCGATCTGGCCGCTGAAGATCTTCGTCCGCGTCGGTACGTAGCCCGGGTACGCCTCCGTCCAGAACGCCTGGATCGAGTTGGTGTACGCGACGAACCGGCAGTCGCGGTTCTTCGCGATATCGGCGCCGGAGGTGCACTGCGCGTACGGGTCGGGTGCCGTTGTGGCCGGGACGCCGGTTGTGGAGCCGCCGCTGAGCAGGCCCGGGTCGATGCCGAACAGCAGGGCCACGATGATCACCAGCAGGCCGGCCCCGCCGCCGAGGGCGATCGTGGTTCCCCGGCGTCCGCCGCCGCCGCTGACCTGGGACGGGTCGAGCTTCGCGTCCTCGTTGTACTGCACGCCCCACCTCCGCTGGCTCCGGCGACGCCCAGCATAACCAGCAGTGACCGGTTACCACTCGGTTACCGGGCGGGGAGGCGGCTTGGTTCGGCACGGCCTCGGGGTCATGATGGACCGATGCGGATCATCGGGGTGGAGGTTGCGGGGGGCAACCCTGTCTTCACCGGTCCCCTGCCGCACGGCGCCGACCCGCACCGGCTGGCCTGGGAGCTCGGCTACCGCATCGTCCGCCCGCTCTCGGCGACCGGCAGTGCCCCGGACCTCACCCTCACCGTCCAGGTGGGACGCCACGGGCGCAACGCGGACCTGCAGGAGCCGAAGACCCGCTCGATCGATCCGAACCTTGACCTGTCCACCGAGCCGGAGCCTGTCGTGCGGCAACGCCTCGCCGCCTACGGGATCGTGTTGTCCCCGCGCGGCCTGCTGGCCACGCAGTTCTCCGACCGCACGGCCGTGCCCGGCCTGTGGGGGCTGCCCGGTGGCGGCATCGACCCCGGCGAGAGCCCGAGCCAGGCGCTGATCCGCGAGATCGGGGAGGAGACCGGGCAGGACCCGGAGATCTCGCACCTGCTCGACGTGCAGACCGACCACTGGATCGGCCGATCCCCGTCCCGGGTGGTGGAGGACTTCCACGCCGTCCGGATCATCTACGCGGCCAGCTGCGCGCAGCCCACGGACCCGGTGGTCTACGACCGGGGCGGGACGACCGAGTCCGCCGCGTGGATGCCGCTGGACCGCTGGGCGAGGGTCGCCTGGTCGTCCGGGGCACGGGTGTTGCTCGATCGCCACCTGCGCGACCTGATTCATTCGGGGCTGGTGCCCCGCTGAGGATCCCGGTCGCGATCCGGCCGCTCCTGCGGCTCGGCGTGCGCTGGCGTCACACCCCCCGGCTCGGGAGGTACGAATCACGACATGGCGAGGGCCCCGGCGCTCACGCCGGGGCCCTCAGCTCGTGGGCGGCTACCGCCGGAAGTACGACAGCAGCCGGAGCAGCTCGATGTAGAGCCAGACCATGGTCACGGTGAGGCCGAACGCACCCCGCCACGACTCGGACGCGGGCGCGCCCATCGCCACGCCCTGCTCGATGAAGTCGAAGTCGAGGATCAGGTTGAACACCGCAAGGCCGACACCGATCGCGGAGGCGATCAGTGCGAACACCGTCAGCTGGCCGGCCTGGATGAACGCCAGGCCGAAGAACGACAGGATGAAGTTGATCAGCAGCACGCCGGCGTAGGCCATCGTGCCGATCAGCACCATCTTGCGGAACTTGCTGGTCACCCGGATCCGGAACAGCTTGTAGACGGCCAGGGTCATGCCCGCGGCCACGAAGGTGCCGACCACTGCCGGCATCACGATGCCCGGGTACATGTACTCGAAGGCCTTGCTGACCGCGCCGAGGAAGAGGCCCTCGACCGCGGCATAGGCCAGCACGAAGCCCGGGTTGATCCGGCGCCGGAAGCTGACCATGAGGACGACGCCGAACGCGACCAGGCCGGAGACGATCCAGATCGGCGTCAGCAGGGCGGTCGGGAGGAACATGAAGGTGACCGCCGCCACGGCGACGACGGTGCCGAGCGTGATGGCCGTCTTGGTGATCACGTCGTCGATCGTCATCCGGCCCGCGGCCGGGGCCTGCGGCTGGAACTGCTGGGCATTCGCGTCGGTGTAGCCGTAGGGCTGACCGGGCGGGGCGTAGGGGGCGTACTGACCCTGGCCCGGCTGGCCGTACGGGGCCTGCTGAGCCGGTTCCGCCTGCCACGTGTCAGGCCGGGACAGGACCGGGTTGCTGCTGCGCATGTGCTGCTTTCCTCCTTGGCTGGCGACGGCTCCGCCGTCGTCGGACTTCCATGGTAGGTAACGCTGCTGTGGGGTGACTGTGTTCCACCCTGAACCAACCCTGATCCGGCGACCCTGAGAGTGCGGGAGCCGGGCTCAGGCAACCCGACCGGTCCGGGTGCTGGTCAACCGGCCCGGGTCACCACCGGCGGTGCCGGCCGGGCGGCAGGAGCCGCTCGCGGCTGCGCGCGTCCAGCAGCTCCGGGTGCTCGGCGAGCCGACCGCGCACCTCATCGGCGCTCACTCCCGCCGCGTCCGCGAGCGCGTCCAGTCCGGCCCCCTGGTTCGCCGCCATGGCCATCCAGCGCGTCAGCCGCAGCTCGTACGCCCGGGCCTTCGCCTGCAGCGAGGCCCTCGCGACGACGGCGGCCGACACCTCCCGCAGTGGATCCCGGGCAGCCTCGAGCGCCTCGGTCGGCGTGTGCGTGAGTCGTGTGTCATCGATGAGGTCGGTCACGGTTCCCCCAGTAACTCCTTGCCGAGGGAATTGTCCCGCGCCCACCTGTGAACAGCCCGACCACCCCCCCGCGTGTCGCCACCCCGGAACGCGAGTTCCGCCTAGCGGGCGATCCGGCGGCGGTAGGCCCGCATCGCGACGGCGTAGGCGACGACGAGGATGCCTGCGCACCAGGCGAGGGCGATCCACAGGTCGGCCCCGACAGGTTGTCCCGCCAGCAGGGCCCGGAGCGCATTGACGATCGAGGTCACCGGCTGGTGCTCGGCGAACCAGCGCACCGGTCCCGGCATCGTCGCGGTCGGCACGAACGCCGAGCTGATGAACGGCAGGAAGATCAGCGGGTAGGCGAACGCGCTCGCCCCGTCCGCGGACTTCGCGGTGATGCCGGGGATCACGGCGATCCAGGTCAGCGC
>PHEV01000267.1 GCA_002843035.1 Actinobacteria bacterium HGW-Actinobacteria-5 | reverse complement strand
CGCGCACCACCGCATCCAGGTCGGGCTCGGCCTCGATCAGCTCGGTCGCCCCGAACAGGTCCGTGCGCAGGCGTTCCTCCAGCTCGTTCATCGCTGCCCCCCTTCCGTCGCGGGGTCGTAGACCTTCCGCAGCGCGGCGAGCCCGCGCGAGCAGGCCGACTTCACCGTGCCGATGCTGATCCCGAGGTACTCAGCTACCGCCGCCTCAGTAAGGTCGTCGAAATAGCGCAGCACGATCACCCTGCGCTGGGTCTCCGGCAGGGTCGCCAGCATCCGCACCACCTGGTCACGGTTGTCCGACGCCGACTCCGCAGTGTTGGGCACCGGCCGGTCGACGTGCTCGGTCGGAACCGCCGAACGCCGCCGGCGCCGGTCGATGTCGAGGTTCACCAGGATCCGCCGCGCGTACGCCCGCGCCTCCTCGTGCCGGACCCGCGGCCACGCCACGTACGTCCGCACCAAGGTCTCCTGCACGAGGTCGGCTGCCGTCTCGCGGTTGCCGCACAGCAGGTACGCCGTCCGGGTGAGCGAAGTGGACGCCGAGCGCGCAAACTCCGCGAACTCTGTGCCCCTCGCCGAGGTGGATGATCCGAACATCAGGTCCTCACTGTGCTGCGTTCATCCCCTTCTACGCAGCGACCCGGGAGAAAGTTCCCCTAGTTGATGAACAGGACGCCGGCCCGGGACACCTTGAAACCCTTCTCCGAGTCGGTGTTGCCGCAGGTGACGCCCGTGTTCTCGCTGAAGCAGACGAACGAGCCCGCCACCAGCTTCTTGCCGTACGGCAGCACCGCGAACGCACCGCTCTGGGTGGCCACCGAAGGGTAGCCCGTGTCGGACCACCACGCGGTCGAGTCGGTATCGACCAGCGGGGTCGCCGCCGGGGCAGTGCCGCAGGCGTACTCCGCGCGACCCTTGGCGTCCAGCACCACCATGATCACCTTCATGGCCTGGCCGGGGCAGACCTCCTTCGCCTTCGGGACGAGCGTGGTGTCCATGCCGTCGGGGAACCCGCACGCCGCAGAGTCAGCGCCGATCGCGCACCAGATCCGTCCGCTCGGGCTGGAGAACTGCGCGCCACCGAACCGGTCGACGTCGAGGGCGCCGGAGGTGGCGGGAACCTCGGGACGCTTCCGGCTGGCCGCGTTCTCGGCGATGCCGGGGCTGATCCGCACCGAAGTCGGCGCGGTCCTCGACGCGGCGTCCCCCGCGGTCGGCGGGGGGACGACCGATCCACCGGACCCGGGCAGGTGCCCCGGGAACGCCAGCAGCACCGCGGCTGCGACCACCGCCGTCCCCGCGACCCCGGCGAGGCGTTGCATCGTCCGGACCCGACGAGCCCGGTGCGCGGCGTTGAGCACCGCATCCGGGGCCAGGTCACCCTCCAGGTCATGAGTTGCCGCGAAGAGGTCACCGCGCAGGCGTTCCTCGATCTCGTTCATCGTTCTCCTCCCCCGATCGGGGCGTACTGGCTGCGCAGGGTGGCCAGACCCCGCGAGCAGGCCGACTTCACCGCGCCGACGCTGATCCCGAGGTGATCGGCGACAGCGACCTCGGTGAGGTCGTTGAAGTAGCGCAGCACGATGACTCGGCGCTGCTGCGGTGGCAGGGTGGCCAGCAGGCGCACCACCTCGTCCCGATCGTCCACGCGCACGTGGGCGTCGCCCGGGTCGGGTCGGTCCGGCAGGTCGGACGGGACGGGCGTCCGTCGCCGCCAGCGGTCGATGTTCAGATTCACCAGGACGCGCCGCGCGTACGCCGTCGCCTCCTCCGGCCGCACCCGCCGCCACGCCAGATAGGTGCGCACGAACGCCTCCTGGACCAGGTCGGACGCCGTCTCGCGATCCCCCGTGAGCAGGTATGCGGTGCGCGTCAGCGTCGGTGTCGCCGAGCGCACGAACGCCGTGAATTCGGCGTCCTTCGCGGG
>PHEV01000080.1 GCA_002843035.1 Actinobacteria bacterium HGW-Actinobacteria-5 | reverse complement strand
CACGCGTCCGTCATGCACGTCGAGGCAGGGGATGACCCGGATGGCGAGCGTCATGGCCTCAGGTTAGCGAGCCCCGGGGACGGTTCCCTTCCCGTTCACACCGGGGCCGCCCCCATCCCCGTGTCTCAGGTGGGCGGCCGATCTGCGCCCTCGTCTCGCCGGACGGCGCCTCCTCGCGGCTCAGTCCTCGAGCGGGGCAGCGTCCACCACACCACGGCGGACGCGGAAGACCAGCTCGCGACAGGTGTCCCGCAGCGGCCCGGCCCCGACGGCGTCGGAGAGCTGGCCGGCAGCGTCCACCACCTGGCGCGCCCAGCGCACGAAGTCGCCGGCCGTGAGCCCGGAGAGGTAGAGCACGTCGGCCAGTTCCGCCCCGGCCGTCCACGCATGGATCGCCTCGGCGAAGCCGATGTCAGGCTCGTCGTGGCTGGGCAGGCGGTGGTCCCGCTCCGTGAGGGAGACCTGGCGCCAGACGCTCCGCAAGCGGATCTGGGCGTCCTCCGAACGCCGGTCAGGCATCCGCGCCGGGTTCCGCCGGTCGCCGCGCGCCTCGTAGACCAGGCTCGACACCACCGCAGCCAGCTGCGCCGCGCTGAGCCCGTCGAACACACCGTCCCGGACGGCTTCCGCAGTGACCAGATCCAGTTCGGAGTAGATCCGCGCCAGCATCCGGCCCGAGTCCGTCACCTGTCGGCCACCGTCCGCACTCAGGTAACCCAGCGACTCCAGCACCGAGCAGATCCGGTCGAACCGGACTGCGATGGTGTTGGTGCGGCGGTCCGCCTGTCGCTGCACGAGTTCGGTGTCACGCTCGAGCCTCAGCGCCGACTCCGCGTACCGGGCGTGCCGCTCCCGGTCGGGGCACTCATGCACCGGGTGGGCCCGCAGCTCCATCCGCAGCTCGGCGATCCGGGCCACGGCGTCCGGATCTGCGGCATCGGAGCTCGTACTGCGGGACGGCGGGTCGCGGTGCAGCTTCGCCTCCAGCGCGGCGGCGAGGTTCCGCCGGAAGGACGCCGAGCGCGCATCAAAGTGCTTGGGCACCTTCATGTGCGAGCCGACGCTCGGCGGTTCCGGGAAGTCCGCTGCCGAGAGCCGCTTCAGCTGGCGATCGACAGTGAGCACGGTCGGCGTCGGCCCGTTGCCTCCCAGCCCGGCGTCCACAACCACCGCCCAGTGCCGGTGCCGCTTGCCCGGCACGTCGATGATGTCGCCGACCCGAAGTCCCTGCATCACCTCGATCGTCTCGCTGCGCCGATCGGCGCGGCGCTCCCGGGCAGCCTGCGCCTCGACCGCCGAGATCCGGCCCCGCAGCCGGAAGTACGCCTGGGCATCACCCCGGTCGCAGGCGGCCTCCGCCCACTCGGCCGCGATCCGGGTCCTGTTCCCTGCGATCGCGTGCGCGAGTCCGACCACCGAGCGATCGGACTGGTACTGGGCGAAGGACTGCTCGAGCAGGCCGCGGGCCCGCTCGCGTCCTACGGTCGCGACGAGGTTCACGGCCATGTTGTAGGTGGGCTGGAAGGACGACCGCAGCGGATAGGTGCGCCGGGACGCGAGGCCCGCGACGGCCCGCGGGTCGAGGCCGGCCTGCCAACAGACCACGGCATGCCCCTCGACATCGATGCCGCGCCGGCCCGCGCGTCCGGTGAGCTGGGTGTACTCCCCCGCCGTGATGTCCGCATGCGTCTCGCCGTTGTACTTCACAAGCTTCTCGAGTACGACGCTCTTCGCGGGCATGTTGATGCCGAGCGCGAGCGTCTCCGTGGCGAACACCACCTTGACCAGCCCGGCAGCGAAAGCTTCCTCGACCATCTCCTTGAAGGCCGGCAGCAGACCTGCGTGATGGGCAGCGATGCCATCGGTGAACGCAGTCAGGAACCGGTCGTAGTCGAGTGCGGCGAGGTCGGACGGACTGAGCCCTGCCGTGTGCCGGGACGCGATCTCGGCCAGCGCGCGGCGCTCGTCCGGGGCCGTCAGCCGCAGTCCGGAGCTGGCCAGCTGGCCGACGGCGGTGTCACAACCCTGCCGGGAGAAGATGAAGTAGATGGCTGGGAGCAGGCCCTCGGCAGCCAGTCGCTCGATGGTGGCGTCCCGCCGGGGAACGAGGCGGCGGCCCGCGTCCATCCGCTCGCGCGCGGCGGCGCCGCCGTAGCGTCCCGAACCGTAGGCGGTGGTGCGACGGCCGTTGCCAGAGCGTCCGCGGGGCCTGCGGCTGTCGTCGCGGACGTCGCGGGACTCCTCCTTGGCCAGGCGCACCAGTTCGGGGTTCACGTCGTCGCCCGCGAACAACTCGAGCAGTCGCCGTCCGACCATCACATGCTGGTACAGGGGCACCGGCCTGCGCTCGGTGACGACCACCTCCACACCGCCCCGCACCTCGGAAAGCCAGTCGCCGAACTCCTCGGCGTTGCTGACCGTCGCGGACAGCGCGACCAACTGGACGGAGTCGGCGAGGGAGATGATCACCTCCTCCCACACCGCCCCCCGGAACCGGTCGGCGAGGTAGTGCACCTCGTCCATCACCACGAAGCCGAGGTTGGCCAGGGTGGGCGAGCCGGCGTAGAGCATGTTGCGCAGGACCTCGGTGGTCATCACCACTACCGGAGCCTCGCTGTTGATGCTGGTGTCGCCGGTGAGGAGGCCGACCGAGCTCTCGCCATGGCGCGCGCACAGGTCGTGGTACTTCTGGTTGCTCAGCGCCTTGATCGGGGTGGTGTAGAAGCACTTCCGTCCGCTCGCGAGCGCGAGGAACACGGCGAACTCCCCCACGATGGTCTTGCCCGCCCCGGTCGGCGCCGCGACCAGGACGCCGTGCCCGGCGGCCACGTGCTCGCAGGCCTCCACCTGGTACGGGTCGAGGACGAACGGGTAGAGCGCGCGGAAGGAGGCCAGGGAGTCCACGGTGCCCAACCTAACCGACCTCCCGGCGTGGACGGAAAGGAGAACCGTCCCCTTATCGGCCACAACCTCACCGACCCGCCAGCGTGGACGGAAAGGAGAACCGTCCCCTTATCGGCCAGCGATGGCGACGGACTCGGGCACGAAGACGCTGAGCATGTCCGGCACGGCGCGCAACCGCAGCGGGACCGCGCCCAGCTCCTCGCCGTCGCCCATGCCGTAGAGGCCGTCGCCGTCCACCACGACCTCGCGGGCGCGCAGCCGTTCCACGGCCGGGTCGCGCACATAGCCGCCGTCGAACATCCGGGGCAGCAGGCGCAGCAGGGTGACCCTGCTGACCGGATGGATCACGGTCAGGTCGAGCAAGCCGTCCGTGACGTCGGCGTCCACGCAGCCCTGCATGCCGCCCCCGAACCAGCCGGCGTTCCCTACCGCGACGAACATGGCGGTCTGGTTGCGCGGCTCGCCGTCGATCAGGAGCCGGTACGGCAGCGGCTCGAACCGGCTCAACTCGGCGAGCGCGGCCCAGGTGTAGCTGAGCTGGCCAAGGTTCCAGTGCAGGTGGTTCGTGCGGTAGTTCACCCGGGCGTCGAACCCGGTGCTGACGATCGAACCGACCCACCGCCGCTCGGCTCCGTCCACCAGCCGCCCGGTGGCCTCCAGCAGGTCCATCCGCAAGGTGTGCCCGGCCACGATCGCGCGGAGGGCGCCGGGCAGGTCGTTGGGGACGCCGACGCCGCGGCAGAAGTCGTTGCCCCGGCCCGCCGCCACCAGCCCGAGCGGCACGTCCGTGCCGGCACAGGCATTGAGGCCGAGGTGCATCATGCCGTCCCCGCCCATCACGATCAGGGCGTCGCGGCGATGCCCCTCCACCGCGGGACGCACCTGCTCGACCGCCTGTATGCAGCGCAGCCGGGCATCGGCGTACGACGTGGTCAGGTGGACGTGCAGGTTGACGCCCGGCAGCCCGTCCACCAGGCCGGCGGTGAGTTGCGGCAACAGCGTGCGGGCCCGGCCGCGTCCGGCTGCCGGGTTCACCACCACCGTGAGGGTGGGCCCGTCGTAGCCGAGTGCCAAGTCAGGCCCCTGCCGGGACCAGCGCAGCCTTCGCCTTGCGCTTGTCGTTGACCTTGCAGACCACTTCGGCCACCAGGTACAGCAGGGTCATCGGGATCGACAGCGCGAGCATCGAGAACGGGTCGGTGGACGGGGTCGCCGCCGCGCCGAACACGAAGATGCCGAAGATCACATAGGTGCGCACCTTCGCCAGTTGGGTGGCCTTGAGCACGCCCACCAGGTTCAGCCCGACGACGACCACGGGAATCAGGAAACCGAGTCCGAAGATGATCATCAGCTTCAAGGTGAGTTCGAGAAAACCGGCGACATCGATCAGGTTCAGCACCGGGACGCTCGACGGAGTGAAGGCCAACATCACCGAGATGCCCTGCGGCATGATGTAGTACCCGATCAGCACACCGAGCAGGAACAGCGGGACCGCTGCCGACATGAAGCCCAGCGCGTACTTCTTCTCCTTCGCCAGCAGCGCAGGGACGATGAACGCCCATAGCTGATACACCCAGAACGGGCTGGCCAGTACCACCCCGGCCACCACGCAGACCTTCATGGCAAGGATCAGTGGCGTGGTCACCCCGGTGATCACCGTGGTCGGGTCGAGGTTCGGATTGCTCTCGGCGAGCATCTGCCGAGCCAGCAGGTAGGGCCGAAGCATCACCTGGTAGAGCTGGTCGTAGAAGATCGCGGCGAGCAGGCTCATCACGATGATCACGATCACCGAGACGACCAGTCGATAGCGCAACTCGCGCAGGTGGTCACCGAGCGACATCGTCCCGCCCGGCCCGGCCTCGGGGGGCCTGAGCCAGGCGAAGCGGCGCCGCTTCCCCTCAGCCATGGAGCGTCAGGACTTGTCTGTGCCGGACTCGGGTGTCGCCGGGGACGCCGGCTGGGCCAGCGAGGCCGGCGGTTCGGAGGGGCTGGCGCCCGAGCGGAGCGCGGAGGTCTCCTCCTTGAACTCCCGGATCGCCTTGCCTGCGTTCTTGCCGATCCCCGCCAAGCGGGAGCCGCCGAACAGCAGCAGCGCGATCAGGGCGAGGATGACCCATTCCCAGCCACCAAGACTCGGCACGGCACTCTCCTTCTGATCCGGATTACTCTGCGCAACCTTAGCTCTCCCGACCCAGCGGTGGGTCACGCCGGAAGCGATCCTCTGCGTCGACCGGATGAGTCGGCCGCCCGGTTCCGGTGCGGCGACGTTCCGGCCAGCCCGCCAGGGCCCGGACGTCGGGCTCAGCTGCCGGGACGCTGCGGCAGCTCCGGCTGGATCTGCGAGACCAGGTCCGCGAGTTCGCCGGCACGCGTCCCGAGCATCTCGAGCTCGGAGAAGAGGTCGGACGCCTTGTGCCACAGCCAGACGCCGTAGCTGATCACCATGATCAGCCCGGCGAGGGCGATCCCGCCGAACACCAGCACCCAGACCATGACGAAGACCCTACTCCGTCCCGTAGGCGGCGAGAGCCTCGGCCGCGGCCTCCCTGGCCCCCGCAGCGGCCTCCGCGGGCAGCACCGCCAGCACGTCGCGGCCCAGCCGCAACAGCAGCGAGCGAAGCCACGCGGGGTCGGCGACCAGCAGGTCCACCTCGAGTGCGTCCGCCTCCCTGCGCACCGCCCGGATCGGGTAGTACTCGGTGATCCAGGAGGCCTCCGGCTTCAGTCGCAGCGTGACCTCTGCCGCGTCCGGACGCTGCTCCAGCCAGCCCGGTCCGAACTCCGGCGGGTCCCCGACCTCACCGGCAGGCTCTCCGGTCCGCGCGACGCCGCCGATCCGGTCCAGCCGGTACGTCCGCCACGCGGCCCGGTCCAGCGCCCACGCCTGCAGGTAGCCGAACCCGTCCCGGGTGATCAGCTTCACCGGTGCGACCCGGGGCCGGGACGGCGCCAGCCCGGCGTCGGTGTAGTCCAGCTCGACGAGTTCGCCGGCCGCGGCCGCCTCGGCCAGCTGCTCGCGGATCTCGCCGGAGCCGCCCGCAACCGCCACCTGCGCCGTCGGGGTACCCGCACCCGCTGCCCGCTCGAGCTTGGCGAGCGCACTCTCGATGCCCTCGGCGAGATGCCCTCCGGCCAGCTCGCGCACCGCACGCAGCGCCACCACCAGGCTCATCGCCTCATCGGGAGTGAACCGCACCGGACGGTTCAGGTACTCGGCATTGGTCAGCCGGATCCGCCCGGACTCGGCGACCGTCTCCATGTCGATCTCGATCAGGTCGCCGGGCATCCCCCCGGGCAGACCGCAGTACCACAGCACGTTCAGGTCGTCGAGCAACTGCTCAGCGCTGACCCCGAAGACCGCGGCGGTCGCACCGAGCTCGGCGTCCGGGTGCGACTGGAGGTAGGGAACCAGGGCGAGCAGCCGGTTCACCTGGTCGGCAGAGGTCATGACGCCCCCCTCGCCGTCGCGCGCAGCTCGGTGAGCACCGCCCGCCGCACGTCCGGCGGGGCCAGCACCACCACGTCCGCGCCGTGCGCACACACCTCTCCGACCAGGTCGCCGGCCCTCGCGTAGCTCACCGAGAGCGCGTCGTAGCCGGCCGGCACCTCCTGCTCCGGAGTGACCGGACGGCCACGGCGGCGCAGTTCCGCGGCCCGGCCGGGCCGGATCGCGAGGACCACCTCCGCGTCCGGCTGGCCTGGCGCGAGGCTGCTCCACGCCGCGTCGAGGTCGATGTCCGGCACCGTGTAGCTGCCGGGCTTGCCGATCCGCTCGGCGGCGGCGTCCACCCGGGCCACCTTGAACATCCGCGGCTCAGCCTTGTCCCGGTCCCGGCAGAGCAGGTACCACGCACCACGCCGATAGGTCATCGCCCACGGCTCGACGCGCCGCTGCTCGCCCTTGTAGCCGAACCGGATCGGGGCCCGGTCGACGGTCGCCTCCCAGATGCTGGCGAACGCGGGTTCCCTGGCTCCGATGGACGGCGCCAGCGCGTCCAGCCGCGCCGGGTCGGGGTCGAGGCCCGACGCGCGCAGCTTGGCCAGCGCCGTGACCGCCTGCTCCGCCTGCGTGGCCGACTCCCACACGGTCGCAGCCAGGCCCAGGGCCGCGGTCTCGGCTGGACTGAACTCGATCGCCGGCAACTCGAAGTCCTTGCGCCGGATCCGATAGCCGACCTCGTCGGGGAACAGCGGGTTGTTGCTGCCGGTCTCCACCGGCACGCCCATCGCCCTCAGCTCGTCCTTGTCCCGCTCGAAGGTTCGCTCGAAGGCCGAATCGGACAGGTCGTGGTAGCCCTCGACCACCTGACGGATCTGGCTCTTCTCGATGAACCGGCGGGCCATCAGAAGGCAGATCGCCAGGTTCATGATCCGTTCGGACTTGCGCGGCGACACGCCGGTGACGTTACCCGATCTGCTTGACTGAAACGCGCACATTCACGGCTCGGCGAGGGAGGTTGAGGTGGCCGGACGGTTCGCCCCCAGTCCCACCTCCGACCTGCACCTGGGCAACCTGCGCACGGCCCTGGTCGCCTGGCTGCTCGCGCGGACCACCGGAAGGGAGTTCCGACTACGGGTGGAGGACCTGGACACCCAGCGGGTGGCCGCCGCCCCCGAGGTGGCGCGGCGTCAACTGGCCGACCTGGACGCACTCGGCCTGGACCACGACGGCGAGGTCGTCTGGCAGAGTCGGCGCCTCGACGCCTACGCCGACGCGGTGGCCGGGCTCGACACCTACCCGTGCTACTGCACCCGGCGCGAGATCGCCGAGGCCGCGTCCGCACCGCACGGGGACGCGTTCCGGCCCTATCCGGGCACCTGCCTGCGGCTGTCGGCATCCCGCCGGGCCGAGCTGGAGGCGACCCGGCGTCCGGCCCTGCGCGTGCGCGCGAACGGGGCCTCCAGCACCGTGCAGGACCTGTGGGCCGGCGACGTCACCGGGACGGTCGACGACTTCGTGGTCGTCCGCAACGACGGCGTCCCCGCCTACAACCTTGCGGTCGTCGTGGACGATCTCGCGATGGGCATCGACCAGGTCTGCCGGGGCGATGATCTGCTGTCATCCGCCCCGCGCCAGGCGTGGTTGGCCCGGCAGCTGGGCGGGACCTCCCCGGGCTATGCCCACGTCCCGCTCGCCGTGAACCCGGACGGCAGGCGGCTGGCCAAGCGGGACGGGGCGGTCACCCTCGCCGACCTGGCCGGGCTCGGCTGGTCACCCGCTCACGTCCTGACCCGCCTGGCCCGTTCGCTGGACCTGGCCGCCGCCGGAGAGCCGGTGACGACCGCTGAGCTGCTGGCCCGGTTCGACCCGTCCGCGCTCCCGCGCGAGCCGTGGGTGGTCGATGCGCGTCAGCCGACCGCGGCGGCCTGGGAGAACAGCAGGTCGACCACGTAGACGATCGTGTCGCCCGCCTCCAGCGGCGGGGTCGCGCTGCCTTCGGGGAAGCCGTCGGCCGGCGGCAGCACCAGCAGCACGCGGGATCCGATCCGCTTGCCCACCAGCCCGGTCTGCCAGCCCGGGATGGTCGCGCTCAGCGAGTCACTGGTCGGGGTCGCGAAACCGTCGTCGACGAGCTTGCCCGTCTTCCACGAATAGCCGACGTAGCGTGCTGTGATCGTGTCGGTCTTCGCAAGCTTCGGGCCCGTGCCCTCGATCAGCACCGCGGCCGACATCTTGGTGGGCGCGCTGCCCGAGGGAATCGTGACCGTCGGCTTGTCGGCGGCCGATCCGGTGACCTTCGGCAGCCCGGACGGTGGTGTGACCACCTTCCCCTCGGGCTGGGCCACGGAAACCGCGAGGATGTCGACGACGAAGATCAAGGTATCGCCGATCTGGTAGCCGTCAGGGCCGCTGGTCGGGCTCGCGTCGTAGGCGTCCGACCCGGGCATGGCGATCAGCACCCTGCTCCCCGCCCGCTGGCCGGTCAGCCCGTCCTTGAAGCCGGCGATCACCTGGCCGAGGGGGAAGGTCGCGGGGGTCTTGCTGGAGTACGACTCCTCGAACATCTTCCCGGTGCGGCCGTTCATGCCGTAGTAGTGCACCGTCACGTAGCCATCCGCGACCGCCTTGTAGCCGGTGCCCGCATCGAGCACCCGCACCCTGGTCTTGTCGATCGCGAACGGGGCCTTGACGCTCACCGTGGGCTTCTTGCCCTTCTGCCCCTTGACCGTGATCGCGTCCAGGGAGTCCTGCGGCTTCACTGTGGAACTCGGGGACGCCGTCGGCGTCGCCGACGCGGTCGGGGTGGCGCTCACCGTCGGCGACGGGGTCGCGGACGGGTTGCTGCACGCGGCCAGCGCCAGGACGCAGGCGAGAACGGGGATCACACGGGCTGAAGACACGCCGAGAGGATACCCGGACCTCCTGTGCCGGCGCCCCGAACCCGCCGGGATGGGCAGGCCAATACCGCCCATCCCACTCCCGGGCGGCCGCCACCGGGCTCTCGAGGGACCGGACCTCACCCAGGGCCCAGCATCGCCAGCAACTCCTCCAGCTCCGCCGTGCGGCTCTCCCGTGGGTCGGCCAGGGTCAGCGTCCGCTCGACCCGGCGTCCGTCGGGACCGGGCAGGTCGTGCACCGTGCAGGCCTGCCAGTCCACGGTGAAGCGCAGGTTTCGCGCGGAGGCCGCCGTGATGAGGCGGGACCGGGCAGCCGCACGGGTGGCCGTCGGCGGCGCGGTGAGGGCCCGCTCGACCTCCACGGGGCCGGTGAGGCGGCGCACCGCCCCGGACTCCTCCAGCACCCGGAACACCCCACCCAGTTCGTGGAACGCCAGGTCGAGCTGGGCGAGTCGCGAGTCGTCGGCTGCGAGGTGGTGGCGCTCCTGGAACTCGGTCAGCAGCCGCCGCTTGGCCACCCACTCCACCTCGGTCGCGACCCGCTCCGGCTCGCCGTCCGCGAGGGCATCCAGCACCCGCGCCCAGAGCGCGGCCAGCCCCGGTTCCGCGTGCTCGCCGGCCAGCTCGAGGTGGATGCGCTGCAGGTCGACGGCGGTGCGGGTGCGCCCGTCCGCCAGCTCCAGCGGCGCGAGCGGGTCCCGCGCCACCCGGCGCAGGGCTGCCGCCGGGTCGAGGAGCCGCAGGGCGGCCAGCCGCGGATCCGGTCCACCGGGACGGTCCAGCAGCTCGAGCACGGCGAGCGTGGTTCCGACCTTCAGCCAGGCGGACGGCTCGGCAAGATTGGAGTCACCGGCCAGCACGTGCAGGCGACGGAACCGGGTGGCGTCCGCCAGCGGTTCGTCCCGGGTGTTGACCAGCGGCCGGGCGCGCGTGGTCAGGGCGGACAACCCGGTGTGAAGGTGGTCGGCGCGCTGGCTGATCGTGAACTCGCCGCGGTGCCAACGGCCGGCGCCGCAGAGCACCTGCCGCGTGATCAGGAACGTGGTCAGCAGCTGAACCGCCGGCTCGAGGTCGAGACCGCGGCCCACGAGGTAGTTCTCGTGGCAACCGTAGGAGTTGCCGAAGCTGTCGGTGTTGTTCTTGAACAGCCGGAACGTGACGTCGGTCCCGGTCCCCGCGGCCAGCTCGGACGCGCGCGCGGCCAGCGCCAGGACCAGGTCGTCCCCGGCCCGCTCGGCGACCAGTTCCTCGCGGGCGGTGCGGCACTCGGGCGTCGCGTACTCGGGGTGCGCACCAACGTCCAGATAGAGGCGTCCGCCGCTGCCGAGGAAGGCGTTCGCCGAACGGTGCTCCGCGACGACCGGACGGAACAGCAACTCGGCCGCCTCGGGCGCGCTCAGC
This sequence comes from Actinobacteria bacterium HGW-Actinobacteria-5, assembly GCA_002843035.1. Lineage (GTDB taxonomy): Bacteria > Actinomycetota > Actinomycetes > Propionibacteriales > Propionibacteriaceae > Propionicimonas. The sequence goes on along the minus strand of PHEV01000080.1, from coordinate 17,204 downwards.
CGGCGTCCACCCGCGTGGGCACTCAGCCCGTACTCGGTCTCGACGCCCAGCACCCGCTGCATGGTCCTAGAGCTTCACGAGGTCGAGCAGCGCACCCAGCTCGTCGCGTGTGAGGTCGCGGACCGCGCCCGACTTCAGGTCGCCGAGACGGACCGGGCCGATCGAGATCCGGGACAGTTTGCGCACGGGATGCCCGACGGCGTCGAACATGCGCCGCACCACCCGGTTGCGGCCCGAGTGCAGCGTGACCCGGACCAGGCTGCGCTCCCCGACCCGCTGGATGAGCTTGGCCTGGTCGACCTTCACCGGCCCGTCCTCGAGGTCCACCCCCGCCCGCAGCTGCCTCAAGGTGGCCTCGGTGACCTGGCCCGACACTTCGGCGACGTAGGTCTTGGGCACCTCGAAGGACGGGTGCGCCATTCGCTGGGCGAAATCGCCGTCGTTGGTGAGCAACAGCAGGCCCTCGGTGTCGGCGTCGAGCCGGCCCACGTGGAACAGCCGGCCCCGATTCCCCAGGTAGTCGGCGACGGTGGGGCGCCCCTGCGGGTCCTCCATGGTGGAGACGACCCCGCGCGGCTTGTTCAGCACCACGTACAGGTGGGGGCGCTGGGGCGGGATCCGCTTGCCGTCCACCCGGATGGTGTCGGACGCCGGGTCCACACGGACGCCCTGCTCGCGCACCACCTCGCCGTTCACCTCCACCCGTCCCCTGGCGATCAGGTCCTCGGCCGCCCGGCGGGAGGCGACACCTGCCTGCGCCAGCACCTTCTGCAGGCGGACGCCCTCCCCTTCGCTCATGCCGTCTCCTCGCCATCCGTGTCCGCCGAGGGGGTGCCTGCGTCCTCCGGGATGGCGCCGGCTCCGCCGATCGGGAGCGGCTCGTCCGACCCGTGGCCGGCCAGCCCGGCGAGCTCCGCCTCCAGCGCGGACGCGTCCGGCAGGTGCGGCGCCAGGGCCGGCAGTTGGTCGAGGCTGGTCAGGCCCATCCGCTCCAGGAAGTAGCTGGTGGTGGCGAACAGGCGGGCACCGGTCTCCTCGTCCCGACCGACTTCCTCGATCAGGTCGCGGGTGGCGAGGGTGCGGATCACCCCGTCAACGTTCACTCCTCGCACCGCGGACACCCGGCCCCTGGAGATCGGTTGCAGGTAGGCGACCACCGCCAGGGTCTCCAGCGCGGCCTGGCTGAGCGTCCCGCGTTGCCCCTCCAGCAGCCAGCGCCCGATCACGTCCGCGTGTTCCTCGCGCGTGTAGTAGCGCCACCCGGCGCCCACCCGGCGCAGCTCGAAGCCGCGTCCGGTCTCGTCGTAGAAGGTGGCCAGTTCGGCCAGGCACTCCTCGACCTCAGCTGTCGGCGCGCCCACGGCCTCGGCGAGGTCCGAAGCGGGCACCGGCTCGGTGGCCATCAGCAGCAGCGCTTCCACTGCTCCGGCGAACGTGCTCATTCGGTGGTCTCCTCACTGGAGGTCGTGGCCTCGTCGAATTCTGCGCCGATCCGCTCCGCGTCCACCTCGGTGCCGAGCCAGCGGACGGTCAGCTCGCCCAGCGGCGTGAGCTGTTCGAAGCCGACCGCCTTCTCGCGGAACAGCTCCAGCAGGGCGAGGAAGCGTGCGACGACGACGAGCCGGTCGGCCGCGTCGGCGACCAGCGCGCGAAACGTCAGGGTCTGGTGCTCGTGCAGCCTGCGCACGATCTCCTCCGCCTGCTCGCGCACGCTGACCAGCGGCTGGTGGAGGTGTTCGAGGCCCACCAGCGGCGGGTCCTTCGGCGTGAGGGCGCGACCTGCGAGAACCGCGATCACGTCGGCGAACCCGTCCAGCTCCACCTCGGGGAGCAGGCTGGCGAACCGTTCCTCCAGGCCCCCCGGACGCGGATACCGCCGCGCCTGGGTGTCCAGCGTCTGATGGATCCAGGCGCTGACGATCTTGAACGCCCGGTACTGCAGAAGCCGCGCGAACAACAGGTCGCGGGCCTCGAGCAGCGCCAGGTCCTCCGCGTCCTCCACCTCGCCCTGGGGCAGCAGGCGGGCAGCCTTCAGGTCCAGCAGCGTGGCGGCGACGACGATGAATGAGCTCGTCTGGTCGAGGTCCCAGGCCGTGGCGCCCCGGCTGGCCTGCATCTGCTTGATGTGGGCGACGAAGTCGTCGGTGACCTGCGAGAGCGCGACCTCGGTCACGTCCAGCTTGTGCCGGGAGATCAGCTGCAGCAGCAGGTCGAACGGGCCGGAGAAGTTCGTCAGGTGGACGGTGAAGTCCTCCTGGGCGGACAGCAGGCTCACGACGCGCCGAGACCGCGGACCAGGTCGGAGTCGCCCCCGCGTGCGACCAGGTCGGCCACGGCCAGCCCGATCGCGGTGCGGACGATCCGGCCACGGTCGACGGCCACCCCGTGCTGGGCACGCAAGGTCAGCCGGGCCTGTTCGAGCGCGAGCAACTCGTCGCTGCTCACGTAGACGGTGATCTTCTCATCGTGGCGGACGCGTCCGGAGCCCTGCGGCGTCGGCGACTGGTCGGTCGTCGCCTGCGGCGGGGCGGGCGCCGGCGGTACGACGTCGGGGACCGACGTCGGGCGGAACAGTTCCGACGCCCCGGGGAGGCCTACACGCCGGGACATCTGGCGAGCACCTCCCGGGCGAGCATGCGGTACGCGGCAGCGCCCGGCGAGGACGAGGCGTAGGTGGTGATCGGTTCGCCGGCCACCGTGGTCTCCGGGAACTTGATGGTGCGCCGGATCACGGTGTGGAAGACCGTCTCGCCGAACGCCTGCACGACGCGTTCCAGCACTTCGCGGCTGTGCAGGGTGCGGGCGTCGAACATGGTGCCGAGGATGCCGAGCACTTCGAGTTCGGGGTTCAGGCGGTCCTGCACCTTGTCGATCGTGTCGGTCAGCAGTGCGATGCCACGCAGGGCGAAGAACTCGCACTCCAGCGGCATGATCACCTTGTCGGCGGCGGTGAGCGCGTTCACGGTGAGCAGGCCGAGGGAGGGTGCACAGTCGATCAGGATCATGTCGTAGCTGTGACGCACCTTGGTCAGCACCCGGCGCAGCGTCTGCTCCCTGGCCACCTCGGAGACCAGCTGCACCTCGGCCGCGGACAGGTCGATATTGGACGGCAGCAGGTCCATCCCGTCCACCACGGTCGAAGTGATCACGTCCTCAGGCGTGGTGTGCTTGTTCAGCAGCAGGTCGTAGATGCTGGTCTCCAGCGTGTGCGGATTCACCCCGAGACCGACCGACAGCGAGCCCTGGGGGTCGAAGTCGACCAGCAGCACCTTGCGCCCGGTCTCGGCGAGCGCGGCGCCCAGGTTGATCGCGGTGGTGGTCTTGCCCACCCCGCCCTTCTGGTTGCACATCGCGATGATCAGGGCACGCTTCGGCTTGGCCGGGTCCGGCGCGGTGGGCTCGGGAAGGTCGGGCAGCGGACGCCCCGTCGGACCCAGCTCGCCCGCGCCCAGTGTGGGTTCGGGATCGACGAGGGCCGTGGTATCGGTATTGCTCACGGCCGCGATCCTAGACCGAAATGTCGACAAGTCTCCTCCGACGCGCCGTGCCTCACGCGTCCGGGAACAGGAGTTCCGCCTGCACCGGGCAGTGGTCGGACGGCACCGGCCCGTCGGCGAAGAAGGGGTGGCCGTCGATCATCCGGACGCCGGGCCCGGTGACCACCTGCCAGGTCCGCACGTCGATGCCGGGCGAGACGAAGATGTAGTCGTAGCGGTACCCGTCGGTACGGATCGCGCGATACGTCCAGCGCCCCCCGACCTCGGCACCGAAGCTGTTCAGCGACGCGGCCCCCGGCACCTTGCTGATGTCCTCTGCTGCGAGCGTCGCGGAGTCCCTCAGGCCGGCCCCGGCGAAGGAGACCAGCGGAGCGGCGAACTTCTCCCGGGTCTCGGTCGCCCGCACGTTCAGGTCGCCGAGCAGGATGGTGGGCAGCGTGCCGCCGGGATTGAGCTTCTCCAGCAGGGCCACGATCTCGCGCGCCTCCGCCGCGCGCTCCGAGGCCTTGTACGCCTTCTGGAACGGGTCGAGGTGCGTGTTGGCGACCAGGACCACGTGTCCGCTGCGCAGGTGCCGGAGCCGGCACCACCCGACGTGGCGGGGCAGGTGGCCCTGGGTGATGTCGAGCGAGCCATCGGCCAGCACGTCGAAGGCCTTCTTCCTGACCAGCAGCGGCACGTTGAGCCGCGGGTGGATCACCTCGTAGGCGGGAAGCAGTGGGGCGAGCACCCCCACCGGGAGCCGCCGGGGCGGGTTGGCCTCGTTCTCCTGCAGGCCCACGATGTCCGGGTTCGCGCCGCGGATCCAGCGCGCCATCACCGGAACCCGGTTCGACAACCGCACGTCGGAGTCCTTCACCGCGGCCCGGAAGTGCGCACCGCCGAGGTTCGGCGTGAGCATGTTGTAGGTCATCACGCGCGCGGTCCAGCCGGGGTGCGGGGTCGTCGAGGCTGTCGGCGTCGACGCGGGCGGGTCGGACGGTTCCGGAGGAACCGGCGACGCCGGGGGCGAGACCAGCGGTGCGGCTGTCGACGCGCTGCAGCCGGCCAGCCCGAGGGCCAGCCCGGCGAGCATCAGGTCACGACGACCGAGCGAGGACATGCGGACAGAGTAGTCGGCGCTCAGCGCGCCCTCGGATGCGCGGAGAGGAACACCTCGCGCAGATGTTCCACCGTGACCAGCGTGTAGATCTGGGTGGTGGTCACCGAGGCGTGCCCGAGCAGTTCCTGGACCACCCGGACGTCCGCTCCCCCGTCCAGCAGGTGGGTGGCGAAGGAGTGCCTCAGGGTGTGCGGGGAGACCTCCACGCCGAGGTGGGCCGACTCTGCCGCCTTCTGCAGCACGCCGTAGGCGCTCTGCCGGCTGAGCCGCTGGCCCCGGCTGTTCAGCAGCAGCGCAGGGGACGGACGGGTCGACGCCTGCGCGAACCCGGGACGTCCACGGACCAACCAGGCCTCGACCGCGCTCCGGGTCGGCGAGCATCGAGGTCACGTCGTCGACGTCGAGACCGACGATCTCCGAGACCCGCCCGCCGGTGCCGTAGAGCAGTTCGAGCAGCGCCGCGTCCCGCAGGCCCATCGGGGTGTCGGGGTCCGGCGTGTCGAGCAGCGCCTGCACCTGGGCGATGTCGAGCGCCTTGGGCAGGTTCCGGCCGGTCTTGGGCGGCTTCACCGCTGCCGCGGGATTCTCCGCGGTGAAGCCCTCCGCCGCACCGAACCGGTGCAACGAGCGAACGGCCACCAGGCTGCGGGTCGCGCTGGCGGTCGACAGCGGCACATGGCCGTCCGTGGGCGCCTGCAGTGCCGCGAGGAAGGCCGAGACGTCACTCTCAGACACCCTGGCCGGGTCGTCGATCCCCCGGGCGCGGAGGAAGTCGGTGTAGCGGCCGAGGTCACGCCGGTAGGCCGCGACTGTGTTCGGCGAGGCGCCGCGCTCGACGGTCAGGTGGTCGAGGAAGCCGCGGACGAGCTTGTCCATCCGCGTCCGTGACGTGCGAGCGGCGATCCCGTCCTCCGCAGGGACGAGGGGGAAAGCAGGCTCAGCCGGCGTGGCCATCGAGACCGGCCAGCAGGTGGTTGCGCCCCGACCAGGCCGTGCGGGCGGGCCAGGACGCGTCCGCCTCGCGCAGGTCGTCGAGACGTCCGGACAACCGGGCCACCTCGAGGGCCAGCACACCGGACACCATCGTGGGGTTCTGCAGCTTGCCGGCGAGGATCGCGTCCACGAGGTCGGCGCGGCGGGCCCAACACAGGTCCATGTGCGCCTCCTCGTGGTGGGCCACGAAGTCGTCGGGCGCCGGGGCCCCGGACAGGTCGCGGGCCAGATAGATCCGCAGCGTCTCCTGGCACGCCCCTGGGGTGGTGAACAGGTCCACGAGCACCTGCCAGCGGGCTGCCTTCAGCCCGGCCTCCTCGGCCAGCTCGCGCTCGGCCGCCGATGTCCAGCTCTCGCCGTCGGCGTCCAGCAGCCCCGCCGGCGGCTCGATCAACCGGAAGCCGACCGGGTGCCGGTACTGCCGCACGACCGCGATCCGGTCGTTCTCGTCCCAGGCGATCACGCCGACCGCGCCGGGGTGCAGCAGGTACTGCCGCTGCATCGTGCTGCCGTCCGGAATGGTCACGGCGTCGTTCACGAAGTCGGACACCGCGCCGGAGCCGAGCACCTGGTGAGCGGTGACCGGCCAGGCCTGCGGGACGTCGGTGACCTCGTCAGCCGCGAGTTCCCACACCGCTCAGCCCTCGTCCTCTGGCAGTCGCGCGGAGAGCTTGCGCTTCAGCGCGGCCTCGATCAGGCCGGCGAACAGCGGGTGCGGCTGGGTGGGCCGGGACTTCAACTCGGGGTGGGCCTGGGTGCCGACGTAGTAGGGATGCTGTGCGCGGTCCAACTCCACGAACTCGACCAGGTTGCCGTCCGGACTGGTGCCGGAGATCTTCAGGCCGCGGGCCTCGAGCTCGTCGCGGTAGGCGTTGTTCACCTCGTAGCGGTGCCGGTGGCGCTCGCTGACCCGGGTGGTGCCGTAACGCTGCGCGACCAGGGAGCCCTGAACCAGGTCGGCCGGATACGCGCCCAGCCGCATGGTGGCTCCCATGTCACCCTGACCGGACACGATCGCCACCTGTTCGGCCATCGTGGCGATCACCGGGGCCTTCGTCTCCGGTTCGAACTCGGTGGACGCGGCGTCCTCGAGCCCGAGCAGGTTCCGCGCGGCCTCGATGACCATGCACTGCAGTCCCAGGCACAGCCCGAGTGTCGGCAGCTGATTCTCCCGGGCGTAGCGCAGCGCGCCGAGCTTGCCCTCCACGCCGCGGATGCCGAAGCCACCGGGCACGCAGACCCCGTCCACGTCGCTGAGTTCTGCGGCCGCCCCGGCCGGCGTCTCGCAGGTATCCGATGCGACCCAGCGCACGTTCACCTTCGCCCAGTTGGCGAAGCCGCCGGCCCGCAGGGCCTCGGAGACGCTCAGGTAGGCGTCCGGGAGGTCGATGTACTTGCCGACCAGCGCGATCGTGACCTCCTCCTTCGGGTGGTGCACGCGCTCCAGAAGGTCGTTCCACTTGCTCCAGTCGACGTCGCGGAACGAGACACCGAGACGCCGCACGACGTAGGCATCCAGGCCCTCGCTGTGGATCACGCGCGGGATGTCGTAGATGCTCGGCGCGTCGGGGCAGGAGATCACGGCCTCCTCGTCCACGTCGCACATCAGGGCGATCTTCCGCTTCACCCCGGTCGGGATGTCCATGCTGGCGCGGCAGACGATCGCGTCCGGCTGGATGCCGACCTGGCGCAGCGCAGCCACCGAGTGCTGGGTGGGCTTGGTCTTGAGTTCGCCGGACGGCCCGATGTAGGGAACCAGCGAGACGTGCAGGAAGAACGCGTTCTCCCGTCCCACCTCACGGCGCACCTGCCGGGCGGCCTCAAGGAACGGCAGCGACTCGATGTCGCCGACCGTGCCACCGATCTCGTGGATCACCACGTCGACGCCGGGGCCGGCCATCGCCAGCATCTCGTCCTTGATCTCATTGGTGATATGAGGGATCACCTGCACGGTGTCACCGAGGAAGTCACCGCGGCGCTCCTTCGCGATCACCCGGGAGTACACCTTGCCGGTGGTGACGTTCGCCTCCGCGTTCAGGAAGACGTTGAGGAACCGCTCGTAGTGGCCGATGTCGAGGTCGGTCTCCGCCCCGTCCTCGGTGACGAACACCTCGCCGTGCTGGAACGGGTTCATGGTGCCCGGATCCACGTTCAGGTATGGATCGAGCTTCTGCATCGTGACTCGCAGTCCACGGGCCACCAACAAGGTGCCCAGGCTGGACGCGGTCAGTCCTTTGCCGAGTGAGGAGACGACTCCCCCGGTGACGAATACGTGCTTGGTCTGAGTCGAGTTTCCCACGGGCCTCCAGCCTATAGGGCGGGAGGCGTCGCCCAGCAAGTCGACGCTCCGGCGGACAACCCTGTAGCCCGATTGTCACACGATCACGGCACGTAGTGCTCCTGGAGCGCCACCGCGGTGCTCCCGACGTAGCTGAACACGAACGGCAGCCGGAACACGTCCTCGGAGTTCCTCCCTGCGCCGTAGTAGTTGATGTACGACACGAACTCCGCGGTGGTCAGGACCTGCGGCTCGGCGTGGGGCACGATCGTCACCACGACCTGAGGGATCCGGATCTTCTCCCACCTCACGGTCGGGTTGAGGAAGGGAGCCTCATCGCCGCCGTCGGTGAAGTCGTCGTTCCAGGTCACCTTGTCGATCGTGAGGGTGAGTGCGCGGTCCCACCGGGCGTCCGGATCGAACCGCGCCCGCCGAATCACCGCCAGGAACCGCTGCTCGAGCGGCCTGCGGGAGGAGATCGAGGCGGCGATCAGTCCTTCGACCTGTCTTCCGAGTTCGGTGTCCCGCCCGGCCGCCGGATCCGCGTCGAACTCCGCGGACGCAGGGGCCGACGGCGTCGCGGCCGTCGTCCCGGTCGCGACCGGAGCCGGCGGCTTCTCCGGGACCGGGTTACCCGCGACCGGCGGGCCCGAGCACGCCACCAGGACAGCGGCCAGGGCCACTCCCGACAACATCTGCCTCACCGCTGGCATGTCCTGCTCCTCACCGCCGTGGATCGACTGCCTCCACCCGGTGATACGCGGCCCGCGCGCGCGAAGGTTGCCTGGCTAGCGGCGAACGGTCTCCAGAAGTTCGCGGGCGTGGGCCACGGCGGACTCGCTGGACTCCAGGCCGCCCATCATCGTGGCCAGCACGTCCAGCCGATCGGCGTCGGTGACGAGGCGGACACCGCTGGAGGTCAGCGAGCCGTCGTCGGCCTTCGACACCACGTAGTGCCGATCGGCGAACGCCGCGACCTGGGCGAGGTGGGTGACCACGACCACCTGGCAGCGTTCGGCCAGCCGGGCCAGCCGGCGGCCGATCTCGAGGGCGACCGCGCCGCCCACTCCGGCGTCCACCTCGTCGAAGACGAAGGTCTCCCCGCTCGCCTGGTCTGCGAGCACGACTTCCAGCGCCAGCCGGACCCGGCTCAGCTCGCCGCCCGAGGCCACCTTGCCCAGGGGCCCGGGCTCACTGCCCGGGTTCGCCGAGAAGAGCAGGCTCACCTGGTCGGCGCCATTCGGGCCCAGCTCGGTGGGGGTGAGTGCGAAGGCGAGCCGGGCCTTCGGCATCGCCAGCGCCTTCAGTTCGCCGGCGACCAGCCCGGCGAGGTCGGACGCCGCAGCCGTGCGCAGCGCGGTGATCCGTCCCGCGGAGCTGGCGAGGCGTTCGTCGAGAACCGCCACCTCGGCCCGCAGTGTCTCGATCCGGTCGTCGCCGGCATCCAGCTCGGTGACCCGCCGCGCCGCCTCCGCGGCCCAGGCCAGCACCTCGTCAACGCTGTCGCCGTACTTGCGGGTGAGGTGGGCGAGTTCGGCGCGACGGCCCGCGATCCACTCCAGGCGCAGCGGATCGGCGTCCAGCCCGGCTGTGTAGGACGCGAGCGAGGACGCCACGTCGGCCAGCGCCGCAGCGGCGCCGGCGAGTTCCTCGGCGATCGGGGCCAGCGCCACATCCTTCTCGACCGCGGGCGCCAGTGCCTTGCGGGCCGCTCCGGCCAGGCTGAGGGCGTCAACGCTGTCGTAGGCGTCCTCGTCTCCGGCGAGAGCCGTCAACGCCGCGTGTGCCGCCAGGCGCAGGTCGTCGACCGCCTGCAGCCGCAAAGCCTCAGCGGCCAGCGCCTGGTCCTCGGCGGGCTGCGGGTCGGCCTTCGCGATCTCGTCCAGCCCGAACCGGAGCAGGTCGAGTTCCCGGGCCCTTGCCTGGGACTGCGTGGTGAGTTCGCCCAGTTCGGCCGCGGCCGCCCGGCGTGCGCCGTAGCTGGCGCGGTAGGCCTCCAGTTCGGCGGCGAGTTCGGGGCCGGCGTACCGGTCGAGCACCTGCAGTTGCCGCTCGGGCGTGCCCAGCCTCAGCTGCTCCGACTGCCCGTGTACGGTCACCCATTCGCCCACCAGCTGCACACCGGTCGACAGCGGCACCTGGGCGCCGCCGATCGCCATCCGGGACCGGTTGGCGCCCAGCTGCCTGGTCACGAGCACCTCGCCGTCCTCCACCTCGGCGCCGAGTTCGGCCAGAACCGGGACCTGGTCCGCGGCGACCTGCCAGCGGCCCTCCACGAGCGCCCGGGACGCCCCGGAGCGCACCAGGCGCGGGTCCGCCTTCGCCCCGGCCAGCAGCGCCAGCCCGGTGACGATCATGGTCTTGCCCGCCCCGGTCTCGCCGGTCACGGCCGTGAAGCCGGGGCCCGGCTCGACAGTGGCATCGCCGATCACGCCGAGGTCGGCGATCCTCAGCTCAGCGAGCATGTGCGGCATCCCGTTCGGCCGCGCCGCGCCAGCCGTCCACCGGCAGGCCGAATTTGCGCACCAGGCGGTTCACGAACGGCTGTTCGACGGTGCGCGCGAGCCGGAGCCGGTGCGGTCCGGCCGTGGCCACGATCTCCATGCCGCCGGTCACGTCGGTGGAACGGCGACCGTCGCACCAGACCACCCCACCCGGACCGCCACCGGGCAGCACCTCGATCGAGACGACCGTGCGCTCGCCCAGTACCAGCGGACGCGCGAACAGCGCGTGCGCGCTGAGCGGCACCAGCAGCAACGCGGACAGGTCGGGCCAGATCACCGGACCGTGCGCGGAGAAGGCGTACGCCGTCGAGCCGGTCGGTGTGGCCACGAGGACGCCGTCGGTCGCCCACCGTGACAGCGGACGGTCATCGAGCCGCACCAGCACCTCGATCATGCGGTCGCGGGAGAGCTTCTCCACCGACACCTCGTTGATCGCGAACGATCGCCACAGTTCCTCGCCGCCGGGCGCCGCGCGCACCACCACTTCGATGGTCATGCGCTCCTCGACCTGGTAGTCGGCCCTGGCGACGTGCTCGATCAGCTCGGGCACCTCCGAGGACTCCAGTTCGGCGAGAAAGCCGACGTGTCCGAGGTTGACGCCGAGCACGGGCACCTGCCGCGGCAGCGCCCACTCGGCGGCCCGCAGGATGTTCCCGTCGCCGCCGAACACCACCACCAGTTCGCAGGTGGAGCCGTCCTCACCGTCGAGTTCGCGCAGATCGGCGCCCGGCACCCGGACGGCGAGCTGTGCGTAGTCCTCGGGCGAGGCCAGGCAAGTCATGCCGCGGGCGTTGATACCGGTGATGAACTCCGCAGCCGCCTCGAGCGCGGCAGGACGCAGCGGGTGGATGGTCACGGCGACCTGACGACGGGGTTCGATCACGGGTTCACCTTAACCGGCACCACCCACGGCCGAGGCGGCAGGGACGAAGTGAACGAAGTACTCCCGGTTGCCCGACTCCCCCGGCAGCGCGCTCTCGCCGCGCCACGCGGGCACGCGGCCGCGGGCAGCCGCCGCGGCGACGACGGAGGCGACGGCGCGCTCCCGAAGCGCGTCGTTGCGAACCACGCCCCGGTCGTCAAGGCCCGCGCGACCCACTTCGAACTGAGGCTTCACCAGCAGCAACGCCCCGCCCTCAGGGTTCAGCACACCGAACAGTGGCGCCAGCAGCAGGGTGAGCGAGATGAACGACACATCACCCACGACGAGGTCGACCGCCTCGCCGTCGAGGTCGGCGAGAGTGAGGTCGCGCAGGTTCAGCCGCTCCCGCACCACGACTCGGGGATCATCACGCAGGGTCCGCACGAGCTGATCGTGGCCGACGTCGACGGCGTAGACGCGTTGCGCTCCGGCCTCCAGCAGTACCTGCGTGAAGCCGCCCGTGGACGCACCAGCGTCCAGCACCCTTGGCGGCACGGTGATCCCCGAACCGGCCAGCGCACCCAACAGCTTGTGCGCGGCGCGAGAGACGTAGTGGTCGGCGCCCTCCACGTCCAGGGCATTCCCGCGGCCGACCAGTTGTGCGGGTCGGGTCGCGACGACTCCGTCGACCCTGACCCGGCCGTCCCTGACCGCCTCGCTGGCCTGCGCCCGCGAACGGGCCAGCCCTGCCTCCACGAGGGCCCGGTCCAGCCGCACCGATCCGGTCACTGCTGCGGCGTACGCAGGACCTGCTGGAGCACCTCCACCGCTGCCGAGAGCTGCTGGTGGTGCTCCCCGACCGGCCCGTCCAGCCGCACCGCAGCCAGGGCCGCGTCGATCTCCGGCACGCCGGTGGTGGGCGGCTCTGGCGTGGGCGTCTGTTCGGTCACGGCGGCCATCCTAATCCGCCCGCGCCGAGGGCCAGCCTTTCGCGCCGAGGACTCCTTCCAGGGGTCAAGCCGTCGGCGCCAAGGCCGGTCCTCGGCCGATCAGGACTCGCCCAGGCCTCGGGCGGCGAGGGCGGCGCCGGTCGCCTGGGCCTGCCCGACCGCGCGCACCACCACGGGGGTGACCAGCGCGAACAGGTTGCGGTCGCGGCCGCGGGCCCTGGCGGCCTGTCGCACCTGCGCGACAGTGTCCAGCAGCATGGGTACCGAGCGCACCATGATGGCGATCGCCAGCCCGACCCGCTCCGGGTTCACACCCAGTCGACGGAACGGACGCAGCGCCGCCACCAGGGCGTCGATCAGCACCGGTCCCGGGGTGGTCAGCGTGAGCAGCCGGCTGGCGTAGATCGCGGTGACGAGGTTTGCCGACACCACCACGGCGAGATCGGGCCGTTCGATGGCCAGCTGGTATCCCGCGAGGACGGCGAGCAGGACCCACAGCGCCCACGGCAGGGCGAAGGCCAGCCGGGCGCCGACCCGGGTGGACGCGAGCAGCAGCCCCGACACCACCAGAGCCGCCAGGCTCGGCCAGGGCAGGGCGAGGAGGAGTACCGGCACGGTCAGCGCGAGCAGGAACAGGTACTTCCAGCCGACGCCGAGCCGGTGCAGCCATGTCCCTCCCGGCACGTACAGTCCGAAGAGGTTCACCCGCGCACCAGCCTCAGGTAGGCGCCGATCGCCTCTGCAGGCTTCCCGTCGGCGAGGATCCGGCCACCGTCAACCACCAGCACCCGATCGGCCTCCGCGGCCAGATCGAGGTCATGGGTGGCCAGCACCACCTGCTGCTCGAGCGCGGCCAGCGCGTCCCGCACCTGATCGCGATTGCGCAGGTCGAGCAACGTGGTGGGCTCGTCCGCCACCACGATTCGTGGCCGGGCGGCCAGCACGGAGGTGAGCGCGACCAGCTGCCGCTCACCGCCGGACAAGTCGTAGACGCTCTGGTCGGCCACGTGCGCAAGGCCGCGGCCGGCCAGCAGTTGCAGCGCCTGCGCGCGGCGTTCGGACCGGTCACGCACGAGCGGGCGCAGCGACAGCTCGACGTCGTCGGCGGGGGTGGCGAGGACGAGTTGGGCCAGCGGATCGGTGAAGACGAATCCGACCAGCTTGCGCACTTCGCGTCCCTGCCTTGCGGTGTCCAGGCCGTGGACACGCACCTGGCCGACGCTGGGCAGCACGAGCCCGTTCAACAACCGCAGCAGCGTGGACTTCCCCGAGCCGTTGGCTCCGATCACCGCGATCCGCCGCTCGGCGAGCTCCAGCGTGGTCGGATGCAGCAGCACCCGCGTCCGGGCCTGGCCGGACGCGGGGAGGCTGACCGTGACGCCGGCGCCGTCGAGTCGGATCACCGAGGGCGGCCGTCTAGGCGGCAGGAACGAGGCGACGGACCGCGAGCAGCGCGGGGAACGCCTTGTGCACGGCGACGGCGACCGCAGCTGCGGCAAACATCTTCGCCAGGTCGCCCGGCCAGAACGCGAGGTCGACGAGGAACGCGGCCGACAGGTCGAGGTGCAGCACCACGATCAGCCCGAGGATGCCGGAGGCATGGATCAGCAGTGACGCGGCCAGGCCGGCCAGGAAGAAGCCCAGGTACTGCCGCGCGCCGCGCCAGCGTGCGAACGCCTGGGCCAGGGCGCCGGCCAGCGCAGCCCCGAACGGGAATGCGAGCAGGTAACCCACCGACGGCTTGGCCAGCACGGCCAGACCGGCCGAGCCTCCGGCGAACACCGGCAGCCCCGCGAAGCCGACCACGAGGTAGAGAACGGTGGCGAGGAAGCCCCGCCACGGACCGAGCACAAGGCCGGCCAGCACGACCGCAAGGGTCTGCAGGGTGACCGGCACCGGGCCGACCGGGATGGCGGGCGTGAGCGAGAATGCGGCGATCAGGGCGGCGAACACCGCGATCAGGGCGAGGTCGGTGGCCGAACTGGACTTGGCGTTGGCGGGCACGTCGGATTCCTCTCGATTGGGCGCGGGCAGAATACCCGCTCCATGGGCGGCTCAGCGGATGAGTTCGAGGGCGGCCAGGGCGTCCGCGGTGTCCAGGCCGGTGTGCTGCCACGCCAGGTGCGCGACCGCCCAGAGTGCGTCCAGTTGGCCGGCGAGGTCTTCGGGGACGCCAGTGAGCACGATCGCGCCATCCCTCACCACGGCCTCCTGCCCTCGGCACCGGGCGCCTGTCTCGGTGAATTCCACCGTCCGCACGGGTTCGAGCAGGGCGCCGACGTTGGCCCCGATATGCGTGGGACGCTCCCCCGGCCCGGTCGCGATCAGGTCCGACTTCCCGTGCGCGCCGGTGAACACCATCAGGGAGTCGATCCCCGCGTTCGCCGCCCCGACAATGTCGGTGTCGATCCGGTCCCCGACGAAGATCGGTCGTGCGGCAGCCGTCCGCCGGATGGCCTCGTCGAGCATCGGGCGGAATGGTTTGCCGAAGATCGTTGGCTCGCCGCCCACGGTCAGTGCGATCACCGCGATCGCACCGCCGGCGCCGGGGACCAGTCCGCGCTCGGTGGGCCGGGAGGCGTCGTCGTTGGTGGCGTACCACTTGGCACCAGCCTGGATCGCCAGGGCTGCCTCGTCGAGCCGCGGCCAGGTCATCGCCGGGTCGTACCCCTGCACGACCGCAACCGGCTCGTCGGAGGCCTTCGTGACCGGCACCAGGCCCGCCTGCCCGACCAGCGCCGCAAGGCTGTCGCTACCGCTGACCAGGACTTTCGCACCGGCCGGCAGATCCCTGGACAGGTGGGCGACCGCCACCTGAGCGCTGGTCAGGACATTGTGGTCATCGGCATGGAAACCGAGTCCGTTGAGCTGGTCGATCACGACCTGTGCGGCACGGGCGGCGTTGTTGGTGACGAACATCACCGTGGTGCCGCGCGCCTGAAGCGCCGCCAGCGCTCCCGTGGCCCCCTCGACCGCCAACGGGCCGAGGTAGATCACCCCGTCCAGGTCGAAGAAGGCAGCGTCGTAGCTGTCGATGAGCGCCGTCACTCCTGCGTCTCCGACTCGTCGTCCTCGTCCTCGTCCTCGTCCTCGTCGTCCTCGTCCTCGCTGTCGTCGAAGTCGATCACCAGCCCGCGCAGCGCGGCGACCCGGTCGACCGCGTCCGTGGTCTGGTCGGGATCCAGCCGGACGACCGCGTCGAACCAGCGCTCGGCCTGCTCGCTCTCACCAGTGCGCTCGAGCAGGTCGGCATAGGCGTAGCGCAGGCGTGCCCTGGTCACCTTCGACCCGCGAGTGCCGGTCTCCTCGATCTCCGCCTTGAGCAGCCGCAACGCCTCCGCGACCTGTCCCGTGTCGGCGCGCACGCCAGCTTCGACCAGCCTCAGCTCGACGCGGGCCGAGACCTCGGGATCCGTCGCCAGCGCCTCCTTGATCAGCTTCAGCGCCGCCTGCGGACGGCCGAGAGCGCGCTCGCAATCCGCCATCGCCGGCAGGTACTCATCGCCGCCGCTCATCCTCCGCAGTGCACGGAACTCGGTGAGCGCGGTGGCATAGTCCCCGGCGGCATAGGCGGTCTCCGCCGCGGCTTCCCGCGTGATCGGCAGCCGTGCGGCCCGGCGACGCGCGGCCTCGGCGTGGGCGTGGGCGAGCTCCGGATCGGTGTCGATCAACTGGCCTGCCATCAGCAGGTGCGCGCCGACGACCTCCGCGAGTTCTGCGGTAAGGCCCCGCAGCTCCGCGCGGACACCGCGCGGCAGCTGCCGCAGATCCAGCCCTTTCGGTGTCGCCGGTTCATTCGGCTTCGCCGCCAGCCCCGGACGGGGAACGTACTCTCGATCGGCGTCGCGGCGCTCCCGACGCTCCCCGTCGGCCCCTCTGCCCGGACGCTCGCTGCCGTAGCCACGACCGCGCGTGTCTGCCGTCCCCTGACGGGGCCCGCGGGGGCGATCTCCGACAGCACTGGCCCCACCAGAACGGGTCGAGGAACGCTCCGGCCGGCCCTCGTTGCGCGAACGGTCACCACCGCGACCAGCCTGGCCACCGCGGCCACTCCCACTGCCCGTGCGGTTGGGGCCGGAACGCTCGCCCTCGGACGACTTGCCATAGGGACGGCTGCCCGTGCGGTTCGGGCCGGAACGCTCGCCCTCGGACGACTTGCCATAGGAGCGGCTGCCCGTGCGGCTGGGGCCGGAACGCTCGCCCTCGGACGACTTGCCATAGGGACGGCTGCCCGTGCGGCTGGGGCCGGAACGCTCACCCTCGGACGACTTGCCATAGGAGCGGCTGCCCGTGCGGTTGGGGCCGGAACGCTCACCGTCGGACGACTTGCCATAGGAGCGGCTGCCCGTGCGGTTGGGGCCGGAACGCTCACCCTCGGACGACTTGCCATAGGGACGGCTGCCCGTGCGGTTGGGGCCGGAACGCTCGCCCTCGGACGACTTGCCATAGGAGCGGCTACCCGCAGAGGAGCCGCCCGGACGCGCCGCTGAACCGCCGGGACCCTTCCGGCTCGAACCGGAACGCTCACCGGCACCGGCCTTGCCGTAGGGGCGGCTGCCCGCCCGTGGCGAGCCGGAACGCTCACCCTCGGACGACTTGCCATAGGAGCGGCTACCCGCAGCTGAGGAGCCGCCCGGACGCGACGCCTTGCCGCCGGAACCCTTGGAGGACGAGCGTGCGCTCCATTCGCCGCTGCCCCGGCTCTTGCCTGCACCAGTGCGCGGCCGATCGCCGCCGGCGCGGTTTGGTCCGGACCCCCTGCGGGATCCCCCCTGTCGACGCTGTCCGCCGCGATCTGAGGTCGGTTCGCTCACCGCACCATCCTGCCCTTCCGCGCCACAGTGGCGCAAAGTATCCGCAAAGCACAACACCCCCGTGGAACCGAAGCTCCACGGGGGTGTTTGTATGTCCGGCGACGACCTACTCTCCCACAGGTTCCCACCTGCAGTACCATCGGCGCTGAGAGGCTTAGCTTCCGGGTTCGGAATGGAGCCGGGCGTTTCCCTCTCGCCATGATC
>PHEV01000079.1 GCA_002843035.1 Actinobacteria bacterium HGW-Actinobacteria-5 | reverse complement strand
CATGCCGCGCCCCCTTCCTCGGTGTCCTTCACACCATTGGAGACCCCGCAGGGCGGTGGCGGACTAGGTACTGCTGCCCAGGCTGCGCGGCGGCGAGCCGAGGACGAGCCCCGGTCGGACGCATCCTCGGGTTCCGGGCGCGCCGTACGGGTACGTTGGCCACAGCCCCAATCGCCGACCTACCGGAGGTGAGCCGTGCTGTCGATGGGCGTGGTGCGAGGCATCAGCTACGGACTCTTCGGGCCACCCACCTGACGACTTCGGCGAGGGCGCGCGCGGGCTCAACGCCACCGCTGAGCTGGCCACCGCACGCTCGGGCCTGGGTCGGCTCGATCGGCGTCCCGCTCAGTGGGTTCAGTCGCGGAAGACGTCGATCCGTGCGCCGAGGGCGTTGAGCCGGTTCGGCAGATCCTCGTAGCCGCGGTTGATCACGTAGACGTCGCGCAGCACGCTGGTACCCCGCGCGGCCAGCGCGGCGAGCAGCAGGCACACGGCGGGCCGCAGCGCCGGCGGGCAGACCAGCTCCTGTCCGCGCCAGCGGGTGGGTCCGGTCACGACCACGCGGTGTGGGTCGAGCAACTGGACGTCCGCCCCGAGCTTGTTCAGTTCGACCAGGTGGATCGCCCGGTTCTCGTAGACCCAGTCGTGGATGAGCGTGCGGCCCTCGGCCACTGCAGCGATGACCGCGAAGAAGGGCAGGTTGTCGATGTTCAGCCCCGGGAACGGCATCGGGTGGATCTTGTCGGTCGCAGCCTTGAGTACGGACGGACGGACGGTGACGTCGACGAGCCGGGTCTGCCCGTTGCACGAGTGGTACTCGGGGCTCAGCGAGTAGTCCAGGCCCATCTCCGCGAGGATCGCCAGCTCGATGTCGAGGAACTCGATCGGCGCGCGTTCGACGGTGAGCTCGGAGCCGGTCACGATCGCCGCCGTGATCAGGCTCATGGCTTCGATCGGGTCCTCGGACGGCGAGAACGCCACATCCGCCTCGATCCGGTCCAGGCCGTGCACGATCAGCGTGGTGGAGCCGATGCCGTCGATCCGGACGCCCAACTCGGCGAGGAAGAAGCACAGGTCCTGCACCATGTAGTTGCTCGACGCGTTGCGGATCTCCGTGGTTCCCGGGAACTGGGCCGCGGCCATCAGCACGTTCTCGGTCACCGTGTCGCCCCGCTCGGTGAGGGTGATCCGGCGCTCCGGCTCCGGCGTGGCGTGCACCTCGGCGTGGTAGACGCCCTGGGTGGTGCGGACGGCGAGCCCGAAGTGGCGCAGCGCCTGCAGGTGCGGGGTGACCGTACGGGCCCCGAGGTTGCAGCCACCGGCGTAGGGCAGGTTGAAGGAGTCCTCCGAGTGCAGCAGCGGGCCGAGGAACATGATGATCGAGCGAGTCCTGCGGGCGGCCTCCTCGTTCATCCGGTCGAGGTCGAGCCGGGCGGGACGGACCAGCTCGAGTTCGGACTTGTCGGCCGACCAGGTGGCGCGGACGCCGATGCTGACGAGCACCTCGAGGATTCGGTTGACCTCCTCGATCTGGGCGATGCCGCGCAGCACGGTGCGTCCGTGGTTGATCAGTGATGCGCACAGCAGGGCGACCGCGGCGTTCTTCGACGAGCGCACCGCGATCGATCCGTGCAGCTTGACCGGGCCGTGGATGCGAAGGTGGGTCGGGCCGGCGGGGCCGGCATGGATCAGCGGCGAGTCGAGCGCGCCCGCGATCCGGTTGATCATGTCGAGGCTCAGGTTCTGGCCGCCGGACTCGATCCGGTGCACTGCGCTCTGGGACGTGCCGAGCACGTCCGCGAGCTCCTGCTGGGTGAGGCCCCGCTGCTTGCGCGCATCCCTGATCAGGGTGCCGATGCTGCTTGGAAGGAGGTCTGCCACGCGCAACACCTTATCTCATATGGGATATGAACGGGACCCGGGGGCCCTGTCCGGCTGTGCCCGACAGTCATCGTGCAGGAACGTGCGGGACGCTCCACGAGGGCGGGAACGGCGGTCGATCAGCCCGGCGACAACGCTAGAGTGACGGCCATGACCCAACACTTCGATGTCGTTGTCCTCGGTGCCGGTCCCGGGGGATATGTCGCTGCGATCCGCGCCGCCCAGCTGGGCAAGAGCGTGGCCGTCATCGAGAAGCAGTGGTGGGGAGGGGTGTGCCTGAACGTGGGCTGCATCCCCACCAAGGCGCTGCTGCGCAACGCGGAACTCGCGCACATCTTCGGTGCCGAGGCGGCGACCTTCGGCATCGAGGGAGAGGTGCGGTTCAACTTCAAGGCCGCGTTCGACCGCAGCCGCGCCGTCTCCGACCGGATGGTGAAGGGCGTCCACTTCCTGATGCGGAAGAACAAGATCACCGAGCTCAACGGCTGGGGCACTTTCGTCGATGCGCGGACGATCCGGCTGGCCACTGATGCCGGCGAGGAGACCGTCACCTTCGACAACTGCATCATCGCGGTCGGCGCCACCACCAAGCTCCTGCCCGGCACCCAGCGCTCGGAGCGCGTCTTCACCTACGAGGAGCAGATCCTCTCCGACCAGCTGCCGACCTCGATCGTGATCTGCGGCGCCGGCGCGATCGGCACCGAGTTCGCCTACGTCCTGGCCAACTACGGCGTGGATGTGACGATCGTGGAGTACTTCGACCGGATGGTCCCCAACGAGGATCCGGAAGTCGCAGCAGAGCTGCTCAAGGCGTACAAGAAGATGGGCGTGAAGGTGCTCACCGGCACCAAGGTCGACGGCATCGAGGAGCATGCGGACGGTGTCCGGGTGCGGGTCAGTCCTGCAGCCGGGGGAGAGGGCCAGGTGCTCGAGGCCGAGCGGGTCCTGCAGTCGCTCGGTTTTGCGCCGCGGACGACGGGCTACGGCCTGGAGACCACCGGTGTCGAGCTCACCGAACGCGGCGCCATCGCCATCGACGACTACATGCGCACGAACGTCCCCGGCATCTACGCGATCGGCGACGTCACCATGAAGCTGATGCTCGCCCACACCGCCGAGGCACAGGGCGTGGTTGCGGCGGAGACCATCGCCGGAGCCGAGACGATGCCGATCAACTACGACATGGTGCCGCGGGCCACCTACTGCCAGCCGCAGATCGGTTCCTTCGGCTTCACCGAGGCCCAGGCAGCGGAGCGCGGCTACGAGGTGAAGGTGGCCAAGTTCCCGTTCAGCGCCAACGGCAAGGCCCACGGGCTCGGTGACGCGACCGGGTTCGTCAAGATCGTCGCCGACGCCCGCTACAACGAGCTGCTCGGCGCGCACATGGTCGGACCCGACGTCTCCGAGCTGCTGCCCGAGCTCACGCTCGCCCAGCAGTGGGACCTCACTGCGGACGAGGTGGGACGAAACATCCACGCCCACCCCAGCCTCTCCGAGGCGCTCAAGGAGGCCGTGGAGGGCATCGCCGGCCACATGATCAATCTGTAGCCGCACCCGTAACCCGGGTCGAAGGGGCCCCGCAGCCAGTGGTTGCGGGGCCCTTTTCCGTCTCGTCAGTACGGCCTACGGGAGTGGCGCCCTATTTGGTCACGGCAAAATGCTCCACGCGAGCATGGGTCGAGAATGCTGCAATCACGAATTGATGCAAGCACATTCCTGATCATGGGCAACCGTGTCCCGACCTCGCCTGACCGGCGTGCCGACGGGGGAGCCGGGGGACCCACGCCTCTTCCAGGCGCCTGGCGCGTCCCCTAGCCGTTCCCATGATCGTGGTGTCATCCGTTCGGGTGACAAATGTCCTCCGGATGGGGGACAAATGTGGCGAAATGTCGCCCGCAGGGGGGACAGAACATGTCGCAAAATCGCTCTTGAACTTCCTGATACGCCTTTTCATGAGTGCTGCGCCGGGCTTAGGATCAGGTTATGGTTATTGGGAACTGGGAACGCGAGCGCGGCGCGACGGCCGTCGAATACGGCATCTTCGTCGCCTTCATCGCCACTGTGATCATCGCGGGGGTCACGGCCCTCGGTACGTCGACGCTCGGCTTGTTCAAGCCGGTGGTCGACTTCTTCTCCACCTTCCACCCGTAATCCGCCGCGCCGCACACTCCAGCGACGCCCATCCCGGGTTCTGGCCCAGTTCCCAACACGCCAGATCGGGAGCAGACAGCAGGAGCGAGCGGCGGGACTGCCAAGCCCCCTGAAACCCCCGGATCAGGATGTCCGATAAGGTACATTATGACATTCCGATCCACCAACGGCCCCCTCGGGGACCATCCCCCCAACTCCTGATCGGACAACGCACATGAGCACCATCACCGCCAGGTTGGTCGCCCGGTTCGACCATTGGCTCGATCGTGTGGTCGCCACGGATGACCGCTTCATCTGCGCCGCGTGCGACGACCGCTTCCACTCACGCTCCGAAGGCATCGAGCACGTGCTTCGCTGCCACCCCGAATATCAGGGCGTCGTGGTCTACGAAGGCGCGCCGGCCCAGGCGCAGACCGCCGTGTCCGTTCCGACGCGTCGCCCGCTCGCCGCGGGCCTCTCGCCCGCGCCGGTTCGGGTCGCAGTGCCGATCGGACGCTGAGGTCCGCAAGCCCCACCCGCCGGCTGGGACGGTGGGGCTCCTGTTGTCGCCCCGGATCTCTGCCAGACTGCGGTGCGTGAGACCCACCGAGGTTCCCCTAGCGGCGGCAGTGCTTTCGTGCGCCGGAGTTGCGTACCGCCTGCACCACCACCCTCCCGCCCGGACCGAGGCAGAGCTGCACGTCACCGGGCTCGACATCCACAGCTCGGCCAAGACCCTCGCCTTCCACCTCGACGACGGACGCATCGTCCTCGCCGCCATCCCGGGACCCGCGCGGCTGCGGTACGGCAATCTCGCCCGCGCCCTTGGCGTCTCCCGGTCGGCCCTGCGTCCGGCAACACCTGAGGACCTCGCCGCTCTCGGCATGGAACCCGGCGGGGTGAGCCCCATCTGCAACGACGCCCGCGTGCTCCGCGTCCTGCACCACACGCTCCTCGACCACCGCGTGCTGTACTGCGGCAGCGGCTCGCCTGAGGTCACAGTGGAAATCGCCGCCGCGGACCTGGCCGCGCTCTCCCCCGCCGCCACCCTCGCCGACCTCTGTTCCGACACGGTGAAGGCGGGTAGCTGACCTTGCCCGGAAGTGAGCCGCGGACCCGGACTGTGGCCATCTCCGCCCGCAACCAGGGATCGGGCTGTGCCTGCGGCCCCGCAACGGCACTACGACCGTTAGCATGTGCGTCAACGCCCCGACCCGTCGAAGGAGCGGCTCTGTGATCAACCCTGTCACCGAACTGCGCTCCTTCGTGTCCGCCGCCTTCTTCGAGCCGGTGCAGCGCGAGCACATCGAGTCCACGGAGGCGCTGGTCCAGCGTCGCTGGATCTCCTCGGTGACCCTGGCCGTCGGCTCCTTCATGCTCGCCTTTACCTTGCGGCTCGCACCCGGCGATCCCGCCTTCTATGCGGCAACACTCGCCCTCGCCGCGGTCTGGATCGTGGGTGGGCTGATCTCGGGCAAGATCTACCTCGGCAACGCACACACCCGCGCCGGCGCGGAGTCCGGCCGCGGCGTGGTGCAGGGCGTCATCATCGGCTGCCTGCTGCTCGCCTTCTTCCTCGCCGGTGCCACCCTCGTCGCGCCGGTCGCGGTCCTGCGCGATCCGCTGCTCGGGCTGCTCCTGCGCGCGCACTATGGCATCGCGCCGCTCGTCGCCGTGCTCACCGCCCTGATCGCCATCGGCGAGGAGCTCTTCTTCCGTGGCGCGCTCTGGGCCGCAGTGGGCGGCCGCCAGGCCCTGCTCGTCACCACTCTCGTGTACGCGCTGACGACGATCCCGAGTGGAGTGCCACTCATGGTGCTCGCCGCGGCACTGGTGGGGCTTGTCGCCGGCGTCCACCGCCGAGTCACCGGCGGCGTCCTCGGCCCGATCATCATCCACCTGATCTGGTCGCTCGGCCTGTTCTTCCTGCTCCCCCTCGTGTTCGGCGGCTGGGCTTGAGCTCTGAAGCGTTATGCCTTAATCTGAGCTAATGAAGTCTGCAAGCTTCAGTTTCGTGGTGATGGCTGACCAGATGGCCAGTCGCGCAGCCTCCGACCGCGTCCCGGGCGCGCTCGATGCCCTCGCCGGACTCCCCCTCACGCTGCCGTTCGAACGGACCGCCGGCGATGAGATCCAGTGCCTCACCGCAGACCCGCAGAGCGTGGTCGACGCCGTCGGGCGGCTCACCCGCCTCGACGGCTGGCGGCTCGGAATCGGCGTCGGGCTGGTGGAGACCCCGCTGCCCGAGTCCACCCGGGCCGCGCGCGGCGGGGCCTACCTCGCCGCCCGCACCGCGATCACCGCGGCACGGCACGCGCCCACCGACCTCGCCCTCGCCGTGCACGGCGGTGTCGGACGGGACCGCTACGGTGAGGACGCCGAGCCCGCCCGCGACGCCGAAGCGGCGCTGTGGCTGCTCCGCTCGGTGCTGGCCAGGCGCAGCGAGGAAGGATGGGAGCTCATGGACCTCCTCGACGACGGCCTGACCAGCGCGCAGGCGGCTGCACGACTCGGAGTCAGCCCGTCCGCGGTCAGCCAGCGCCTGTCCCGCGCGGCGCGGGAGGAGGGCCGACGCGGAGCCGAGCTCTGCGTCCGGCTGCTCACCCGACTGCAGGACGCGGTCGCCCCGGACGAGGAGACCCGATGAACCCCGTCGTCGCCGTGCTGCTCAAGATCGCGGTCGTGCTCGCGCTCGGCCTGGTGACCACCCTCGCCGGCAGTCCCCTGGTCCGCACGGTGCTCCGCCTCGCAGATACCCCGCGACGCACCAAGGCTGCGGCCGAGGCTCTCGGCGAAGAACCCGAGCGGTCGCCCGGTATCCAGGCGGCCTCGGCCCAGCTGCAGGGTGGCCACTGGATCGGCCTGCTCGAACGGCTCGCGGTCTATGCCTGCATCCTGGCCGGCTTCGGCGAGGGCATCGCGATCGTGCTGGCCATCAAGGGACTGGCCCGCTACCCCGACCTCAGGGCAACCACCACGGGCGCGGCCGAGCGGTTCATCATCGGCACGTTCTCCAGCGTGCTCTTCGCCGCGGCCTGCGCGGGACTCGCCTGGTGGCTGACCGGCCTGTGGTGAGCTTCGACCTGCGGCACGCCTGGACGGAGCTGTTGCCCGGCCAGCCCGCCCTCGGTGCAGAGCTGCTCGCCCGCTGGAGCGAGCCGCACCGTCGCTACCACGACACCTCCCACCTGGCCGCAGCCCTCGAGTCGCTCGCCGAGCTCGGGGGTGCCGCGAGGGTGGAGCGGCTGGCGATCTGGTTCCACGACGCGGTACACACCGGACGCCCGGGAGCCGACGAGCGCGACTCCGCCGAACTTGCCCGGACGCGACTGTCCAGCGCCGGCCTCCACCCCCACGACACCGCAGAGGTGGCCCGGCTCGTGCTCGTCACGGTGCACCACTCCCCTACCCCGGGCGATCCCGCCGGAGCCAGGGTGAGCGACGCTGATCTCGCCGTGCTCGGTTCCGATCCGATCGCCTATGCGGCCTCGGTGGCCGCACTGCGCGCCGAGGCCACCGGCACGCCCGAGGACGTGTGGCGGGAGACGCGGCTGAACAGGTTGGCCGAGCTCCTGACCACCGAACCGTTGTTCCATACCGCCACCGGCCGCCACCGGTGGCTCGTCAGGGCCCGGGCCAACCTGCTCGCCGAGCAGCAGGAGTTGCTCGACGCTACTTGACCGCTCCGGCGGTCAGGCCCGAGACGATGTAGCGCTGCAGGAACAGGAACAGCAGCAGCACCGGCAGCGCGGCCAGCACCGCACCGGCGGCAAACAGCCCCCAGTTCGCGTCCTTCTGCGACGACACCATGCTGTACAAGCCCACCGCGAGGGTCCAGTTCTCCTCGCTCTGCAGCACCACCCGGGCCACCACGAACTCGGCGAACGACGAGATGAAGCTCAGCAGCGCCACCACGGCCAGGATCGGGATCACCAGCGGCAGGATGATCGTCCAGTACGTCTGCGTATGGGATGCGCCATCGATCTTGGCCGCTTCGTCGATCTCCTTCGGCACCGAGTTGAAGAACCCGTACATGAGGAAGGTGTTCGCGCCCAGGGCTCCACCGAAGTAGACCAGGATCAGCGCGAGTCGCGAGTCCAGACCCAAGGCTGGCACCACGTTGCCAAGTGCGAGCAGCAGCAGGAAGATCGCGATGAACGCCAGAACCTGCGGGAACATCTGGATGATCAGCAGCGCGGTGAGGCCGGTGCGGCGGCCGGTGAACCGGAACCGCGAGAACGCGTACGCGGCTGCGGCGCCCATCAGCACGGTGCCGATGGCCGTGATCACGGAGACCAGCAGGGTGTTGCCCATCCAGAACCAGAACTTCGTGTCGTTGAGCGCCTGGAAGTTCGCCAGGGACATGGACGCGAACAGCTGGTTCGACCCGGTCAGGGTGCCGTCCACGGTCAGCGAGGCAGAGATGACGTAGACGATGGGGAAGGCCGCATAGACGACGGCGATCACGCCGATCAGGTGCCGCCAGCCCAGCCTGCCCAGCCACTGCTTCGGTGTCCTGCGCCGGTGTCCGGGCAGCCGTGCTGCCTCGTTGGTCTGCGTGGCGGTCACCTCAGAGCACCTCCTCGAGCTTGCGGGTCTGCCGGAACCCGAGCCCGGAGATCACCGCGACGATGATGAAGATCACGATCGCCAGCGCGCTGGCCAGGCCGTAGTTCTTCGGCGCGGAGCCGTCCACGCCGGAGATCGAGTAGACCATCGTGATCAGCAGGTCCGTGGCCCCGATCGGCGCCGAGGTATCGCCGAACCGCGGCCCGCCCTTGGTGAGCATGTAGATCAGGGTGAAGTTGTTGAAGTTGAACGCGAAGCTGGCGATCAGCAGTGGCGCGGTCGTGATCAGCACCAGTGGACCGGTGACGGACAGCCAGGTGCGCAGGGGGCCGGCGCCGTCCACCTTCGCCGCCTCCTTGATGTCGTTCGGCAGGGCCTGCAGGGCGCCGGTCGCAACCAGGAACATGTACGGGAAGCCGAGCCACAGGTTCACCCCGAGTACGGAGAGCCGGGCCAGCCACGGGTCGTCCAGCCACGGGATCTCTGCGCCGCCGAGCAGCACCTGATTGATGAAGCCGAACTTCGTGTTGAGCAGCCCCGACCAGATCAGCGCCGACAAGAAGCCCGGTAGCGCGTAGGGCAGCAGCAGGAGCGTGCGGTAGATCTTGCGGCCGCGCAGCTGCTCCTCGTTCATCACGATGGCAAGGAACAGCCCCAGCAGGAACGTGGTCAGCACCGACAGCAGGGCGAAGGCGAGGTTCCAGCCGAGGACGCGGAAGAACGGGCCGGCGTACTGGCTGTCCGTCACGGCCTTGGTGAAGTTCTCCAGGCCCACCATCACTCGCCACCCGGTCGGCAGCGCATTGCCGCCCGGATCGACGAACTGCCCGCGGTTCGTGGCGGTGTAGACCGTGCCGGTGGTGGTGTCGGTCATCGTGTCCGACGCGGCGTCGTAGGTGAATGTCGACTGGTAGAGGTACCCGACGGTGCCGTTCTGGGTGCGGATCGATCCCGCTGCCGCATCCCTGCTGAACGGCACGCGCAGACTGGTCACCGCTTCCTGATTGCCGAAGATCTGCTGCTGGGTCGCGATGGTGTAGCCCGGAATCGCGGTGACCCGGGTGCCTGCGACGGTGGCGTTCGGCGCCGGCTCGAGCGGCTGAGCGGCTGTGCCGACCCTGACCGCACCCTTGTCGATGATGGCGAAGCCCAGGTCGGACCCGTGGTAGACCACGGTGAGCGGATACGACGCCGAGCCCTCGACCCGCTTCTCGTTCTGGGAGAGGATCGCGGCAACCGCGTCCTCCTTGGTCAGGTTGTGGCCGTCACCGTAGTTCGTCACCGAGATGTAGGCCGTGTAGAGGATGACGAAGACCTGGAAGACCATCAGGAAGACGATGCCCGGGGCGACGTACTTCGCCGGCAGCGTGTGCTTGCGCGAGAAGTAGATGTAGTCGAGGGCGACCAGGATGACCAGCATCCCGCCGAACACCCACCACGACTCCTCGTGCCACGCCGCCATCAGCACGTAGACACCGAGGGCGTTGACCAGTGCCATCAGCACCAGCTTGACCACGAAACCCACGCCGAAATCGAGCGAGTTCCAGGCCTTGAGCTTGCTCTTCGCGGTCTCCGGGACCGCCGCCTGCTTCAGGTCCACCATGATGGTCCGTCGCCTGGATGCTGGTCAGGGGGACGCCGATCGAACCGGCGTCCCCCTGACCCGCAACCTACTTCTTGATCTTGGCCTGGATGTCGGAGATCATCTTCTGCCAGCCGGCCACCGCCTGCTGCTTGCCGGAGATGATGTTCGCCTCCGTCACGCCCCAGTAGGTCCACACAGCGGCCATCTCGGGAATCGACGGCATCGGCACGGCGTCCTGCGCCACCTTCGCGAAGCCTGCGGTGAGGGGATCACCGGCGGCCTTCTCCGCCGCGCTCTTCAGCGCCGGCGTGCGCTGGCCGGCCTGGTACATCGCGTACTGCACGTCGGTGGTGGCGATGTAGTTGGTCAGGAAGTCGTTCGCGACGATCGGGTTGGCCGACTTGGACGAGATGAAGAAGCCCTGGACGCCCACGAACGGGGAAGCCTTCTGGCCGCCTGCCGACGGGATCGGGTCGATGGACAGCTCGAGGCCCTTGAACTTCTCCAGCATCCACGGGCCACCGATGATGAACGGCGACTTGCCCTTCGAGAACGCGTCCACCGCGATGTCGTAGCTGATCGAGGTGTCCAGCGTGCCTGCCTTGCCCTGCGCGGCCAGCCACTGGGCGAACTTCTCGCCGTTGGCACCGCCCATCGCGAGCTCGCTCGAGTAGGAGCCGTCGGAGTTCTGCGTGAACACCGGGGCACCGAAGGAGGTCTGCAGCGGGTAGGCGGTGTACGGGTCGCCCGTGGTGCCGACCTGGAGCAGGATCGGGTACTTGGTGCCGGCCTTCTTGCCCATGGCCACCGCGTCGTCCCACGTCGCCGGAGCGCTGGACGCGAGCTTGGTGTTGCGGATCAGCCCGATGTTCTCGATCGCGTACGGGACGCCGTAGACCTGACCGTCCTGGCTGAACGCCTGGATCGCGACCGGCTCGAAGTCGTTCGCCTTGTCGCCGAGTTCGATCGGGGCGACGACGCCGTTCTGGATCAGGTTGCCCAGCCAGTCGTGCGCGCCGATCGTGATGTCCGGGCCCTTGCCCGTGGGCACCTGCGAGGTGAAGTCGGCCTGGATGTCGGCGAAGTTCTTCTTCACCAGGTCCACCTTCGCGTGGGTGGCGGCCTCGAAGGCCTGCGCTGCGGCCTGGGTCGCGGCCATGCGGGTGTCATCCACCCACACGGTGAGTGTGGTGCCGGTGTAGTCCGCCGCGGCGGCCGAGCTGGCGGCGGTGCTGGCTGGCGCAGAACTCGGCGCTGTACCCGATGAACACGCACTGAGAGCCACAATCGCGGTGGCGACTCCAAGACTGACGATGCTCCTGCGCATCATGCTCCTCTTCGTTGAATGGGCTGTGCGGGGCCTCATGGGCGCCCGCTGGTTCAGACACTAGTACCCCGTTACGCATCTGGTGCAACGCGTTGCGCAATTCGTTACCGACTTGAGACCATCGCGTTCACACAGGAGCGCCGTGATCCGATAGGTTCATGCCGGACGGCGACGTCCGCGAGGAGGCGGGATGAGCAAGAAGAGCGAAGCCAGCGGCAAGAAGCCGCGTCTGCTCGACATCGCCGAGGTCTCCGGGGTGAGCACTGCAACGGTTTCGCGAGTGCTCAACGGAAAGCCCGGCGTGGGCGAAGAAGTCCGCAACTCGGTGCTGGCCGCCCTGGACATGCTCGGCTACGAGCGTCCGGCCATACTCCGCCACAAGACCGCGGGCCTGATCGGCGTCGTGGTGCCTGAGCTGAACAACCCGATCTTCCCCGCCTTCGCCCAGGGGCTGGAGTTCCGGCTCGCGCAGAACGGCTACACTCCCCTGCTCTGCACCCAGTCCCCCGGCGGAACCACGGAGGACGAGGCGATCGAGCTCCTGCTGGGCCAGGGCGTGTCCGGGATCATCTTCGTCTCCGGGCTGCACGCCGATTCCTCCGCCTCGACCGAGCGCTACCGCGACCTCCGTTCCCGAGGCATCCCGCTGGCCTTCATCAACGGATGGGCCGAAGGGGTGGACGGCACCTTCGTCGCCACCGACGACGCGGCCGGCATGGACAACGCCGTGCGGCACCTCGCCTCGCTGGGCCACACCCGCATCGCGCTGCTGATCGGTCCCGACCGCCTGGTCCCCGCGCAGCGCAAGATCGCCTCCTTCCACACCGCACTCGCCGATCATCTCGGCATCGCCGAGGCGGAGGAGCACATCTTCCACACCCTCTACACCCTCGAGGGCGGCCATGCCGCGGCGGAGCGGATGGTGGAGAGCGGGCACACCGCGCTGATCTGCGGCTCTGACCTGATGGCACTGGGCGCCGTTCGCGGTGTCCGCGGCAAGGGCTGCCGTGGTGCTCATGAGTGCCAGAATGAATACAGGAACGCGGTGCATGAAAGACTCCTTTTCGAATAAGATTTGTCGGTGCTGCAAGCGCAAAGCTACAGGCCGCAAGCGGGGGCGAAAAGCGGGCACCAAAGCGTGGGGAAGGCACCAAACGGTGCATCAGCCGGTGGGAGCGCTGTGCCAGGCAGTGGTGTCCGCCGTCATCGGCGAGATCGACGGCAACCCCGGTCCGCGCACCGAGCTGCTGTTCCGCCCGGAACTGATCGTGCGGGCGTCCACCACCGCTGCACCGCGCTGAGGCCGGCCCGCTCGATGGGCAACAGTGCGCACCGCGCGCCGGACCGCCGGGTGGTCGAGCAATACTGACCGGATGAGCCGGACCGAGCGGGCCATCGCCGGCGTTGCCGCGACCGGGTTGGGCCTTGCCGCCGGCCAACTCCTCGGCGTCCTGCTCGACCCGGCGTCGGCCCCGCTCGTGGCCGTCGGGTCCGCCGTGATCGACCTCGCCCCACCCCAGCTGAAGGAATGGGCGGTCAGCACCGTGGGCACCGCGGACAAGCCCCTGCTGTTGCTCACCGTCGCGCTCGTCGTGATCGGGCTGGGCGCCGTCGCCGGCATCGCGTCGTCCCGGCACCCCGTCGTCGCGGACCTGGCTTTCGCCACGCTCGCAGTGGTGGGCGCGGCCGCAGCCCTCACCCGAGCCGGGGCCGCGCCCTCCGCCGCCCTGCCGAGCGTGCTCGCCGCCGCCGTGGCCGCGGCGCTGCTGCGCTGGCAGCTGCACTGGTCGGCCCCCGCCGGTCCCCGCCCGGACGGGACCGGCTTCGACCGCAGGCTGCTGCTCACCGGTGGCGCGGGGATCATCGCCGCGCTCGCGACCGCAGCTCTGCCCGGCAGCCGGACGCAGCTGCCGCCGGCCGCCGTGCGCACCATCCCGGCCCCGCAGTCCACCCCTTCCGCGTTCCCGGCAGGCCTCGACTCGACGGTTCCCGGGATCTCGCCCCTGCGCACCCCCGTGGCGGACTTCTACCGCATCGACACCGCACTGTTCGTGCCACAACTGGACGTCGCCGGCTGGCAGCTCCAGGTGGACGGCCTGGTCGAAGCGCCGTTCACGATCGGCTGGGACGAACTGGTCGGCATGCCGCTGATCGAGCGCGACATCACCCTCACCTGCGTCTCCAACGAGATCGGCGGGCCGTACTGCGGCAGCAATCGGTGGACGGGGGTACGCGTGGCCGACCTGCTGCGGCGTGCCCGTCCGTCCGCGCGGGCCGACCAGGTGCTCAGCTCCTCCTCGGACGGCTTCAGCGCGAGCACCCCGCTCGCCGTCCTGCTCGACGGCCGCGACGCGATGATCGCGATCGCCATGGACGGGCAGCCGCTCCCACGTGAGCACGGCTTCCCCGCGCGCCTGCTCACCCCCGGCCTCTACGGGTACGTGGGCGCCACCAAGTGGCTCACCCACCTCAAGGTGAGCACGTTCGCCGCCGACCAGGCCTACTGGACCACCCGCGGCTGGGCGGAGCGGGCGCCGGTGAAGACCGCCACCCGGATCGACACCCCGCGCGGCCGGGTCGCGGCGGGCTCGACGGTGATCGGGGGCGTCGCGTGGGCCACCCACCGCGGGATCAGCCGGGTGCAGGTGCAGGTGGACAACGGGCCCTGGCAGGACGCGAAGCTCGGCCCCGACGTGGGCCTCGACTACTGGCGCCAGTGGTACCTGCCCTGGGAGGCCGCATCCGGCACGCACCGGATCGCCGCCAGGGCCTGGGACGACGCCGGGGTCGTCCAGCCCGCGACCGTGCAGCCGGTGTTGCCGGACGGTCCGACCGGCTACCACGTCATCGACGTGCAGGTGGACTGATCCTCGTCCGGCTCACGCCTCGAACGGCTCCGGGTCACCGGCACCGTAGCGGGTGATCTCCGGCTCGTCTGCGGAGAGGTCGACGATCGTGGTCGGCTCCAGCCCGCAGTCGCCCGAGTCGAGCACCGCGTCCAGCTGGGCGCCCAGTTCGTCGTTCACCTGCCAGCCGTCGGTCATCGGCTCGTCGTGCCCGGGCAGGATCAGCGTGGACGACACCAGCGGCTCGCCGAGGGTGTGCAACAGCGCCAGCGCCGTGGTGTGCTGCGGGACGCGGACGCCGACCGTCCGCTTCTTCGGGTGGAGCATCGCCTTCGGCGCCTCGCGCGTGGCCTGAAGGATGAACGTGTAGGCGCCCGGGGTGGCGGCCTTGACCGCGCGAAACACGTCGTTGTCCATCTGCACGTACTGCCCGAGCTGGGCGAACTCGCTGCAGACCAGGGTGAAGTGGTGCTTGTCGGAAAGGTGGCGGATCGCCCGGATCCGGTCCAGCCCGTCGCGGTTGCCCAGCCGACAGCCCAGCGCATAGCCCGAGTCTGTGGGGTAGGCCACCAGTCCCCCGCCCCGGATCAGATCGGCAACCTGGGTGAGGGCGCGCGGCTGCGGATTGCTGGGATGGACGTCGAAATAGCGGGCCATGGACCGAGCGTAGATGACGAACGGCGGCCTCCGCGGCAGCGGCTGTCCTGCGGAGGATCGACGCACGGGAACCAGCCGCTGCGCCGGATAGGGTGCGGTCATGGCCCTCCTTTCCCTGTCCCTCGACGAACTACGCACGCGGACGAGTCTGAAGTGGCGCCACTACCCCGCCGACGTGCTGCCGATGTGGGTCGCCGAGATGGATGTCGCGATGCATCCCGCCGTCCGTGAGACGCTGCTCGGGGCGATCGATCGCGGCGACACCGGCTACCCGGACGGGACGGCCTACGCGGAGGCGTTCGCCGCCATGGCCGCGGCCCGCTGGGACTGGCAGCTGGACGTGCCCGCCCAGGTGCGCCGCGCGGGCGACGTGATGAACTCCGTGCTCGCCGTGCTCGAGGCCACCACATCTCCGGGCGACGCCGTCGTGATCAACCCGCCGGTGTATCCACCCTTCCAGATGGTCGTCTCCGGGTACCGCCGCACGATCACGGAGGCGCCGCTCACCGCTGCGGGGCGGCTCGACCTGGCCACGCTCGAGGCCGCGTTCGCCGGCCCGGACCACCCCAGGGCCTACCTGCTCTGCTCGCCGCACAACCCCACCGGCGCCGTGCACACCGCAGCCGAGCTCACCGCGGTGATGGAACTCGCCGCGCGCTACGACGTCCGGGTGGTGGTGGACGAGATCCACGCCTGCCTGGTCGACCC
>PHEV01000078.1 GCA_002843035.1 Actinobacteria bacterium HGW-Actinobacteria-5 | reverse complement strand
GCGCTGCCCGCGCCGACCACCGACGCCCACACCCACGCGCTGAGCACGGCGGAGCACAGTGGTCTCGCCGTCGCGGACGCCCTGGCCCTGGCGCGGTCGGTGAACGTCACCCGGATCGTCGAGGTCGGTACCGACGTGGAGTCCTCGCTCGCAGCCCTCGCGCTGGCCCGGCAGTATCCCGAGGCTGTGGCGGCCGTGGCGATCCACCCCAACGACGCGGCCCGCCTCGGCGAGCGACTGGACGCGGAACTGGCCCGGCTGGAGGCCATCGTCGGCTCCTCCGACCGCGTCCGGGGAGTGGGGGAGACCGGCCTGGACTACTTCCGCACCACCGACGCCGAGGGGCGGGCGCGGCAGAAGGTGGCCTTCGCCGCCCACATCTCGTGGGCCAAGCGGTACGACCGCGCCCTGGTCATCCACGACCGGGACGCCCATGCCGACGTCCTCGACGTGCTGGACGCCGAGGGCGCGCCCGAGCGCGTGCAGATGCACTGCTTCTCCGGGGACGCGGACTTCGCCCGGGCCTGCCTCGAGCGCGGCTACTGGCTGTCGTTCCCCGGCACCGTCACGTTCAAGGCCAACGAGGCGCTGCGCGAGGCGCTCGACATCACCCCGCCGGACCGGCTGCTGGTCGAGACCGACGCGCCCTACCTGACCCCGATGCCGTATCGCGGCAAGCCCAACTCCAGCTACCTGGTGCCGCTCACGGTGAGGTTCATCGCCGAGCGTCGCGGGGTCGATGTCGCCGACCTCTGCGAGCAGCTCGCCGCGAACGCTTCCGCACTGTTCGGGGACTGGGGCGAAGCCTGATGCCCGACGCCCTGCTCGACCCCCGTACGATCCGCCGGCTGGCTGCGGAGCTGGACCTGCGTCCCACCAAGCAGCGCGGCCAGAACTTCGTCCACGACGCCAACACGGTGCGCCGGATTGTGGCTGCGGCCGGCGTGCGGCCCGATGACGTCGTGCTGGAGATCGGGCCCGGCCTCGGCTCGCTCACGCTGGGCCTGCTGGAGGCGGCGGAGGAGGTCGTGGCCGTCGAGATCGAGCACAGCCTGGCCGGGCTTCTGCCGCGGACGGTGGCCGAGCGACTGCCCGGACGCGCGGACCGGCTGCGGGTGCTGGAGGCGGACGCGCTCAGCGTGGACGCCCTGGCCGACCCCCAGCCCACCCTCGTGGTGGCGAACCTTCCCTACAACGTGAGCGTGCCGGTGCTGCTGCACGTGTTGGCCCGATTCCCGACCATCCGCGGCGGCCTGGTGATGGTGCAGGCTGAGGTGGCCGACCGGCTGGTCGCAGGACCCGGCTCGAAGACCTACGGCGTGCCGTCGGTGAAGCTCGCCTGGTACTGCGCGGCGCGGCGCGTCGGCAGCGTGCCGCCGTCGGTGTTCTGGCCGGTGCCCAACGTCGACTCGGGCCTGGTCGAGCTGGTCCGCCGCGACCCGCCGGCCACCTCCGCGACCAGGGAACAGGTCTTCGCCGTAGTGGACGCAGCGTTCGGGCAGCGGCGCAAGATGCTCCGTTCGGCGTTGTCGGGGCTGTTCGGTTCGTCCGCAGCGGCCTCGCAGGTGCTGGAGGAGGCGGGCGTCGATCCCCAGGCCCGCGGCGAGGTGCTGGGCATCGGGGACTTCGTGAGGGTGGCAGAAGTCATGGGACGGAGAGTGGGATAGCCTCGCGACTATGGCATCCCCGGTGACCGAGCCCGAGGCCATCCGCGTCCGGGTGGCCGGCAAGGTGAACCTTGCCCTGCGCAGTGGCCCGCGGCGTCCGGACGGCTACCACTCGCTGGCCACGGTCTTCCAGGCGGTCTCGCTGTTCGACGAAGTGGAAGCCACCTGGGCCGAGCCGGGCCGGTTCACGGTCAAGGTCATGGGGGAGCAGGCCGCGCAGGTGCCGACCGGGGACGAGAACCTCGCCGTTCGTGCCGCCCGCCTTCTGGCCGCCGCCGCCGCCAAGCCTTCGCTCGGCGCGGAGCTCGTGATCCGCAAGTCGATCCCGGTCGCGGGGGGCATGGCCGGCGGCTCGGCGGACGCCGCCGGGGCGCTGCTGGCCTGCGCCGTGCTGTGGGACCTGGATGTCTCGCCCGACGAGTTGCGCACGCTGGGCGCCCAGCTCGGCGCGGACGTGCCGTTCTGCCTGGCCGGCGGCACGGCGCTGGGCACAGGCCGTGGCGACCAGCTCGCGCCCGTCCTCAGCCGCGGCAGCTACCACTGGGTGCTGGCGTTCAGCGACGGCGAGCTGTCCACCCCCGCGGTGTTCGGGAAGTTCGACGAGCTGGGCCTGGGCGCCGGACGCCTGGAGGCACCCCCGGAGCTGCTGAACGCCCTGGTCAGCGGCGACGTCGCGGCGCTCGGCCGGACGCTCGTGAACGACCTCGAGCCCGCCGCGCTCGCGCTGCGTCCCGAACTCGGGCAGGTGCTGGAGGCCGGTCGCGACCTGGGTGCGGTGGCGTCGATCGTCTCCGGGTCTGGTCCGACGGTCGCGTTCCTGGCTGCCAACGAGTCCGACGCGGTCGATCTGTCGGTGAAGCTGTCCGGTGAGAGCGTGTGCCGTGCCGTGAAGCGGGTCAGTGGCCCGGTGCCCGGCGCGCGTCTCGTGGTCTGAGCGGGGCTCAGGCGGGCTCGGTCCAGGACGCCTCGGCTTCGGCGCTCGGCGCGACGTCGTCCTCGCGTCCCGGCATGATCCGGGCGGCGAAGACCAGTCCGAACAGAAGCAGGGCCGGCACGAACATCGTCTTCTGGATGCCGAGGGTGGCCACGAGCGAGCCGATCAGCGCCGGGGAGATCAGGAACGTGGCGTAGCCGAAGGTGACCACGACCGCCAGCCCGCGTCCGCCCGCGGTGTGGCCGGCGACCGCGTACACCTGTGGCGCGATCATGCCGATGCCCAGGCCCACCAGCGACCAGCCGACCAGGAGCACGGGCAGACCGCTGCCCAGCGCGGTGACGAGGTAGCCGACGCCGGAGCACGCGCCACCGAACACGGTCACGGCGCGGCGTCCGAACCGGGCGACGAGCTGATCGCCGAGCAGCCGGATGACCACCATGAACCCCACCACGCAGGTGTAGCCGAGCGCCCCCGTGGTCGGGTCGACGCCGGCGATCTGGGTGACGTGCAGGCCGGACCAGTCGTTCGCTGTGCCCTCCCCGAGGCCGAACCCGATCGCCATCAGGCCGAGCAGGTACGCCGACGCGGGGATCGGCGTCCGCGTGCCGGAGGAGTCGGTGTGGGTGACCACTGCCGTCTCCGGCGTGATCCGCCACGCGACCACGAACGCCACGACGCCGAGGACGGCCGCGACCGAGGTGGTGGTGGCCACGGCGGGCTGAGGGTCGGGTGCGAACAGCGGCGCCAGCAGCACGAGCATCGACGCGCCGGCCAGGTTGCCGACCGACCACATGCCATGGAAGAAGCTCATGATCGGCTTGGGGCGGTGTTGCTCGACCTGGACGCCGATCGCATTCATGGCCACGTCGATGCCACCGTTGCCGAGGCCGAGCAGGATGCCGGCGACGAAGAGCATCGGCAGCGACGGAGCGAGCCCGATGGTGAGGATCGCGGCAACGAGGATCGGGATCATCGCCAGCGACACCCGGCGCGCGCCGATCCGGTCGGAGAGGCGTCCGGAGACCTGCATCGACGCGATCGCGGCCAGTCCCATGCAGACGAACAGGGTCGACAGCTGCCACGGAGCGAGCCCGAACCGAGCCGTCAGCGAGGGAATCGACGCGGCGTAGGCGCCGATCACCAGCCCGTTGTAGCTGAAGAGCAGGACGACTGCTGCGGCGGCCTGCCGGGAGCCGAGTGCGGAGTTCACCTCAGCACTCTAGCTGAGAGCGCTCTCGATGGCGTCTCCCCGCGGGCGGTCCGAGTTGGGGACGGTTCCGAACCCGGTCCACAGTCCGAGTTGGGGACGGTTCCGAACCCGGTCCACAGCGGGGATGGACCGGGTTCGGAACCGTCCCCGATCTGGTCCGGGTCAGTCGTTGCGGCGCGGGTGGACGTGCAGGGTGGGCGCCACCTCGAGGTTGCGCATGCCGTTCCAGGCGAGGTTCACCAGGTGCGCGGCGACGACCGGTTTGGGCAGGCGCAGCTCGTCGCGGGTGTCCATCCACCACTGGCCGGCGAGTGCGACCAGGCCGACCAGCATCTGCGAGTACAGGGGCGCGGTGTCCGGGTCGAAGCCGCGTTCGGTGAACTGGTCGCCGAGCAGGTCCTCCACCCGCGACCCGATGTCGGACAGGATCGTCGCGAACGAACCCTCCGGAGACGTCGCCGAAGAATCCCGGGAGAGGATCCGGAAGCCGTTCGGATGGTCGTCGATGTAGTCCAGCAACGCCAGCGTGCCCAGCTCGATCAGGCCCCGCGGCGTGGCCCGCGGCGTCGTGATCGCGGTCCGGATGGCATCGTGCAGGGTGCGCACCTCGCGATCGACCACGACGGCGTAGAGACCCTCCTTGCCGCCGAAGTGCTCGTACACGACAGGCTTGCTCACCCCGGCGTGCGCGGCGATCTCCTCGACCGAAGTGCCCTCCAGACCGCGCTCGGCGAACAGCGCCCTGGCCACGTCGATCAACTGCTCGCGCCGCTCGGCCCGCGTCATCCGGACGCGGCTCCGCCGGGCGCGGGCGGTGACCGGGGCAGTGGGCATGGCCACAGTCTGGCCCGCTGCGGGCGGGTTTGCGAATCCATCCCGACCCCCGAGGTGTCGGCGCGGGCCACCGGAGCATATGGACGCGTGCCCCAAGATCCAGTCACGGCGAGCGCGTGCGG
The DNA here is from genome assembly GCA_002843035.1 of Actinobacteria bacterium HGW-Actinobacteria-5. GTDB lineage: Bacteria > Actinomycetota > Actinomycetes > Propionibacteriales > Propionibacteriaceae > Propionicimonas. The sequence continues at coordinate 10,998 of PHEV01000078.1, read as the reverse complement.
CCACCCGTCCGCCCCCGTAGAGTTGGCCCCGTCCGTCTGCCGACGGTCGTTCCCCGGTTGGTCTGCCGGCAGGGCCCGCCTGACTTTGAATCAGGATTAGCGACGTAGGTTCGACTCCTACCCGGGGAGCGGATACCAACCAAGGCTGGAGGTGCCCGTGGTCGAGCAGGACTCGCAGAGCAGGGTGGCAGCCGTCGTCATCATGGCGGCCGGAGCCGGAACCCGGATGAGGTCGGCGATCCCGAAGGTGCTGCACCGGGTCGCCGGCAAGTCGATGGTCGCGCTGGCGATCGACACAGCGGACGCGCTCGCACCCGATCGCCTGGTGGTGGTTGTCGGCCACCAGCGCGAACTGGTGGCCGAGCATCTCGCCGAGGTCGCCCCGCACGTGACCATCGCCGTGCAGGAGCAACCGCTCGGCACCGGGGACGCCGTCCGGGCCGGCCTGTCGGCCCTTCCCGGCGTGTCCGGCGAGGTGGTCGTGACCTCGGGGGACGTCCCGTTGCTCGCCCCCGAGACACTCGTCGACCTGGTCGCAGCGCACCGCGCGGAGGCCAACGCCGTCACCGTCCTCACCGCAGTGGTGCCCGACCCGACCGGCTACGGACGGATCGTCCGCGAGGGTGACGAGATCGCGCGGATCGTCGAGCAGTCCGACGCGACGGACGCAGAACTCGGACTCGCCGAGATCAACGCCGGCATTTACGTCTTCGACGCCGCAACCCTCGGCGAGGGCCTGGCTGCGCTGCAGGCCAGGAACACCCAGGGCGAGCTCTACCTCACCGACGTGATCGCACACGCGCGGGCCGCCGGACGCCGGGTCGGCGCCCTGATGGTTGCCGACTACCTCCAGACCGAGGGCGTGAACGACCGGATCCAGCTCGCCGAGCGCGCCGCAGAGCTGAACCGCCGCATCCTTTCCCGCTGGATGGCAGAGGGCGTGACCGTGCTGGACCCGGCCACCACCTGGGTGCATGCGGGGGTCGACCTGGCCGAGGACGTCACCCTGTTGCCGGGCACGTCGCTGGAGGGTGCCACCTCGGTGTCCCGCGGAGCGGTCATTGGCCCGGACACCACCCTGATCGACGTCGAAGTAGGCGAGAATGCGCGGGTGCTGCGCACCCATGCCGAACTGGCCGTGATCGGGCCGGACGTCACCGTCGGGCCGTTCAGCTACCTGCGTCCCGGCACCGAACTGGCCGCTCGTGCCCACGTCGGCGCGTTCGTCGAGATGAAGAAGGCGGTGATCGGCGAGGGCGCCAAGGTTCCTCACCTCACCTACTGCGGCGATGCGGTCGTCGGCGCTGGCAGCAACATCGGCGCCGGCACGATCTTCGCCAACTACGACGGGGTGGGGAAGTACACCACCACGGTCGGCGAGCACTCCTTCGTCGGCAGCGACTCGGTGCTGGTGGCGCCGGTGCAGATCGCGGACGGCGCCTACGTCGCGGCGGGCTCGACGATCACCGTCGACGTCGGCCCCGGGGAGCTGGCGGTCTCGCGCGGCCAGCAGCGCAACATCAAGGGCTGGGTGGAGCGCAAGCGGGCCGGCACCCCGTCGGCGCAGGCCGCGGCAGCCGCCCTGGCGGCTCACGAGCAGGAGGCGACGCAGATGGAGTCCGGCGAGTGAGCGGGATCAAGCGTCCCACCGAGAAGCACCTGATGGTGTGTACCGGACGGGCATTCCCGGAGCTGGCGGAGGAGGTCGCCGCGCTGCTCGGTGTCGACCTGATCCCGACCCGGACGCTCACCTACGCCAACTCCGAGATCTATGTCCGGTTCGAGGAGTCGGTGCGGGGCTCGGACTGCTTCGTGATCCAGGCGCATCCCGCGCCGGTGAACGAGTGGCTGATGGAGCAGCTGATCATGGTGGACGCGCTGAAGCGCGCCTCCGCCCGCCGGATCACCGTGGTCTCGCCGTTCTACCCCTACGGCAGGCAGGACAAGAAGCACGCCGGACGCGAGCCGATCTCGGCGCGCCTGGTCGCGGACCTGTACAAGGCCGCCGGCGCGAACCGCGTGATGTCGGTGGACCTTCACGCCGCCCAGATCCAGGGCTTCTTCGATGGGCCGGTGGACCACCTGCTGGCTCTTCCCGTGCTCGCCGAGTACGTGAAGGCGCACTACGACGCGTCCGAGATGACGATCGTCTCGCCGGACGCGGGTAGGGTGCGGCTGGCCGACATGTGGTCCGACCTGCTGGGCACACCGCTGGCGATCATCCACAAGCGGCGCGACCCGAACAAGGCCAACGAGGTGGCCGTCGGCGAGGTCGTCGGCGACGTGGACGGACGGGTCTGCCTGCTGGTGGACGACATGATCGACACCGCCGGCACGATCTGCCAGGCCGCGGCCGCACTGAAGAACTTCGGCGCCAAGAAGGTGATCGCCGCCGCCACTCATCCGATCCTGTCCGGCCCGGCGCCGCAGCGGCTGAACGAGTCCGAGTTCGAAGAGGTCATCGTGACCAACACCCTGCCGATCCGGGACGGGGTGAACATCCCCAAGCTCACCGTGCTGTCGATGGCGCCGCTGCTCGCCCAGGCGATCCAGGCTGTCTTCGAGGAGGGCTCGGTCGCGTCCCTGTTCAACGGCGCCCACTGACGCGCGGTGGACCGGGTTAGGAACCGTCCCCAACCTGGTCCGGACCGAGTTGGGGACGGTTCCTAACCCGGTCCACGCGGGACGGCGTCCCGATTGGGCCGGGCGGCCCGCGCCGCGCTAGACTCTGCGGGTTGCCTCGGCGAGGGGCCCTGGGCCCGTGATCGACAAGGCGCGCGCGCAGAGCGCCGCCGGTCCTCCCTCGCCAGGCTCAGGTTTTGGAACGAGGTTGAGGAGCAAGAGCACGTGGCTGAGAACTTGATCGCCGGGGTTTCCCGCACTGAATTCGGCAAGGGCGCGGCGCGCCGCACCCGCCGGGCGGGCCTGGTGCCGGCCGTCCTGTACGGCCACGGGACCGATCCCGTCCACCTGTCGTTGCCCGGGCACGAGGTGCTGCTCGCCCTGCGCGTGGCGAATGCGGTGCTCGAGCTCACCGTCGACGGCGGCAAGAGCCAGCTGGCGCTGGCCAAGCAGGTGCAGCGCAATCCGGTCAAGGGCACGATCGAGCACCTCGATCTGGTCATCGTCCGCAAGGGCGAGAAGGTCACCGTCGAGGTGCCGCTGCTCATCGTGGGCGACTACCCGGCCGACCGGATGGTCTCGATCGACCAGCAGACCATCTCCCTCGAGGTGGAGGCCACCCACATCCCCGCCGACATCGAGGTGAACGTCGCCGGGCTGGAGATCGGTGACTCGATCACCGCCAAGGACCTCGTCCTGCCCGCGGGTGCCTCGTTCGCGGGCGATCCCGACCACCTGATCCTCTCGATGGCTGCGACGCCGTCCCAGGCGGCGTTGGACGCCGAACTGGCCGGGGAGTCGACCGGGGTCGAGGAAGCCAGCGAGGAAGAGGCCGAGGAGGCCTGATCGGCACCCATGTCTACCTGGCTGTTGGTCGGGCTCGGTAATCCGGGCCCGACCTACGCGTCTCACCGACACAACGTCGGCTACCGGGTGGTGGACGAACTCGCCCGGCGCGCCGGCGTCCGGTTCACCGGGGCCGGCCAGCTCCGGGCCGAGGTCGTCCAGACCCGGCTCACCGCTTCCGGCGGGATGGGGGGCCTCGGTGCTCCCGCCGAGCAGGTCGTGCTGCTCAAGTCGCGCACCTTCATGAACGAGTCCGGCATCGCGGTCGGCAAGGCGTCCGCCTGGTACAAGGTGCCGCCCGAGCACCTGGTCGTCGTGCATGACGAACTGGACCTCGAGTTCGGGCAGTTGCGGCTGAAGTTTGGTGGGGGCGACAACGGCCACAATGGCCTCAAGTCGATCCGGCGCAGCCTGGGCACCGGGGACTTCTTCCGGGCCAGGTTCGGGGTGGGCCGCCCGCAGGGACGCCAGGATCCGGCCGACTACGTGCTCAGCCCCTTCCCGGCAGCCCTCGCCGAGGACCTCGCCGTCGAGGTGGACCGGTGCGCGGACGCGGTGGAGGCCCTTCTCACCATCGGCCTCGACGCCGCGCAGAGCCGCTTCAACTCCTGAACTGCGTTTCCGCCGGAGTGCGGGCCACACAATTGCTGTCGGCGGCCGACTGATCGGGGTTCAGAAGAGTCATCCCGGCATTGATTCCGATCAAGGCAGAGTCGCCAAGTTGATGCGTCTCCCCTAGTGGAGCGACATTCTTCGAATTAGTCACCCGTGTGGGGGACAAATGGAAAATGTCCCCTTTCGGGTGACTATTTTGAGATGAAATGGCGCCCTGAATACTCTATGTTTTTCTCAGGGTCGGCTGGGAGAGGGGTCTTGGCAGCCAGCCCTGCTTCGCCACACCACACCAGATGGCCCTGTCCGAAAGCAGACCATGGCCTCTGGAAGTTCGCCGGTGACCCGCACGCCGCTCTCGCTCCTGCTCAGTTTCACCCTTGCGGTGGGGGCGCTTGTCCTGGGACCGGGTGCGGTCACCCCGGCCAGCGCGGCTGCCGGCGATCTGATCTGTGGCAACGACTACGTCTACGCCCTGCGGGCGGCGGTCGCGTCCACCACCCAGAACCAGGACCTGATCCGGGTCTCGGCCGCCACGGGCGCCTGGAGCGTGATCGGCAGCTTCGGCAGCGGCACCAACGCGCTGAATGCGCTCGCCGTCGACGGCGACGGCACGACGGCCTACGCGATGGGTCCCGCCGGCGGCGGATCCTCGACCATGTACACCTTCAACGACGCCACCGGCAACCCGGGCGCGTCCCGGGTCATCACGGGCTTCAACACCAGCGCGACGACATTCCACGCCGGCGGGGTGGACCCCACGACCGGCCTCTACTGGGTGGGCGCGGTCATCGGCACGACCCTCTACGTGTACTCGATCAACCCCGCGAGCGGGAACGCGACCGCGCGGTTCACCACGGCCACCGGCTACACCACGGCCAACGCCGACCTGGCGTTCGACTCCGCCGGCGACCTCTACATCGCGTTCTCTCCGAGCGGCAGCCCGGGCACGCTGCGTAAGTACGACGCCGGCTCGCTCAGCGGGACGCCCACCGGCGCCGTCGTGGCCGCGCTCGATACGGCCGCCAACGGCTACCCGGGAATGGCTTTCGCGTCCGACGGCTTCCTCTACCTCTCCGCGACCGACACCCTCCGGAGGGCACGCCCGTCCACCGGCACCGTCGAGGCCACCGTCAACACCGGTTACGGCACGATCTTCAGCGACCTCGGCTCCTGCGCCACCCCGACCGTCATGGACGCGGTCCGCAAGAACGTGGTCAGCCGTGCGGCCGACAGCGACCAGTTCAAGCTCGCGCTCACCGGTACCGGCGTCAGCCTCTCGGCCACCACGGCGGGGACCGCCACCGGCGTTCAGGCAGCCACCGCCGGGCCCGTGATCGTGATTCCCGGCGAGTCCTACACCTTCGCCGAGACCCCCGCCGGCACCACCAACTTCAGCAACTACCTGAGCACCTATCGGTGCGTGGACGCCGACACCGGGACGGTGCTCTCCGGAGGGTCCGGATCGGGCACCTCGGTCGCCCTGACCATCCCCGCGACGGGCAGCGACGGCAAGGGCATCAACATCACCTGCACGTTCACCAACGAGGCCAAGGACGCGGCGATCAGCCTCGCCAAGCACGCATCCGGCACGCCGACGAAGGCCGGCGACCAGATCACCTACAGCTTCACCGTGACCAACACCGGCAACCGGCCGCTCACCGGCGTCACCGTGACCGATCCGATGCTCAGCGCGGCGACGATCACCTGTGCGTCCACCTCGCTGGACGTCGGCGCGTCGACCACCTGCTCGGCGTCTCCGGCGTACACCGTGACCCAGGCGGACGTGGAGGCCGGCAAGGTCGCCAACAGCGCGTCCGTGGCAGCCAGCCCGCCGACCGGCGAGGGCGCGGCGGGCTCGGTGACCGCCACCGACACGAAGACCGTCACGATCGGCCGCAGCGCGCAGCTGAAGCTCGTCAAGACCGCCTCCGGCAGCCCGTTCGTCGCCGGTGACCAGATCAGCTACGGCTTCACCCTGACCAACACCGGCAACGTCGAGGTGAGCGACGTCCAGGTCACCGACGCGCTCCTTTCCGGCATCACCTGCACGGACACCGTCCTCGCGCCGGGCGCCAGCACCACCTGCGCGGGATCGCCCTACACGGTCACGGCGGCGGACGTCGCGGCCGGGACGGTCACGAACACCGCCACGCCGGCCGGCACGAGCGTCGTCGGGACGCCGGCGGTGGATCCGACCTCGACCACCTCCGTCACCACCACCCTCGGCACGCTCCCCTCGGCGTCCCCCGACTTCCAGACCACCGCGCAGAACGTGACGGTGGTCGTCGACCCGCTGGCCAACGACACGGCCGGCGCCACCGGAGGCGGCACCGTCGGCTCCCTCGGCCCGGACACGGTCGTGTTCACCTCTCCCGACGCCACGAACGACGGCCGGACGCTCGTCGTGGCCGGTGAGGGTGCGTACACGATCGATCCCGCGACCGGCGCGATCTCCTTCGACCCGGAGCCGGCGTTCACGGGTACGGCAAGTGTCGCGTACCGGGTCACCGACTCCCTCGGGCACAGCGCGACCTCGACGGTGACGCTCACCGTCACCCCGCTCACGCCGGACGCGGTCGACGACACCGGCACCACGCCGTACCTCACCCCGGTCACGGTCGCCGTCCTCGACAACGATGTGGCCGGTGCGACATCAGCCCCGCTGAGCGAGGCCAGCGTCGTGTTCACCTCGCCGCTGGCCACGAACGGTGGCCGCACGCTCGTCGTGGCCGGTGAGGGCACCTATACGATCGACCCGGCCACCGCAGCGGTGACCTTCACCCCGGACGCCGGCTTCACCGGTGCGGCCACCCCGGTCGGCTACCGGGTCAGCGACACCAACGGGACCTCCGACACGGCCGCACTCACCATCACCGTGGCCGCGCCACCCGCTCCGGCGGCCAGTCCCAACACCGCGACCACCCTGCAGAACCAGGATGTGACCCTCACGCCGGCGGCGAACGACTCCGCCAACGGTGGCGCGACCCTCGATCCCGCCAGCGTCGTGTTCACCTCGTCCTCCGCGACGAACGGTGGCCGGACACTCGTCGTGGCCGGCGAGGGCACCTACACCATCGATCCCGCCACCGGTGTGGTCAGCTTCGACCCCGAGCCGCTGTTCTCGGGTACCGCCACGGCGGTCGACTACCGGATCTCCGACAACCTCGGGCAGAGCGCCACCTCGACGATCACCATCACCGTCACGCCGGTGCACCCGAGCGCCACTGACGACTCCGCGACCACCCCGTATCTCACCCCTGTGACGCTGCCCGGTCTCACCAACGACAACGCGGGCGACGCCTCCGCACCGTTGGTCGTCGGCAGCCTGGTGTTCACCGACCCGACCGCGACCGATGGGGGCAAGACCCTGGTCACGACCCAGGGCACCTGGACCGCAGAGGCCGACGGCACCGTCCGGTTCGGCCCCGCGGACGGCTTCAGCGGGCCGACCGACGCCGTGCCTTACCGGATCTCGGACAGCAACGGGACCACCGCGACCGCACAGCTGGTGGTCACCGTGGGAACACCTCCGGCCGCGACGAACGACACCGCCACCACACTGCAGAACACCCCCGTCCTGATCGATCCCCTGGTCAACGACGCGGCCGGCGCCTCCGGTACGTCCGGCACGCTGGCACCGACCTCGGTGCAGTTCACCTCCCCGGACGCCGTCGCCGGCGGGAAGAAGCTGGACGTTCCCGGCGAGGGCAGCTACAGCATCGACGGGATGACCGGCCAGGTCACGTTCACACCGCTGCCGTCCTTCTCCGGCCCGGCGACCCCGGTCTGGTACGAGGTCACCGACTCCTTCGGCAACTCCGCAGCCGCGACCATCGCCGTCACGGTCACCCCGGTGCAGCCGACCGCGGCCGACGACACCGACCACACGCCGTTCCAGACGCCCGTGACCACCCCGGTGCTGGGCAACGACAGCGCGGGCGACCTGTCCGCCGCGCTGGTCGCGGGCAGCGTGGTGCTGACCGACCCGACGGCCACCGACGCGGGCAAGACCCTGACCGTGACGGGCGAGGGTATGTACCACGTGAACGGCGACGGCTCGGTCACCTTCACCCCCGAGGCCGGCTTCTCCGGTGCGGCGACCCCGGTCGACTACCAGGTGGCCGACGCCAACGGCACCACCGCGAGCGCCACCCTGACCATCACCGTGGGCGCCCCGCCCGTCGCCAACCCCGACATCGCCGCAACGCCGCAGGACACCGACGTCACCGTCGCGCTGCTCGGCAACGACACCGCGGGCACGGACGGTGCCGCCGACCCAGGCTCGCTGGAGCCGGCCACGGTGGTGTTCACCGACCCGGCCGCGGCCAACTCCGGCCGCACGCTGGTGGTGGCCGGCGAGGGCACCTACACGATCGATCCGGCCACCGGCGCGGCGACCTTCGACCCCGAGCCCGGCTTCAGCGGCATCGCGACGGCTGTTCCGTACCGCGTCAGCGACAGTTTCGGCCACAGCGCCGACGCGACGCTGGTGATCACCGTGACCCCGATCATCCCGACCGCCACCGATGACACGAACCACACCTCCGCTGCGACGCCGGTCACCACCGACGTGCTGGCCAACGACGCCGAGGGCGCCGCGTCCGCACCACTCGTGCCGGGCAGCGTCGTGATCAGCACTGCCGGTACGACCGACGGCGGCAAGACGCTGGTGGTCGCCGGCCAGGGCACCTGGACCGTGCTCGGCACCGGCGAGATCAGCTTCGCCCCCGAGGCCGGCTTCTCCGGGCCGGCGACGATCGCCTACCAGGTAGCCGACCGGCTCGGCACGCTCGCGTCCGCAACGCTGACGATCACCGTGGGCGCACCGTCGGTCGCGTCCGACGACCACGCCACGACTCCGCAGAACGTGGACGTCACCCTGCACCCGCTCGCGAACGACACCGCCGGCGACGACGGCGCCGGCGGCACGGGAACCCTCGATCCGGCCAGCCTCGTGTTCACCTCCGCAGCGGCCACCAACTCCGGCCGGACGCTGGTGGTGGCAGGCGAGGGCACCTGGACGATCGACCCGGCGACCGGAGACGCCAGCTTCGACCCTGAGCCGGCCTTCACCGGCCCGGCCACCCCGGTCGTGTACCAGGTCACCGACAGCTTCGGCGCCACGACGCAGGCCGAGCTGTCCGTGACGGTCACGCCCGTGACGCCGTCTGCCGGGAACGACGTCGGTGCCACCGGCTACCGCACACCGGTGACGCTGGACCTGCTCAGCAACGACGCCGCCGGGGCCGGCTCGGCGCCGCTGGTTGCCTCGAGCGTTGTCTTCACCGACCCGGACGCGACCGACGCCGGCAAGACCCTCGTGGTCGCCGGACGGGGCACCTACACCATCGCTGCCGACGGCAGGCTCACCTTCACCCCGGCGGTCGGCTTCACCGGCGGCCCGAGCGCCGTGGCCTACACCGTCGCCGACGCCAACGGCACCACGGCCACCGCGACCGTGACGATCACCGTCGCTGCGCCGCCGGCACCGTCCGCCACTGACGACACCAACCACACGCCGTACCTGACCACCGTGACCACCGCGGTCCTCGACAACGACACCGCGGGCGGGCTCGCCACGCTGCAGCCTTCGAGCGTCCGGTTCACCGACCCGGCCGCGGTCAACGGCGGCACCACCCTCGTGGTCGCAGGCGAGGGCACCTACCAGGTGAACGGCACCGGGACGATCAGCTTCACCCCGGTCGCCGGCTTCTCCGGCGTCGCGACCGCCGTCGGCTACCGGGTCTCTGACGAGCTCGGCCAGACCGGCACGGCGCAGCTCGTGGTCACCGTGGGCGTGCCGCCCACGGCCACGGACGACGCGAGGACCACGGCGCAGGGCGTCCCGGTGACCTTCGACCCGCTGGGCAACGACTCCGCGGGGGACAACGGAGCCGGCACGGTCGGCGCCCTGCTGCACCCGAGTGTCGTGCTCACTTCCGCCTCCGCGACCGATGCGGGCCGGACGCTCGTGGTGGCCGGCGAGGGCACCTGGACGATCGGGGCGTTCACCGGGGAGGCGAGCTTCGCTCCGCTTCCCGGCTTCACCGGAACGACCACCGCGGTCGGCTACGCGGTCACCGACTCCTTCGGCAACACCGCCACCGCGGAACTGGTTGTCACCGTGACGCCGGTCACGCCGGTCGCAGCCGATGACGTCAACCACACCCCGTACCAGACCCCGGTCACCACCGGGGTGCTCGGCAACGACAGCGCGGGGGCCACCACGGCGCTGCTGGACCCCGCCAGCGTGGTGTTCTCGAGCCCGGACGCCACCAACGGCGGCCACACCCTGACGGTGCCGGGTGAGGGCACGTATGAGGTGAACGCGGATGCCACGGTCACCTTCACGCCCGCGGACGGGTTCCGGGGCACGGCCACCGGCGTGGACTACCGGGTCAGTGACGCCAACGGCACCACCGCGAGCGCGACCCTGACGATCACCGTGGGCACCCCGCCGGTCGCGACCGACGACACGGCGACCACTCCGTACGACACGGCGGTTACCCTGCGTCCGCTCGACAACGACACCGCCGGTGACGACGGTGCGGGCAACGTCGGCGGTCTGGACGCCGCCAGCCTGGTGTTCACCTCGCCCGGCGCCACCGACGGCGACCACACTCTCGTGGTGGCGGGACAGGGCAGCTGGACGATCGACCCGGCGGCCGGTGCGGTCAGGTTCGACCCGGAGAAGGGCTTCCATGGCAGCACCGCCTCGGTGGCCTACCGGGTCACCGACAGCCATGGGCACGAGGCGACGGCCCTGCTCACCGTGATCGTGGGCGCGCCGCCGGCGGCGTCCGACGACACGGCGATCACGCCGCAGAACGTCACGGTGACGCTCGACCCGTTGGCGAACGACTCCGCGGGCGATGACGGCACCGGCACGTCGGGGACGCTGGACGCGGGCTCGGT
>PHEV01000077.1 GCA_002843035.1 Actinobacteria bacterium HGW-Actinobacteria-5 | reverse complement strand
CCGAAGCTGACCCCGGTGATGCCGTAGAAGTTCCGGCCCGAGATGGTGACGGTGGCGCCGCCGACGCCGTAGCCGGTGGTCGGCGTCGCCTTCGTGACCAGTGGCGCCGGCGCCAGGCCGAAGGAGTAGCGAGCTTTCGACTTCACCGCCGAGGTGCCGAAGGGATTGGTCAGCCGGACGTCGACCCGTCCCTCGATGTGGGCCGGAACGGTGACGTAGAGCCGCTTGGACGAGGTCACGTTGACATCGATGCCGCCGATGCCGCCGAAGTCGACCGTCGTCGCCGCGCTGAAGTGGCTGCCGCTGATCCGCACCCGCGCGCCGCCGAGGGTGAGGCCGTGCCCGGAGGAGAGACTCTTCACCCACGGGGCGTAGCCGTAGTTGAACCGGGCGGCTGCCGCGTCCGCGCTGGTGCCGGTCGGCCCCGAAACCCGGACCGGGACGGTGCCACGGGAGTGCGACGGTGTGACCACCTGAAGTTCGGTGTCGGAGACGACGGTGAGCCCGCGCCCCTTGCTGCCGCCGAACCAGACGGTGGTGGCGGCGCTGAAGTGGCTTCCCGTGATCGTGACGGTGGTGCCGCCGCGGGTCTGTCCCGCGGTCATGGACAGGGAGTCGACCACGGGCGATGGCTGATAGTCGAAGGTGACGTTGCGGTGGGAGCCGGCCAGCTCGGTGACAACCTCCAACGGAACGGCGCCAACCTCGGCCCGTGCGGGCGTGGTCACCCTGATCGTGGTGGATGAGACGACATCCAGCTTCGTCGCGGCGACCCCACCGATCAGCACCTTCTGCACCCCGAGGAAGTTGTTGCCGGTGACGGTGATCCGCTGGTTGCCGGACGTGCCGCCGACCGCGGGGTTCACCGAGGTCACGGCCGGGGCGATCCCCAGCAGCCGGTTGGCGGTGCCCGCGGGGTTGCCGGTGATCCGGTTGGGCTCGCTCAGGCCGAGGATCCGCGAGGTCACCTTCGCCGCGCTCCACGAGCGGTGGGCGGCGAGCACCAGCGCCGCCACCCCGGCCACGTGCGGGCTCGCCATCGAGGTGCCGGTCATCGTCACCGGATTGGCGCCGAAGGCGTTGGCGGAGGGGATCGACACCCCTGGCGCGTACAGGTCCACGCAGGGCCCGTTGTTGGAGCTCGCCCAGCGGGCGTCGGCGCTGGTGGAGGCGGCGACCGTGATGGCGGTCTTCGCCGACGCCGGGGACGTGTCGCAGGCGTTCCGGTCGTGGTTGCCTGCGGCGACGACGACGGTCACACCCTCGGCGGTGAGGCGCTTCACCGCGTCGTTCTCGGTCTTGTCGTAGGCGCCTTCGATGCTGATGTTGACGACAGCGGGGTCGCCGCGGTGGTGCTGCTTGAGCACCCAGTCCAGGCCCTTGGCGACCGTCGAGGCGTAGCCGCTGCCGGTGCACTCGAGCACACGGACGGGGACGAGGGTCACCCGCTTGGCCACTCCGTAGGTGGTGCCACCTACGATCCCGGCCACGTGGGTGCCGTGACCGTTGCAGTCGGTGGTGCCGAGCCCGTCCGACACGAAGGACGCGCCGTCGGCGAGACGGCCGCTGAACTCGGAGTTCCCGGCGGCGATGCCGGTGTCGATGACGTAGACGGTGACGCCGGCCCCGGTCTGGTTCGGGGTGTAGCGGTCGTCGAGGGGGAGATCGGCCTGGTCGATCCGGTCCAGCCCCCACGGCGGGTAGGCCTGGGCGTCCGCGACGCTCACCCGGGTGTCCTTCTGCACGTAGGCGACCGACGGGTCCGCCGCCAGGGCCTTCGCCTCGGCGGTGGTGAGCTGGGTGACCGCGGCGTCGAGCTCGTTCATCGCCCGGTAGGCGCGCTCACCCAACACGGCGGGCGCCTGGTCGGCGTCCTTGCGGAACCCGACGATGTAGGTGGACGCGGCGTCCGTGGGCGTGGCGGGCAACTCCGGGGCCGCGGCGGTGGGCTCCGGCGCGGGTTCGGTCGTGGCGGATGGCGACGGAGTGGCCTCCGCGGTCGGGGTGGCGGTGTCGCCGGGGGTGGCGTCCGCGGTGGCGGTGGCCGACGGCGACGGGGTGGTGGTGGTGGTGGGCTCCGGCGCGGTGGAGGGCTCGGCAGCCGGTGTCGCGGGAGCGGACGCGGGGGCAGGCGAAACAGCGGTCTCGGCGTACGCCGGAACCGGTTGCACAACGCTGAGCATCGCAAGCGTCAGCCCGCAGACGAATGCCCCCCCGTGCAGTTTCGTCAAGGCTCCCCCCCGAAGCGCTGGAAACTACTTCGGCAAAGTTTAGGCGATCCTCACCCGTTCCCGCGTGTTGTGCGTCAGATTCCTCTTTCGCAGCGCTCAGCGGGCGTTCACCACGACCTCGGCGACGCCGCCCCGGTAGACGCCCTTGGCGACGGAGGGCAGCTCGGAGAGGTAGACCAGCAGGAAGCGCGTCTCCACCGGTTGCACGGGGGTGAGCGTGAACGTCTTCGGCGCATCCTTCGCCGCCGCCATGGACTCCCACTGCTCGACGGACTTCATCGGTGCCGTCTTCGCCGGCTTGGCCGGCACCCGTAGTTCGACCGTGGCTCCGGCGTCCTCCATGGTGATCTGGACGCTCGACACCGTGCGGGTCACGCCGAGGTCGAGCACGAGTCCGACGCCGGGCTTGCGTCCGTTGAACTTCGCCGAGCCGTACTTCTCCGTGCGCCAGACGGTGCTCGCGTCCCCGTCGATGGCGCGCTGGGTGCGCTTGCTGTTCTCGGACGCGTCCCCGCCGTCGGTCTTGGGGTCGAAGGCCGTCGCCACCTCGATCTGGACCGCCCCCGCGGCCGGTGTGGTCGGTCCGGCCGGCTCACGGACGTTCATCGCCACGACGGCGACGATCCCGACCACGACCACGAGGGCCAGCACGCCGAACAGCAGCGGCATCAGGCGCCCGCGCCGCGCGGGCTGTTCCGGTCCGGACGACGGCCGGATTCCTGCCGGCGGGGGCACCGGGGTGAACGACTCGCTGCGGCGCAGCGCCTCGTCCACGAACGGCTGGGTCTCGTCCCCGGGATCGTCCTCGCCGTAGAGCTCGGCGTTCGTGTAGTGGAACTCGCCGGGATACGGGTCCTCCTCCGGCGCCGCCTCGACCAGGGCCGGCGACGCCTCGACCAGGGCCGGCGACGCCTCGACCGGCGGCGCGGCCCAGACCGGGAGGTCCGCTCCGAGCGGCGACGCCGCCCGGGCCTGCGGGCCCGGGCCCGGCGAAGCGACCGACTCCGCCGCAGGGGTGTCCGGGGATTCGTCCTCGATGACGTCGTGGACGCTGAACCGGCCCGCGGACGCCGGCGTCGGGATCGGTGGAGCGACCTGGGAGACCGGCGCCGGCGGCGCGTCCTCGGTGTCGGGGTCGACGTCGGGGTGCAGCCGTGCCTGCAGGTCGTGCGCCGCGCCCATCGGTCCCAGCACGAGGGAGAGTTGCGTGGTCACGTCCTGCGCGGTGGTCAGCCGGGACGCGTGCCCGCGCGGAACGGGCGAGAGCAGCCGGTCCACCACCCGGTCGACCGCCGGCGCCACCCCGCCGTGGACCTGGCTGGGCAGCACCCAGTGGCCCTCCACGATCGGGGCTGCGGGCATCCCGTAGCGCTCTCCTCCGGGCCAGTGTGCGACCAGGCAGGCGTACAGCAGCTGGCCGAGCGCCCGCACGTCGGCGGCCTCGCCGGACAGGTGCGAGGGCGCCTCCTCGGCATCGGTGAGGGCGCTGCCCAGCACTTTCACGTTGCCGGTCGAGGTGATCAGCAGGGTGGCCGGGCTGAGGTGCCGGTGGTAGTGCTCCTGCGCATGCAACCCGATCAGCCCGTCCGCGACCTCCCGGACGATCCAGGCTGCCTCCACGCCGGTCAGCGGCCCGTCGCGCAGCACCTTCTCCAGGGTCTGGCCCGGTGCGTACTCGTAGACGAGGTAGGGGCCGACGCCCGGCTCGGACTCGACCACGTCGAGCACGCGCAGGAACCGGGAGTCGGTGGCGAGGGCAGCCTCGCGGGAGGACTCCAGTACGGCGGCCGTGGCCGGGGCATCGGCGTCCAGCAGGTGCACGAGCACGGCGCGGCCCAGGACGAGGTCGTCGGCGCGCCAGGTCTGCGCCCGGTTGTGCACGGCCAGCTGGTCGGCCAGACGGTAGCGTTCGCCGAGCACGCGCCCGCCCGCCGATGCCTCCGCTTCCGGCGTCCCTGCGATGGGTGGCGCGGGCAGGCTGAGCAGGGCGGACGCGACCGGTGCCGGCGGGGCGACGGGCACGAACACGCCCACTCCGTTGGCGTCGGGCACGGGCTCCGGCGCCGATGCGACGAGGCGGTCCTCAGGGGCTCCCGCCTCGGCGTCCGCGATCGCCTCCGCGGCGTCGGTCTGGCCCTCGTCGCCCTTCGGCCGGCGCAGCTGCTCGAGCAGGGCCGTGGTCTCCGGGATGCGCAGGCGCTTGGCGGTGAAGAAGAACACCAGGACGGCGAGGATCCCGGCCACGGCCAGCCCTGCGGTCCGGATCAGCAGGCTCGGGTACCGCTCGGTCCACCAGGTGATGCCCCAGGCCAGTGCCGCAGCCGGCACGGTGGCCACCAGCAGGCGGGCGAGGTGGGTGAGGGTCTCGACCCCGGGCAGCTCGGGCACGCGACGGCGCAGCACCACGTGGGTGAGGAACACGCCGACGAAGTAGGACAGGCTGTACGCGAGCGCCAGCCGGGCAGCCACGGTGGTCGGGTTGTTCCACGGCAGCGCCAGCGCGAGGGCGGCTACCGCGTTCGCGCCGCTGATCCAGATCTGCAGCAGGAACGGCGTGCGGGTGTTGTCCATCGCGAAGAACGCCCGCAGGTACAGGTACTGGATGGTGAACGGCACCAGGCCGATCGCGAAGGCCATCAACGCCCAGGCGATGTAGATGTAGTCGCTGGCTCCGGTGCCGTTGCCGAACGCGAGCCGGGTCACCGGGTCGGCCAGCACGAGCAACCCGACGCTGGCCGGGAGCAGGAACGTGGTGGCCAGGCGCAGCGCCCTGGTCGTCTCGGCCGCCACCCCGGAGCGGTCGCCCGCGACGGCGTAGCGGGACGCGCTGGGCAGCATCGCGGTGGCCAGGGACACCGTGAGCAACGAGTGCGGCAGGATCCAGATCAGGTAGGCGTTCTGGTAGACGGTCCAGCCGGCGCCCTGGTCGGTCGCGCTGGTGGCCTGCGAGGCGAGGTTCGCGACAAGCATCTGGACCAGCGTGGTGAGCGCGACATAGCCGACCATCCACTTGGCGACGTGGAAGGTGCGGCCCAGCCCCGTCCCCTTCAGGTCGAAGCGTGGCCGGTAGCTGAATCCGGCCCGCTTCAGGAACGGCAGCAGGACGAGGGTCTGGACGATGATGCCCAGCGTCGATCCGCCCGCCAGCAGCCAGGCCTGGGGCACGGTGAACGGCTCGCCGGTGAGGGCGGTCTGGTTGCCCCAGATGGCCAGGTACAGGGCGAACACGGCGATCGAGACCACGTTGTTGGCGATCGGCGCCCACATCATCGGGCCGAACTTGTCCCGGGCGTTCAGCACCTGGCCGATCAGGAAGAAGACGCCGTAGAAGAACAGCTGCGGCATGCAGATGTAGCTCATCAGCAGCAGCGAGGCCCAGTGGTCGGCCATGTCGGGGGCGGTCCACGCGCGCGCGAACATGCTCATCACCAGGGGCGTGGTCACGGTGACCACGACGGTGAGCGCGCCGAGCGCCATCACGAAGGCGGTGATGATCCGGTCGATGAAGGCGCGTCCGCCGTCCTCGTCGTGGGTCACCGCCCGCACGATCTGCGGCACCAGGACGTTGTTCAGGGTGCCGCCGGCCAGCAGCAGGTACAGGGTGGTGGGCACGGTGTTGGCGTAGTTGAACGCCTCCACCTGCCGGGTGCCGTTGCCGAGCACGAACGCGATCAGCATGGCCCTCACCAGTCCGAGGACGCGGGAGACCATCGTGCCCGAGGCCATCACGGCGGTCGCGTTGATCAGCCGGCGCCCACCGGCCTGGGTTTCGGTCATGCGTTCCCCCCGTGGGAGCGCAGCGGGGGAGAGGAACGCCGTGGGGCGCTCATGTGTCGTCCCTGGCTGGTTCGCCGGCCGCGAGCCTGCGCCGGACCTGGCGGATCCGCCACGCCGTCGCCCCGACCAGGACCAGGCCGGACACGCCGACGATGATCCAGGCCACCACCCCGAGGTCGGTGACCTCGATCGTGATCGGGGTGTCGGCGGTGACCCTGCGTCCGCTCTCCGTCGCGACGTAGGCCCGTGCGGTGACCACGCCGTTGGACGTGGCCTCCGGCCGGATGTTGACGGTGACGCTCTGGCGGGGTTCCACGGTGACCAGCTCGGACGGCGGCACGGTCAGCCGCTGCGGGTTGTTCGAGGTGACCACCACCTTCACCCGGATGGCCTCGGTGAACTCGTTGGTGACGGTGACCGGGAACTCGTTGGCGCGCGAGGACATCACGAACCGTGCGCTCGCGTTGAGCGAGACGGACTCGCCGACCTCCGACATCCCCACGATCCGGTTCATCCCGTCGAGCTGCGCGTCGAAGCCGCGGGAGTCGCCGACCCAGGCCGACGAGGCGCTCCGGGTGACGCCCGCGGCGGACTGGTCGGGCAGGGTTGAGTCGGGCGCCAGTTCGGCGTACGCGGCGAAGTCGCTCTCCAGCCTGCCCAGTGCCTCGAACTCGGCCTCGCTGAGCCGGTCGGGCTTGACCGCGGTATAGCTGGCCGCGCGCACACTCGGGGTCGAGGCGAGCAGGGCGCGCAGCCCGCGCTGGCTCGTCCAGGTGGTGGTGGCGGCCAGGTCCTGCGCGAGGTCCGAGTCGTCGCTGAGCAGCCGGACTTCGCCCTTCGTCCCCGCGACCACCGTGGTGGCCAGGGCGTACTGCGTGCGCAGGTTCTGCGCGTTCGTGTCGTCGCCGGGGACGGCGGCGGATGCGGCCAGGACAGGCGCACCGGTGCTGGCCTGCAGAGCGCCCGCCCTGGCGGCGTTGCGGGCGATCACCGCGTCGATGCCGGAACCGGCCAGGAAGGACTTCGTGGCCTCCGTCAGCACCTGGCCAGCGGGGACGGCGACGACGGGCAGGTCATCGAGCCCGCTCACCTGCTCGGCCGCCTGTTCGGACCGGCTCACGATCAGGCTGTCGCCGGCCAGCCGGGCGCCGTTCACGTCCGGGTTGGCGAAGAGCGTCCGTGCGCCCGCGGTGCGGTCCAGGTCCGCGAAGCGTTCCAGCCACTGCTCGGCCACCTCCGCGCCGGTGCCGGGCCGGCTGCCGTCCGCTGTCTGCACCTGGTAGCCATCGGCCATGTCCTGCACCTCGTCGAGCAGGGCAGGGTCGATCAGCCAGCTCATCCCCGGACGTCCTGCGGCGTCCAGCAAGGTGGAGAGCCGCCCGGTGAGCTCGTCGCGCAGGGAGTCGTTGCGGAACAGGTTGTCGACCAGCTTGGTCGGCGGGGCCGTGAGCAGCACGATCGGGGTGACCGGGACCTTCCGCTTGCCGGGGATCGGCACGAAGGTCCGCAGCTGCCCGGACGCGCGGTCCTCGCTGGGCGGGCTGGTCCGGGCGATCACGTCCGCGCCGAACGCGAACGCTGCGCCCCGGGTGTCGAAGCCGAGCTCGGCGAGGGTCGCCTTGAGCCTGACCTGGCTGGTCTGGCCCGGGACGAACGCCTCGGCGGACGTGGTCACCACCCGGTAGTGGTCGGCGGTGATCGGCAGGCGCTGGCCGATGATGTTGTTGCTGTTGGCCAGGCGCAGCGAGGCGAGGCTCTGGATCGCGTCCCGGGAGCGCCACAGGATCACCTGGACGCCGTAGGCGTCCACGCTGCCGGTGTTGGTCACCGTCCCCTCCAGCGTGACCGTGTCCTTGGCCTTGTACCCGGAGACGTCCAGCGAGGTCATCGTGAAGGTGAGCTGCAGATCGGCGGCCTGCGCCGGGGCGGGGGCCCACACGGACAGCCCGGCCACAGCCGCCACCCAGGCCAGCAGGAGGGCCAGCGCGCGATGCCTGTCCCAGGAGCCGCCGATCACCGTCCCATCGTACGGGGAGGCGGTCCGCTGCCCGTCGCGCCACCCCCACCAGGGTCGGCCTTCGCCTCGGCCGCGCCTGGCCGGGACGCCTCGGCGCGGGGGCTGGCGCCCGGTGACGGGGCAGGGCCGGTAGAGTATGCGGTCGTGCCCAGCCTGACCGACGAGCAGCGCGCCGCCCTGGCGAGCGTGCTGGCCACGGGCCCCCGGGTGCGGAAGCTGGCCAGGCAGTTCGAGCGGGCCGGCCACGAGTTCTACCTGGTCGGCGGCTCGGTGCGGGATGCGCTGATGGGCCGGCTCGGCAACGACCTCGACTACACGACCTCGGCCCGTCCGGACGAGATCGAGGCACTGGTGCGCAGCGTGACCAGTGCGGTCTGGGACGTGGGCAGGGAGTTCGGAACGATCGCCTGCCGGATCCGCGAGGACGACGGCTCGGAGTGGGTGGTCGAGATCACCACTTTCCGCGCCGACAGCTACGCCGACCACACCCGCAAGCCGGACGTCATCTTCGGTGACCACCTCGGCGGCGACCTGATCCGCCGCGACTTCACCGTGAACGCGATGGCGCTGCGGGTCAGCGACGCGGAGCTGCTGGATCCCTTCGGCGGGTTGGCCGACCTGGTCACCGAGGTGATCCGGACGCCGGCGGCTGCCGAGCTGTCCTTCTCCGACGACCCCCTGCGGATGATGCGCGCGGCGCGGTTCGTCTCCCAGCTCGGATTCCACCCCGACCCGGAGGTGGTGGCCGCGATGACCGGGATGGCGTCCCGGATCACGATCGTCTCCGCCGAGCGGATCCGGGACGAACTGGTGAAGCTGCTGCTCACCGACAACCCGCGCCCCGGATTGAACCTGCTGGTGGACACGGGGCTGGCCGAGATCGTGTTGCCCGAGTTGCCGGCGCTGAAGATGGAGCGCGACGAGCACAATCGGCACAAGGACGTCTACGAGCACACCCTGACCGTGCTCGACCAGGCGATCGAGCTGGAGAAGGCCCGCGGTCACGAACCCGACCTGGTGAACCGGCTGGCCGCGATCTTCCACGACATCGGCAAGCCCCGGACGCGGAAGTTCGAGCCCGGCGGCAAGGTGTCCTTCCACCACCACGACGTGGTCGGGGCGAAGCTCACCACGAAGCGGATGCAGGCGCTGCGGTTCTCCACCCAGGAGACGAAGTCGGTCGCGAAGCTGGTCGAGCTGCACCTGCGTTTCCACGGCTATGCGGACGGCGAGTGGACCGACTCGGCGGTGCGTCGCTACGTTCGCGACGCCGGCGACCAGCTGGAGCGCCTGCACATCCTGACCCGTTCGGACTGCACCACCCGCAACGTGCGCAAGGCGCAGGCGCTGCGCCGCGCCTACGAGGAGCTGGAGTGGCGGATCGACGAGCTGGCCGCCCGGGAGGAGCTGGAGTCGACCCGTCCCGACCTCGACGGTACCCGGATCATGGAGGTGCTCGGCATCGGCCCCGGCCCGGTGGTCGGCCAGGCCTACAAGTTCCTGCTGGAGCGGCGGCTGGAGGACGGTCCGCTGGGCGAGGAGCGGGCGACTCGGGAACTGCTCCAGTGGTGGGCGGCTCGTGAGTCGTGACCCGTCCGCCCCGGACCCCACGCCGCGGCGGTCCCTGGATCAGGACGCCGACGGTGGCGAGCTGGTGAGCGACGTGCTGGCCGCGCTGCGTCCGGCGGGCGTGGTGTTCGACTGCGACGGGCTGCTGATGGACACCGAGCGTTGCTGGACGACGGCAGAGACCGCGGTGTTCGCCACCCGGGGGCTGCCCTACGGGCCGGCGGAGAAGGGCCGGTTCATCGGCAAGAGCGTGCCCGCGTCGGCGCTGATGATGGCCGAGGTCTTCGGCGAGCCGGGGAACGAGGCCGCGATCGAGGCGGAGGTGCTGGACCGCGTCGAGGATGTCCTGTTGCGCGAGGCCGAGCCGATGCCCGGGGCCCTCCAGCTCGTCGACCTGTTGCGTCCGCGGGTGCCGATCGCGGTCGCCAGCAACTCCCCGCGCGCGGTCCTGGACGTCACGCTCACCCGGGCAGGCCTGACCGACACCTTCGGCGCGGTCGTGGCCGCTGACGAGGTTCCGGTGCCGAAGCCGGGCCCCGACCTCTACCTTGCGGCGTGCGAACTGCTGGGGGTGCCGGCGTCGCAGTGCCTGGCGTTCGAGGACAGCACGACCGGCGTCTCCGCTGCCCGGGCCGCGGGGATGGCCGTGATCGCGGTCCCGTCGCCCGAACACCCCGCCCTCGGCGCCGACCTGGAGCTGGACAGCCTCGCTCACCCGGCGCTGGTCGCCTGGGCGGCCTCGCTGTAGCCGGCGGCGATCCCCGCGCAGGCCACGGCCCGGCGCAGGAGCAGCCGTGCCTGCCGGACGGCCGGTGTCTCGGCGAGCCGGTGGGCTGCGACCACGTCGAGGATCTGCCTCAGGACGGCCAGGTCGGCATTCACCGCGGCGCGTCGCAGCGCCATCGCGGCCAGGGCAGGCGCCAGGGCGTCCTGCTCCCCGGCGGAAAGCGAGCTGATCCGTCCCCACCACTCCTGCGCTCCCGGGCGGGATGGGCAGTAGGGCAGGAGCGCGGACGCGGCACCGGGACGCGCGGGTGCGGCGTGCGGTGCCGCACCCGGCCGGTGCGGCCCGCCGTCCAGGACGCTGGCCAGCAGCAGCCCGTGCACGAGGGTCGTGTGGTAACTGGTGCGCAGCACGTAGGCGTCCCGCTCGGGCAGCGGCAGCTGGTCGTGGACGGCCGGGTCGAAGCCGGGGCCCGGGAGGAACCCGCGCTCGGAGCTCACCGCGGCGAGCAGGTCGCGGGCCCGCGCGGCGAGCGGCGGATCGTCGAGGCCGAGCATGGGCCAGGTCCACAGGGCTTCCGCGGCCACGTCGTGGTTTCCCGCGTCGAGCGCGACCGCAAGGATCGCTTCGGCGTCCGCCGTGATCGCCGAGACCGGCCGCGGCAGCGCCACGCGGCGGCGTCCGTGGTCGCTCGCGTACAGGATCGCGTGGGTGAAGGCGTAGGCGTCGTCGGTCGTCCCGGCGACGTGGTCGAACTCCCATCCGAGGCAGGACGCGGAGACCGCGCGGGCGAGCTCCGCCGGGTCCGTCCCGCCGGACCACAGCCCGTGCAGCCACTGCTGCTCGAGTTCCCGATGGGGCGGGCGCTCGGGCCCCCGGAGTCGGTCGTGGCCGAACAGGTCTTCCAGCAGCGGCTCCAGGCGCGGGTCGCCCAGCCCCAGCGCGCCCAGGTGTAGCGGGACGAGGGCGAGGTCCAGCGCGACGCCGGGGTGAAGGCACAGCCGCACGGCCACTTCGGACGCGGTGGGTGCGGCGAGCTCGGCGCCGAGCCGGGTGAGCGACGCGCGCAGCCCGGGCACCGCATCGGCCAGGGGCAGGGCTGCGCGGAGCAGCATCGCAGCCTCGCTGTCCACCTTGTCCCGGTTGAGCTGCGGCGCTCCGGACGTCGGGGTGGCGCGGCCGCCCTCGTCACGGGCGGCGGCCACCGCGCGCAGGACCAGCCGGACGGCGTCGTGGAGCAGGCGGCCGTCCAGGCCGCCTGCCCCAGCGCTGTGCCGGTCGTCGCCGTGTTCGGTCGACCTCACTGGTCACTCGCGGCGGGTGTCGTCACTGCCGGAACTGTGCGATGTCCTCGGCCCGGAAGATCTCGGGGCCGGGCCACCCGCAGGCCCAGGTGACTTTCTTGGTGATGATGTGGACGAGCGAGTCGCCCTCGAGGGCTGCCTGCGCGCCGAACTTGCTGAACAGCGCACCGACCGCCTCGAAGTCGATGGCCTTGGTCTCGATGAGGGCGCGCACGACCTCGTCCTGCAGCGGAGTCCGCTTGCCTCCTGCCATGGTGCTTCCTTTCCACCTGTGCGGCCACGGTGGTCCGCACAGTGGTGGGAGGGTGTGGCTCGACGTCCGGATACGGGCCGGGCCTGCGCACTGGTGCCCAGCTCCACCAGGTATCACCGGAGGGATACTTAGCTGAACTAATGAGCTATGCTAAGCATATGGATTCCATCCAGCACCTCGCGAACGACCTCCGGATGGCCTGCCAGCAGGTCAGCCGCCGGGTCCGGTTCGAGTCGGGGTCGGAGCTGGCGCCGCACCACGCGAGCGTCCTGTTCAAGCTGCTGGACGGGCCGCGCACACCGGGCGAACTCGCCGAGCTGGACCGGATCTCCGCGCCGTCCATGACGAGGACGGTGAACTGCCTGGCCGAGCGGGGGCTGGTCGACACCAGGGACCACCCCTCCGATGGACGCTCGAAGCTGGTCGTGCTCACCGAAGCGGGGCGCACGCTGCTCGACGCCACCGTCCAGGCCCGCGACGACTGGATGGTGCGCAAGCTGCAGGGGCTGGCGAAGGATGAGTTGACGGTGCTGGTGGAGGCCACGGGACTGCTGAACCGGGTGCTGGAACAGTGAGCGCGACGGTGGCCGCCGAGCGGGTGCCGATGTTCGCCTCACTGGGCATCCGCAACTACCGGCTGTTCTGGACCGGCGGGCTGATCTCGAACATCGGCACCTGGATGGCCCGGGTGGCCCAGGACTGGCTGGTGCTGACCATCCTGACCGCGAACTCCGCGTCCGCGCTGGGTATCACCACGGGCCTGCAGTTCCTGCCGATCGCCCTGCTCGCGCCGTACGCGGGCGCGGTGGCCGACCGGATTCCCAAGCGGAAGCTGCTGATGTACACCCAGGCGGCGCAGGCGGCGGTCGGGCTGACGCTCGCCGGGCTCACCCTTGCCGGGTGGGTGCAGTTGTGGCACGTCTACCTGCTGGCGTTCCTGCTGGGCGTCGCGGCGGCTTTCGACGGCCCCGCCCGGCAGGCGTTCGCCCCGGAGATGGTCAGTGAACGGCTGATCCCGAACGCGGTCGGCCTGAACACCACCTCCTTCAACGGTGCCCGGCTGATCGGGCCTGCGGTGGCCGGCCTCACGATCGCGTGGTGGGGCGTCGGCCCCGCGCTGCTGATCAACGGCCTGAGCTTCATCGCGGTGCTGATTGCGCTGATGATGATGCGGGACGCCGAGCTGTACCCCGTCCCGTTCGCGAAACGGAGGGGCGCGGTGCGCGACGGGTTGCGCTACGTCCGCGCCCGGCCGGACATCATCCTGCTGCTGTTCATCGTGTTCATGCTCGGCACGTTCGGGATGAACTTCCAGATCACCAATGCCCTGATGTCGACGGCGGTGTTCCATGCCGGTGCAGAACTGTACGGGCTGCTGGGCTCGATCCTTGCGATCGGGTCGCTGTCCGCGGGACTGCTCGCCGCGCGCAGGTCACGGCTGCGGCTGCGGCTGATCATCGGTGCGCTGGCCGGCTTCTCGATCGCGGTGACCGGGCTCGCGCTGGCGCCGGGGTTCTGGTGGTACGCGTTCTTCCTCGTGCCCACCGGGCTGACCGCGCTGACGGTGATGGCGACCGCGAACGCGTCCGTCCAGCTGGCGACCGAGCCGGTGATGCGCGGCCGGGTGATGGCGCTCTACCAGGCCATCTTCCTCGGCGGGACGCCGATCGGCGCCCCGTTGATCGGCTGGGTCGGTGATGTCTGGGGCCCGCGCTGGACGCTGGCCATCGGCGCGATCGCCTGTGCGCTCACCGTCGTGGTCGCGGTCGGCTACATCGTCCGCCAGTCGGGTTGGCAGGTGCTGCCCTGGATCCATACCGAGGAGGACGTCGTCCCCGACCTCCTCGACGAGCCTCGCTGACACTCCTGGCCGAAAAGGGGACGGTTCGCCTTTTCGGCCACCCGTCCGCCGATCGCGAGGTGGCCGATAAAGAGAACCGTCCCCTTTTCGGCCACCGTCCCCTTTTCGGCCACCCGGCGAGGTGGACGGACGCTCGGTCAGGACTCGCGGGAGGCCAGGAACTCCTCGCGCACCTGCTTGCGCAGCACCTTGCCGAGCATCGAGCGGGGCAGGTCGTTCAGAGCGACGATCTCGCGGGGCACCTTGTACGCGGCGAGGCGCTCGTGACACCACGCCTTCAGCGCAGCCTCGTCCAGCGTCGCGCCCGCACGCAGCAGCACCACCGCCACCACCCGCTCGCCGCCGGAGTGCGCGGGCACCCCGATCGCCGCCGCGTCGGTCACGTCGGGATGGCTGCGCAGCACCGCCTCCACCTCGGACGGGGCCACGTTGAACCCGCCGGTGATGATCAGTTCCTTCACCCGGTCGACGATCGTGGTGAAGCCGTCCGCGTCCACGGTGACCACATCGCCGGTACGCAGCCAGCCGTCCGGCAGCAGCGTCCTCGCGGTCTCGTCGGCGTTGTTCCAGTAGCCGCCGAACACCTGCGGGCCCTTGATCAGCAGCTCGCCGCGCTCGCCCTGCGCCACCTCGCGGGTCGGGTCCTCGGTGTCGACCACCCTCATGAACGTGCTGGGGAACGGGACGCCGATCGTTCCCGTCCGCCGGGACGGCGCGAACGGGTTGCCCAGGCACACCGGGGACGCCTCGGTCATGCCGTACCCCTCGACCAGCAGTCCGCCGGAGACCGACTCCCACAGCTCCACCACGTCGTCGGGCAGGTTCATCGCCCCGGAGATGCAGTACTTCGCCGACTTCAGCGAGATGCCGCGCTCCTTCGCGCGAGTGGCCGTCCGTTGGTAGATCGGCGGCACCGCGCAGTACACGGTCGGCGGCGACTTCTTCGCCGCGTCGAGCACCAGGTCGACGTCGAAGGCCGGGAACAGCACGAGCCGGGCCTGCTTGAGGATGCCGTAGGTGAGGAACAGCGTCATGCCGAACGCGTGGAACAGCGGCAGGATCGCGTAGAACGTCTCCTTGCGGTACTGCGCCCCGTGCATCCAGGCCTCGCCTTGCCGCGCGTTGGCGAACAAGTTGTAGTGGGACAGCATCGCGCCCTTGGGAATGCCGGTGGTTCCGGACGTGTACTGGATCACCGCGAGGTCGTGCACGCCCGGCTTGGGGTGGGACGCGTCCAGCCGCGGTGCCTCCAGCAGCTTCTCCCAGCTCATCGTGCCCGGCGCCGGCTGGGTGAGCCGGTCGCGGGTCTCCCGCAGCTTCTTCACCGGCAGGTGCAGGGCCAGCCGCTTCACGGTGGGGAACGCGTTCAGCAGGTTCACCGAGACGATGCGCTGCAGCGGCACGTCCTCGGGCAGGGCCTTCAACTTGGGCACGGCCACGTCCCAGCAGATCGCGACCCGGGCGGCATGGTCCTCGAAGATGTGCCGTAGCTCGCGCTCGGTGTAGAGCGGGTTGTGCTCGACGACGATCGCGCCCAGCCGGAGGATCGCGTAGAACGCCACCACGTGCTGCGGGCAGTTCGGCAGCACGAGCGCGACCCGGTCACCGGCCTTCACCCCGATCCGGCGCAGGCCCTCGGCGGCGCGCTCGATCCGGTCGCCGAGCTGGGCGTAGGTGGTGGTGCGTCCGAAGAACTCGGTGGCGACGGAATCCCCGGCCTCCCGGACGGAGCGCTCGTACAGGGCGACCAGTGACTCGGTGGGGAGTTCGATCTCTGCCGGAACTCCCGGCTGGTAGTGCCTGACCCAGGGTGCGTCCATGCCCCAGACCCTAGGACGTCGGGGTGCGGATCGGGTGAGGTTTTCGGCCGATCCGATGGATTTCCTCACCCGCTGATGTGATGGGTGCAACGAACACCGCGTCCGGCGACTTGTCAGGGGCATGGGAGCGGATCTCGGCAGGAGGGTGACCGCGGTGGAGGCCGGGCACGCATCGTTCAGCCCGAACGCCGCCGACGCGATCGCGGCGTCCGACGAGGTGTGGCGGCTGTGCGGAGCGCTGAAACCCGTGCAGCGAACAGCGGTGGTACTGCGCTTCTACGCCGACCTCGACTACGCCGCGATCGCGGACGCGCTCGGCTGCGCCGAGGCCACCGCACGCTCCCACGTACACCGCGCGACGCGACA